>CAZTIB010000197.1:0-59686 GCA_964613615.1 uncultured Chromatiaceae bacterium
GGTGGCCCTTCCCTCGATGGGGGGGCGGTAAGAGTGAGAGGCTGCGGTCGCAGGCCGGGTCCGGGGGATGTCCCGGACCGGAAGTAAAGCGCAGCGCAGCGAGCCATTCCGGGGAGGGACATCCCCCGGGCCCGGCCGGAAAGCAGGACACAGGACAAAGACATGGCAACGAACCAGAACATACGGATCCGGCTGAAGGCCTTCGATCACCGGCTGATCGATACCTCGGCGCGGGAAATCGTCGAGACGGCCAAGCGCACCGGCGCCCAGGTCAAGGGTCCGGTGCCGCTGCCGACCAAGAAAGAGCGATTTACGGTGCTGATCTCGCCGCACGTCAACAAGGACGCCCGGGATCAGTACGAGATGCGCACCCACAAGCGCATGATGGACATTATCGAGCCGACGGATAAGACGGTGGACGCGCTGATGAAGCTCGAACTGCCGGCCGGGGTGGACGTTCAAATCAAATTGAACTGACCGGATTTAGTGCTATAATTTTCGGCTCGCTGTGGCCCGGGGTGGGTTTTCCCGCACCGGGCTTAGTTGCGAGTGAGATGGGCTGACGGCGGCGGCCCCGGCCGATTCCCCAGGGGAAGGATCCCGCCGGGCGCGGGTGACAGGACGGGTGAACCGCAGCACCGGGCAAGAAAACATCCAGGCCAGGGCTCGGTGTTTGTATCATTTTTAAGACAGTTCCGGTTCCGCGGAGGAATCCGGGGCGGCAGAGGTTCCGGCATGGCCATTGGGCTGATCGGCAAAAAGTGCGGCATGACGCGGGTCTTTACGGACGCGGGCGAGTCCGTGCCCGTGACCGTGATCCAGGCGCTGCCCAACCGGATCACCCGGGTGAAGGACGGTGAAGGTGACGGCTACGCCGCTCTGCAGGTCACGACCGGTGGTACCAAGGCCTCGCGGCTCAGCAAGTCCATGGCCGGCCAGTACGCGGCAACTTCCACCGAACCTGGTGAAGGTCTCTGGGAATTCCGCGTCGAACAAGGCGAGAAAGAAGACCTGGAGCCGGGGTCAGAATTGACCGTAGAGCGTTTTGAAGCCGGCCAGAAGGTGGATGTCGCCGGCACGACGATCGGCAAGGGCTACGCTGGTGTCGTCAAGCGCCATCATTTCCGGACCCAGGACGCTACGCACGGCAACTCGCTGGCCCATCGTGCACCGGGTTCCATTGGTCAGAACCAGACACCAGGCCGGGTGTTCAAAGGTAAAAAGATGTCCGGTCATCTCGGCAATGTCCGCCGCACCGCACAGAACCTCGAGGTCGTGAAGGTTGACGCAGAGCGCAACCTGATTCTCGTGAAGGGCGCGGTCCCCGGGCACAGTGGCGGCCGCTTGGTGGTAACGCCGGCGACCAAGGCCCGGGGCTGAGACGGAGCTGCGACATGAAGCTTGCAATTCAGGGTGGAACAGGCAGCCTCGAAGTCGCGGACAGCACCTTCGACGCCGCGTTCAATGAGGCACTGGTTCACCAGGTCGTAACGGCGCATCGCGCCTACGCGCATCGTGGCACCAAGGCGCAAAAGACCCGCGCCCAGGTGCGTGGCGGCGGCACGAAACCCTGGCGTCAGAAAGGCACCGGCCGCGCTCGCGCGGGTACCATACGGAGCCCCATCTGGGTGGGCGGCGGCCGCGCTTTCGCAGCGTCGCCGCGGAGTCACGCGCAGAAACTCAACCGCAAGATGTATCGCGCAGCCATGCGCTCCATCCTGTCTGAGCTCGTTCGCCAGGAGCGCTTGCTGGTTGTCAATGAGCTGAGCTGTGAGGAGCCGAAGACCCGCGAGCTGGTTGGCAAACTCGACCAGCTCGGGCTGCAAAACGTGCTGATCGTCGTCGACGAGTACGACACCAATACCTGCCTCGCGGCGCGCAACCTGCCCGGCGTAGACATTCTGGACCTGCGCGAAGTGAATCCGCTGAGCCTCGTGCGCTATCCCGTGGTGCTGGCCACCAAGGCCGCCGTCAAGGGCCTCGAGGAGCGCTTCTCATGACTGCCGTAGCGAACCAGGAACGGCTGATGACGGTCTTGCTCGGACCCCACCTGTCCGAGAAGAGCACGCGCGTTGGCGAAGCGAACAATCAGGTCGTCTTTCGGGTTCGCCGCGACTCCACCAAGCAGGAAGTTCGCCGGGCGGTGGAAATGATGTTCGAGGTGAAGGTCGAGGGTGTCCAGATTGTGAACATCCGGGGCAAGGTCAAGCGCTTTGGTCAGACCATGGGCCGCCGGCACGACTGGAAGAAGGCTTACGTCACCCTCGCCGAGGGTAACGACATCGATTTCCTCGGCGCCGACTAGGGAAAGGGACGCGATCATGCCGCTGCAGAAACTCAAACCTACCTCCCCCGGACGCCGTTTCACTGTCAAGGTCCTTTCTCCGGAGCTTCACAAGGGTGAGCCCCACGCGCCGTTGCTCGAAAAGCAATCGCGCACCGGCGGGCGGAACAACAAAGGTCGCATCACCACGCGGCATCGCGGTGGCGGTCACAAGCATCACTACCGTGTGGTGGACTTCAAGCGGAACAAGGACGGAGTACCCGGCCGTATCGAGCGAATTGAATACGACCCGAACCGCAGCGCTCACCTCGCGCTCGTTCTGTACGCCGACGGTGAGCGCCGCTATATCCTGGCACCGAACAGGATCAAGGCCGGCGATGAAGTCATGTCCGGGCGCGAGGCGCCGATCAAGACTGGCAACGCATTGCCCCTGCGAAATATTCCGCTGGGTACCCAGGTGCACTGCGTGGAGCTGAAGCCGCGCAAAGGCGCCCAGATGGTGCGCGCGGCTGGCAGCAGCGCACAGCTCGTTGCCCGTGAAGGCGCTTACGCGACTCTGCGGATGCGGTCCGGCGAAATGCGCAAAGTGCACGTGAACTGCCGCGCCTCTATCGGTGAGGTAGGGCACGGCGAGCACAGCCTGCGCAAGCTCGGCAAGGCGGGCGCACAGCGCTGGCGTGGCCGTCGCCCCACGGTGCGCGGCGTGGCCATGAACCCGGTAGATCACCCGCACGGCGGCGGCGAGGGCCGCACCTCGGGTGGTCGCCACCCCGTGACGCCCTGGGGACTGCCGACCAAGGGTTACAAGACCCGCAATAACAAGCGTACCGATAGCATGATCTTGCGCCGCCGCAAGAAATAGTTGCCCGTATAGCGAGGAAATACAGTGCCGCGTTCCGTTAAAAAAGGCCCGTTCGTCGACGAGCACCTGGCCAGGAAGGTTGCCGTAGCCGCCCAGTCGAGCAGCCGTCGGCCCATCAAGACCTGGTCGCGGCGTTCGACGATCCTGCCCGATATGGTGGGGTTGACCATCGCCATTCACAACGGTCGCGACCATGTGCCCGTGCTGATCTCAGAGAATATGGTTGGCCACAAGCTGGGCGAGCTCGCGGTTACGCGGACCTTCAAGGGCCACTCGGGCGACCGGAAGACCAGGTAGGGCCAGAGTCATGAACGTTTCAGCAAAACTCAGGCACGCACGCATCTCGCCGCAGAAATGCCGCCTGGTAGCCGACGCCGTGCGCGGCAAGACCGTGGAGAGCGCGCTGCAGATTCTGGGGTTCATGCCGAAGAAGGGCGCCGCGATCGTGAAGAAGGTGCTGGAATCTGCCGTGGCGAATGCCGAGCACAATCACGGGGCCGACGTAGACGAGTTGAAGGTGTCCTGCATCATGATCGATCAGGCACCCACGCTGCGGCGCTACCGTGCGCGCGCGAAGGGTCGAGGCGCGCGCATTATCAAGCGCAACAGTCATATCACCGTGCAGGTCGCGGACGAGTAGGAACAGGTCATGGGTCAGAAAGTCAATCCAATCGGCATCCGCCTCGGCATCAGCCGCGACTGGGCGTCTCGCTGGTACCCGGATCGCCATAATTTTGCCGAGCTGGTGGCTTCGGACTTCGCGGTCCGTGAGTTCCTCAAGGAAAAGTTGAAAGATGCTTCCGTCAGCCGCATTCATATCGAGCGTCCTGCCCGCAAGGCGCAGATCACTATCCACACTGCGCGGCCGGGTATCGTGATCGGCAAGAAGGGCGAAGACATTGAACGCCTGCGCACTCAAGTCGCTGGCATGCTGAAGTTACCATTGCCGGACGTGCGTCTGAACATTGCCGAGGTGCGCAAGCCAGAGCTGGACGCACAGCTGGTTGCCGAGGGTATCGCCCAGCAATTGGAGCGCCGCGTCATGTTTCGCCGCGCGATGAAACGGGCTGTGACCAATACGATGCGACTCGGCGCCCAGGGCGTGAAAATCAGGGTCGGCGGTCGCTTGAACGGTGCCGAAATCGCGCGCAGCGAGTGGTACCGGGAAGGGCGCGTGCCGCTGCACACTTTTCGTGCCGATATCGACTATGGCTTTGCCGAGGCGCGCACCACCTACGGGGTGATTGGCGTCAAGGTCTGGATTTTCAAGGGCGAAGTCTTCGACGCCAAAGACTCGGCCGCTGAGGCTGCCGAACAGGCGTCCAGATAGGGAAGTTGAGCGATGCTCCAGCCTAAACGCACCAAATTTCGCAAGCAGCACAAGGGCCGCAATCGCGGTCTGGCCTTGCGTGGCAGTTCCGTGGCATTCGGTGAGTACGGCCTGAAAGCAACGGGTCGTGGACGTATTACCGCTCGCCAGATTGAGGCCGCGCGGCGGGCTATGACCCGGTACGTCAAGCGCGGCGGCAAGATCTGGATCCGTATATTCCCCGACAAGCCGATTACCAAGAAGCCTCTCGAGGTTCGCCAGGGCAAGGGCAAGGGCAACGTCGAATACTGGGTCGCCCAGATTCAGCCCGGCCGGGTCCTCTACGAGATGGAGGGTGTCGCCGAGGAAGTGGCCCGCGAGGCCTTTCGCCTGGCCGCAGCCAAGCTGCCGGTGCCTACCATTGTCGTGTCGAGGCAGGTGCTCTGATGAAAGCGGAAGAGATACGCGGCAAGACCGAAGCGGAACTGGCCGAGGAGCTGGTAAAGCTGCGTCGTGAACAGTTCAACCTGCGTATGCAGCAGGCAACCGGCCAGCTGGTCCGGTCCGACCAGTACGGCAAAGTTCGCAAGGACGTTGCCAGGATCAAGACGGTGCTGAACGAGCGCACCGCAAAGGCTTAGTGGAAAGAACATGAGCGACAAAGATCAGGCTCCGACAGACACCGCCGTCAAGAACGTGCGCACGGCAACGGGACGTGTCGTCAGCAGCAAAATGGACAAGACCATATCGGTGGCGATTGAGCGCAAGGTCAAGCACCCGATGTACGGGAAGTACATCAAGCGGACGACCAAGGTGCTCGCCCATGATGAGGAAAACGACTGCAACGAGGGCGACACGGTGTCTATCAGTGAATGCCGGCCGTTGTCGAAATACAAGTCCTGGCGTCTGGTGGAAGTCGTCCAGCGTGCCGATGCTGGCTGACGGCCGGTATTGACTGACGGAAGCTGACCATGATCCAGATGCAGACAACCCTGTCCGCCGCCGATAACAGCGGTGCTCGCCGCCTGCAGTGCATCAAGGTGCTGGGCGGGTCGAAACGCCGCTATGCAGGCGTCGGCGACATCATCAAGGTCAGCGTGAAAGATGCGATACCGCGCGGCCGGGTCAAGAAAGGCGAGGTCTACAACGCGGTGGTCGTGCGAACTCGCAAGGGTGTGCGTCGGGCCGACGGCTCGTTGATTCGTTTCGATGGAAATGCAGCCGTGCTGTTGAACAATCGTTTGGAGCCCATTGGTACTCGCATTTTCGGGCCCGTGACCCGTGAGCTGCGCACCGGGCGTTTCATGAAGATTATTTCCCTGGCGCCGGAAGTGCTCTGAGCAATACCGAGGGACGGCGAGAGCAATGCAAAGACTACGCAAGGGCGACGAAGTCATCGTGATTACCGGCAAAGACAAGGGTCGCCGGGGCACGATCCTGAACGTCATAGAAGATGACCGGGTGCTGGTTGAGAACGTGAACGTTGTCAAAAAGCACCAGAAGCCAAACCCCAACGCCGGGGTGCAGGGCGGCATTATCGAAAAGGAAATGCCCCTGGACGCATCGAATGTGATGCTGTTCAACCCGCAGACCGGCAAGGGCGATCGCGTGGGCGTCAAGACGCTGGAGGACGGCCGGAAGGTGCGCTTCTACAAGTCCAACAAAGAAGTTGTGGACGTCTGAGTAGGCGCGCGCGGGAGCATTCAAGATGGCCAGATTGCAGGAATACTACAAGGAGACGGTGGTGCCCAAGCTGATGGAACAGCTGGGCGTCAGTAACGTCATGCAGGTACCGCGGGTCGAGAAGATCACGCTGAATATGGGCGTGGGCGAAGCCGTTGCTGATCGCAAGGTTGTCGAGAAAGCCATGGAAGACATGGAAAAGATTTCCGGCCAGAAGCCCAACGTCTGCAAGGCGCGCAAGTCTGTTGCTGCCTTCAAGCTGCGTGACGGTATGGCCATTGGCTGCAAGGTGACGTTGCGGCGCGAGCGGATGTACGAGTTCCTGGACCGGTTGATCGCCATTGCTATTCCGCGCGAGCGGGACTTCCGGGGTTTAAACCCCAAGTCTTTCGATGGCCGTGGTAATTACAGCCTGGGTGTTCAGGAGCAGATCATTTTTCCGGAGATCGATTACGACAAGATCGATGCCGTTCGCGGCATGGACATCACGATTACGACATCCGCTGTCAACGACGAACAGGGTCGAGCGCTGCTCGACGCATTCAATTTTCCCTTCAAGAAATAGATACGGGTCAGATCAGAGCATGGCAAAGAAATCGATGATCGCTCGCGAAGTCAAGCGCGCAAAAATTGTGCAGCGCTACGCAGCGAAGCGGGCAGTGTTGAAGGAAATCATCCAGAGCCCGAAGAGCTCGGAGGAAGATAAGCAGGCCGCAATGCTGGCGCTGCAGAAAATGCCGCGGGATGCGAGCCCCGTGCGTATGCGTAGCCGTTGTTCGATTTCCGGTCGGCCAAGGGGTTATTACCGCAAATTCGGCCTGGGCAGGAACAAGCTGCGTGAGCAGACGATGGCCGGCAATATTCCAGGCCTTGGTAAGGCTAGCTGGTAAGGCGGCAGACGGAGTAATGGCATGAGCATGACAGATCCCATCGCCGATATGCTGACCCGCATTCGCAACGGTCAGGCCGTTGGTTTCGACACCGTGCGGATGCCGTCGTCGACAACCAAGGTTGCGATCGCGAAAGTGCTGGCAGAGGAAGGTTATATCGATCGTTACGAGATCGAAGATCAACCCGGCAACAAGCGCGAACTCGCGGTCTGGCTGCGTTACTTCGAGGGCCGCCCGGTGATCGACGAGCTGCATCGTGTGAGCCGGCCGGGTCTGCGGGTCTACAAGAACAAGGATGAACTGCCGAACGTGCTCGGCGGGCTTGGTGTGGCGATCGTGTCCACGTCCGCGGGCGTAATGACCGATAAAACCGCCCGGCGTAAAGGCTTCGGCGGTGAAGTCCTGTGTGTTGTGTCCTGATCGGAACGACAGCGGGAAAGCGGTACAGGAATCATGTCCAGAATTGCTAGCAAATCACTGAGCCTGCCCAAGGGCGTCGAGCTGAAACAGACCGGCAGCGATCTGTCGGTTAAAGGCCCGAAGGGTGAGCTGCACCTGGCGTTGAGCCAGGAGGTCGAAGTCAAGGTGGACGACGGTGAAGCGAATGTCGCCTCTCGTTCCGGCTCGCGCTTTGCTAACGCGATGACCGGCACAACCCGAGCGCTACTCGGCAATATGGTGACGGGCGTGACGGACGGTTTCGAGCGGAAACTGGAGCTGGTCGGCGTCGGCTATCGAGCCCAGGCTAAGGGGAAAGCCCTGAACCTGACGCTCGGTTTCTCGCACCCGGTGGAATATTCGGTGCCCGAGGGCGTCACGATCGAGACGCCGAGCCAGACCGAAATCATCGTCAAGGGTATCGACAAGCAGAAAGTTGGCCAGGTTGCCGCAGAGATTCGTCACTACCGCCCGCCAGAGCCCTATAAAGGCAAGGGCGTGCGCTACTCGGATGAGCGGGTGGTGATGAAGGAAGCGAAGAAGAAGTAGCGCCGCGGAGCAGAGCAGGAAATGAACGGAAAAATCAGACGGCTGCGCCGGGCGAAAAAAGCCCGGGCCAAGATCCGCTCGCTGGGCGTGCCTCGGCTGACCGTGCATCGCACGCCTCGGCATATCTATGCCCAGGTAATCGGGCCGGATGGCGCCGTGATGGCAGCTGCATCCACGGTGCAGAAGGCGCTGAAAGACGGCAGTGGCACCGGCAACGTCGCTGCGGCGGCAAAGGTCGGCAAGGCCATTGCAGAAAAAGCAACGGCGGCGGGCGTGAAGCAGGTGGCTTTCGACCGTTCGGGTTTTCGCTACCACGGACGTGTCCGGGCGCTGGCAGATGCCGCGCGCGAAGGTGGCCTGGAGTTTTAGGCGGAGTGTTAATGCATGGCAAGGGTTGAACAGTCACAAGGATCCGACGACCTGCTGGAGAAGCTGGTCACGGTGAATCGCGTGGCAAAAGTGGTCAAGGGTGGTCGCCAGTTTGGTTTTACCGCCCTGACCGTGGTCGGCGACGGTGCCGGCCGTGTGGGCTTTGGCTACGGCAAGGCGCGTGAAGTGCCCATCGCGATTCAGAAGGCGATGCAGGTGGCCCGCAAGAACATGCGCGAGGTATCGCTGCGTGAGGAGACACTTCACTATGCGATGCAAGGTCGTCATGGAGCGACGCGCGTGTTTATCCTGCCAGCGTCTGAAGGTACCGGTGTGATCGCCGGGGGCGCGATGCGCGCAGTTTTCGAATGTGCCGGCGTGCGTAACGTGCTGGCCAAGAGCTACGGCTCTCGCAACCCCATCAACCTCGTGAGGGCGACCATCGACGCGTTGTACCGCGCCCAGTCGCCGGAGCGTATTGCAGCCAAGCGCGGCAAGTCCGTCGCTGAGATTACCGGGTAACGGCACCATGGCAGCACCCGCAAAACTGAAGGTGACACTGATTCGCAGCAAGCATGGCCGCTTGAAGACCCACCGCGCCTGTGTCGCGGGGCTTGGCTTGCGGCGTATGCACCAGACCGTGGAAGTGCTCGACACGCCTGAGAATCGCGGCATGGTGAACAAGGTGTCATACCTGCTGCGGGTCGAGGAAGCCTAGATGAAACTGAACACGCTGAAACCGGGCAGCCGCAGAATGCGCAAGCGCGTGGGTCGCGGCCACTCTGCAGGCCAGGGCAAGACCTGTGGCCGTGGTGTGAAAGGCCAGCATGCGCGGTCTGGCGGCTATCACAAGACGGGCTTCGAGGGCGGCCAGATGCCCTTGCAGCGGCGCCTGCCAAAGATCGGCTTCCATTCACGAAACGCAGGCGATGTGGCGGAGCTGCGCTTGCACGAACTGGCGTTGCCGCAGGACGACGTCGTGGACCTGGACAGCCTGAAGCGGGCGGGTCTGGTGCCGTCCCGGGCCAAACGCGCGAAGGTATTCGCGTCGGGCAAGCTCGAAAAGGCGGTGAAGATCAAGGGTCTGGCCGTGACGCCGGGTGCCCGCAAGGCTATCGAGGCCGCCGGCGGCACGATAGAGGACTGAGCGTCTTCGGGCGCGCATCAAGAACATGGCGAAAGGCAAGATAGTCAATCCAGCTGCAGCGCTCGGCGAAGCCTCCCGCTTTGCCGACCTGCGTTCGCGCCTGTTCTTCCTGTTCGGCGCCCTGATCGTTTACCGGATCGGCACTTTCATCCCGGTTCCGGGCATCGATCCCGTGTCGCTGGAGCAGTTCTTCCAGGAACAGGAAGGCACCATACTCAGCATGTTCAATATGTTTTCCGGCGGCGCGCTGGAACGCTTGAGCATTTTCGCGCTCGGCATCATGCCGTACATCTCGGCCTCCATCATCATGCAGATGGCCAGCGTGGTGATTCCTGAACTGGCTGCCGTCAAGAAAGAAGGCGAAGCTGGCCGGCGCAAGATTACTTCTTACACCCGCTACCTGACGGTAATTCTCGCATCGCTCCAGGCCATGGGTGCGTCCGTGGCCTTGCAGAACCAGGGCGTCGTCATTGCACCGGGCTTTAACTTCATTTTCACGGCGATGATCACCTTGGTCACCGGCACCGTATTCCTGATGTGGCTTGGTGAGCAGATCACCGAACGCGGCATCGGCAACGGGATTTCCATGATCATCCTGGCGAGCATCATTTCCGGCTTGCCGTCGGCCATCGGCGGCACGCTGCAGCTGGTAGAAACGGGCGAGGTTTCAGCAGCCCTCGCGCTGCTTTTGGTCGCGGTGGTGCTGGCCGTCACTTACGGTGTGGTCTTCATTGAGCGCGCGCAGCGGCGAATTTCGGTGCACTACGCCAAGCGGCAGCAAGGCCGGAAGATGTACGCGGGCCAGTCCAGCCACCTGCCATTCAAGCTGAACATGGCGGGCGTCATTCCGCCGATTTTCGCCTCCAGCATCATCCTGTTTCCGGCCACCATTGCCGGCTGGTTTGGGACCGTTGAAGGTGCCGGCTGGCTCCAGAACATGGCCGCGCGACTGCAGCCCGGCGAGCCCGTGTATATCCTGTTCTACGCGTCGATGATTATCTTCTTCTGCTTCTTCTATACCGCGCTGGTGTTCAATTCGCGGGAGACGGCCGACAATCTGAAACGCTCGGGGGCCTTTATTCCCGGCATTCGTCCCGGCGCGCAGACGGCCGACTACATCGATAAGGTGCTGACACGGCTGACTTTTTGGGGCGCGATGTACATCACCTCGGTGTGCTTGCTGCCCGAGTTCATGATTCTGTGGTTGCGTGTGCCCTTCTACTTCGGCGGCACCTCGCTGCTGATCATCGTGGTTGTCACGATGGACTTCATGGCGCAGCTGCAGGCCCACATGATGTCTCACCAGTACGAAGGCTTGTTGAAGAAAGCCAATCTGAAAGGTTACGGGAGGGCCGGGCAGGTCCGCTGAGCGCGGCCGCTATCCCCGGGAGAGAAGCGATGAAAGTCAGAGCCTCTGTTAAGAAAATCTGCAGGAACTGCAAAATCGTCCGGCGCAAACGTGTCGTGCGGGTGATTTGCACCGATCCTCGCCACAAGCAGCGCCAGGGTTAGGGCGCAAGAAACCCATAGGAGACGTTTGGATGGCGCGTATCGCAGGAATCAACATACCGCTGCAAAAGCACGTGGTAATCGCGTTGACGCATATCTACGGAGTCGGCAAGAGCCGGTCCCAGGTCATTTGCCAGGAAGCCGGCGTTGCGCCTGACACGAAAGTGAAAGACCTGAGCGAGCCGGAGATCGAGCAACTGCGCGGTGTGATTGCGCGGTTCCCTGTCGAGGGCGATCTGCGTCGTGAGGTTACGATGAGCATCAAGCGACTGATGGACCTCGGCTGCTACCGCGGTATTCGTCATCGTCGTGGTCTGCCCCTGCGCGGGCAGCGTACCCGGACTAATGCAAGAACGAGGAAAGGCCCGCGGCGACCGATTCGGCGCTAGGGCGGGTAGATTCATATGGCACAAACCAAGACTCGCAAGAAGATCAAGCGGCAGGTCCCGGAAGGGATCGCGCACATTCATGCGTCGTTCAACAATACGATCATTACGATCACCGATCGGCAGGGCAATACCATTTCGTGGGCAACCTCCGGTGGCTGTGGTTTCCGTGGTTCCCGAAAGAGCACGCCCTTCGCTGCCCAGATTGCGGCGGAGAAAGCCGGGCGCGCTGCCCAGGAAGCCGGCATGAAGAATCTGGAAGTCCGGGTGCGTGGGCCGGGTCCGGGACGGGAGTCCGCCGTGCGTTCGCTGAATGCCTGCGGTTTCCGTATCACCAATATCGAAGACGTGACGCCAATTCCACACAATGGCTGCCGGCCGCCGAAAAAGCGCCGGGTTTGAGGACGACTGATGGCCAGGTATATAGGACCAACATGTAAGCTCGCGCGCCGCGAGGGTACGGATCTCTTCCTGAAGAGTGGCGTCAAGCCTCTCGACACGAAGTGCAAGCTCGACAGCCCGCCGGGACAAACCCAGGGAGGCCGCCGACCGCGCCTGTCTGATTACGGCCTGCAGCTGCGAGAGAAGCAGAAGCTGCGTCGGATGTACGGCGTGCTCGAGCGACAGTTCCGCAACTATTACAAGAAGGCCGCACAGCAGAAGGGGTCCACGGGCCAGAATCTGCTGAAGCTGCTGGAGGGCCGGCTGGACAACATTGTCTATCGGATGGGTTTTGCCTCTACGCGTGCCGAGGCACGCCAGCTGGTATCGCACAAGTCCATAGCAGTGAACGGTACCGCCGTGAACATCCCGTCTTACCAGTTATCGGCGGGTGACAAAATCGAGGTGCGTGAGAAGGCTCGTAGCCAGCTGCGCATCAAGAACGCCATGAGCATCGCAACCCAGATGGGGCTGCCCGATTGGGTCGAAGTTGACGAGCAGGGTATGGCCGGGACGCTCAAGTCTCTGCCTGAGCGTGAAGATATCCTGCCCGACATCAACGAGAACCTGGTCGTCGAGCTCTACTCGAAGTAAGTAGGAGGCATCTGCCAAAATGCAGGAATCAGCCGTAGAATTTTTGAAGCCCCGCAGTGTCAACGTCAAGCCTGAGAGCTCGACGCGGGCGCGGATTGTTATTGAACCCTTCGAGCGTGGCTTTGGTCACACGCTGGGCAATGCGTTGCGTCGAGTGCTGTTGTCCAGCATGCCGGGCGCGGCCATTGTGGAAGCCGAGATTGAGGGTGTGCTGCACGAGTACACCAGCATCGAGGGTGTGCAGGAAGACGTGGTTGAGATTCTGCTGAATCTCAAGGATGTCGCTATCCGTATGCACGCGCGCGACCATGGGCAGCTGACGCTGGCCAAGAAAGGTCCCGGTCCGGTGACAGCCGGCGACATCGCCGGTGATCACGATATTGAAGTCGTGAACCCGGAACTGGTGATTGCCAATCTGACGAGCGCGGGCGAACTGAAGATGGTGCTCACGGTGGAGCGCGGCCGCGGCTATCGCCCGGCGACGCAGCCACAGGAAGCCGAAGAGCAGGACACGATGATCGGTCGCCTGCGGCTCGATGCGTCCTTCAGCCCGATCCGGCGGGTCACCTACACGGTAGAGGCAGCGCGCGTAGAGCAACGCACCAACCTGGACAAGCTCCTGCTGGATGTGGAGACCAACGGCACCATCGACGCCGAAGAGGCCATTCGCCGTGCCGGCAGCATCCTGAAGGATCAGTTGAGCGTGTTCATGGATCTGCAGGGCGAAGCCCAGCAGGGCATCAGCGCGGGCGAAACCCAGGTTGACCCGCTGCTGCTGCGCCCGGTGGACGAACTGGAACTCACAGTACGTTCTGCCAACTGCCTGAAGGCCGAGAACATCAATTACATCGGGGACCTGATCCAGCGTACCGAGGTGGAGCTGCTGCGCACGCCGAACCTTGGCAAGAAGTCGCTGACGGAGATCAAGGAAGTCCTGGAGAGCCACGGTCTGGCCCTCGGAATGCGGGTCGAGAACTGGCCGCCAGCGGGACTGGCCGTGGGTGGCGATCAGGCCGCCTGAGCACTATGGCCTGCGCCGCGGCCCACAGGGGTCGCCGCGGGTGAGGAAAGAACGATGCGCCATCAGAAATCAGGCCGTAGCCTCGGCCGGACCAGCAGTCACCGCAAGGCCATGTATCGCAACATGGCCGTGTCGCTGATTCAGCACGAGACCATTCGCACGACACTGCCGAAGGCGAAGGAGTTGCGGCGCGTGGTTGAGCGCCTGATCACGATGGCGAAAGAAGATGGCGTGGCGCGGCGCCGGCTGGCGTTCAGCCGCCTGCGCGACAAGGCCTCTGTGGGCAAGCTCTTTAACGAGCTGGGGCCCCGCTTCAAAGAACGCCCCGGCGGTTACCTGCGTATTCTGAAGACCGGCTATCGCGCCGGCGATTCGGCACCAATGGCCATGGTGCAGCTGCTGGATCAGCCGGAAAAGGCCACCGCCGACCAGGAATAGCGACGGCCGCAGCGGCCGTTGACGGCGGTTATTAGCCCGCGCCCGATTCCCGCAGTCGTTCCACCATGCGGCTGACATGCTCCGGCGACTCCGTGCGTCGCGCCAGCAGCGAGTACACGGCCGGAATCAGGAACAGCGTCAGGAAGACTGATGTCGTCACCCCGAAGAACACCACGGCGCCGATAGTTCGTCTCGATTCGGCCCCGGCGCCGGCTGCCAGCATCAGCGGAACTGCGCCACCGGCCGTGCACAGGCTGGTCATCAGGACCGGCCGCAGCCGCACCGACGCCGCTTCCAGGATCGCCTCGGTGAAAGCGACGCCGCGATCTCGCAGTTGATTGGCAAACTCGACAATCAGGATGCCGTTTTTTGCCGCCAGTCCAATCAGCATGATGGCGCCGATCTGGCTGTAGACGTTGATGCTGGAACCAAAGGCGTGCAACCCCAACAGGCCGCCGAACAGCGCCATCGGTACCGTCAGCATGATGATCAGCGGATGTCTGAAGCTTTCGAACTGGGCGGCAAGCACCAGGAATGACAGCACCAGGGCCAGCCCGAAGGTGAAGTAAATGGAACTCCCTGACTGGCGGAACTCGCGGGATTCTCCGTCGTAGTTGATCCGCACGCCCTCGGGCACTTCCTCGCGAATTATCCCGTCCATGTAGTCCAGCGCTTCACCGAGGGAGTAACCCGCGGCGAGGGACCCGGTCATACTGATGGAGCGCAGCCGGTCGAAGCGCTTCAACTCAAGCGGCCCGGCCAGTTCCTTCAGGCGCACGAGGTTCGCAAGGGGAATCAGCCCGCCTCTCTCGGAGCGCACGTAGATATTCTGCAGATCCGACGGCGTGGCCCGGTCTTCGGGTTTCGCCTGGAGCAGCACGTTGTATTCCTCGCCGCGATCTTCGAAGGTCGTCACGATGCGGGAGCCGAGCATGGTTTCCAGGGTTCGGCCTACGGTCGCCAGGGACACGCCGAGGTCGGCGGCCCGGTTCCGGTCCACCTCCACCTGTATTTTCGGTTTGCGTTCAAAAAAATCCGAGCGCAGGCCCATGATGTTCGGATTCTCGGCGACACGGTCTATGACCCGTTCCGTCCACTCGGCCAGCTCGCCGTAGTCGGTGCCGCCGAGCACGACGATCAGGGGCTGGCCCGAGCTGCGGATATTCAAGCTCGGGGGCAGCATGACCATGCCGATCACGCCGGGTATGCCGGCGACCTTCTGATTCAGTTCGGCGGCCAGTTCCTGGGCGCGGCGATCCCGCTGATTCCACGGCATCAGCGGGATATAGGAGAAGCTCGAGTTCACGTCGCCACCGCCGCCGCCCATGCCGGACCGGACCAGCACCCGGCGGGCGTAACCCTGTTCGACGTAGGGAATAGCAAGGCGTTCCAGTTCCCTGACCTGGCGGTCCATGTAATCGGGAGATGCGCCTTCCGGCCCGCGCATCCAGACGAACATCATGCCGCGGTCTTCTACAGGCGCGTATTCCGTTGGCAGCGCCCGGAACAGGCCGTAGCTGGCGCCGCCCAGGGCCACGATCACGCCAAGGGCGATCCAGGGTCGCTGCACGATGGTGGCCAGCACCCGCTTGTAGCCTCCCGTGAAGCGCGCAAAGCCCTTGTCCATGGCCGAGGCCAGGCCGCGCCGCCGGGGCGGTGTATTGGCAAACAGTTTCGAGGCCAGCATGGGCACCAGCGTTAGCGCAATCAGGCTGGAAAAGGCGACAGCCGCCGCGAGGGAGATCCCGAACTCGCCGAACAGGCGCCCGAGCTTGCCGGGCATGAATGAAATGGGCACGAAGACAGCAACCAGCACGACCGTGGTAGCCACCACCGCGAAGCCGATCTCGCGGCTGCCGTCGATGGCTGCCAGCAGCGGGGGTAGTTTCTGCTCCATGCGCCGGACGATGTTTTCAAGGACGACGATGGCGTCGTCCACCACCAGTCCGATGGCGAGCACCAGGCCCAGCAGCGTCAGCGTATTCACCGTGTAGCCCATGGCGGCCATCACGGTGAAGGCCGAGATGATCGCTACGGGAATCGTCAGGGCCGGGATCAGCGTGGCTCGCAGGGAACCGAGGAAAGAGTAGATCACCGCCAGCACCATCAACAGGGCCAGCCCCAGGGCCTTCAGGACCTCTTTCATGGACTCGCGAATAAATACCGAAAAGTCCACGTTCACGTCGATCTTGATGTCTCCTGGCATCGAATCCTTGAGACGGTCGAGCTCTTCGAGCACCGCCGAGTTGACCGACAGCACGTTGGCCTGGGATTGCGGGATCACGCCCATGCTGACACCGGGCCGACCGTCGGAGCGCGCGATGCGCCGCGTACTTTCGGGTTCCAGGCGCACGTCAGCGACGTCGCCCAATCGCACCACGAAGTTGTCAGTGCGCTTGAGAATGAGTTTCTCGAAGTCCTCGGGCGCGTGCAGCCCGGTCTCCGTGCGCAGGGTGAATTCCCGCTCCGTGGATTCGATCCGGCCCGCGGGCAGCTCCACGTTTTCCGCGCGCAGCTTGTCTTCGATGTCCGCGACGGTCAGCTGCCGTGCAGCCAGGGCCTCGCGGTCGACCCAGATGCGCATTGCGGGAACCCGGGCACCGCTGACGCGTATCGTCGCGACGCCGTCGATTACCGACAAGCGGTCTACCAGGCTGCGATCCACGAAGTCCGTGATTTCCATCAGGGAGCGGGCCTCGCTCGACACGTCCACGTACATCGTGGCGTCCATGCCCGTATCCTGCTTGGTGATGCGCGGCGCTTCGGCTTCGTCCGGCAGGACGCCCTGGATGCGAGAAATGCGCTCGCGCACGTCGTTGGCCGCATTGTCCGAGTCGCGAGACAGCGCGAACTCCACGACGATGGACGACAGCTCATCCTTGCTGCTGGACGTGAGTTTCTGGACGCCGGAAATGCCGGCGATCTCGTTCTCGATAACCTGCGTGATGCGGCGCTCCACGACCTCGGCCGACGCGCCGCGATAGTCGGTCTGTATAGAGATAATCGGCGGGTCTATAGCCGGGAATTCGCGCACTCCCAGCCGATTCAGCGCCAGCAGCCCAACGATGATGAGCACGAGGCTGATCACGGCGGCAAAAACGGGCCGGCGGACGGAAATTTCGGACAGGACCATGCCTTAGCCTCCCTGGCTCACCTGCACGGGGGCGCCATTGCGGACCTTCTGCGTGCCTTCCGTAATGATCATGGTGCCGGGCGCCAGGCCCTCGCGGACCTCTGCCAGACCGGGCGCCCTGGCCCCCAGGATAACTTCCCGCTCCACGGCCGTTCCGCCCTCCACGGTGAACAGATACTGGCGTCCCTGGCGCGGCGCAAGGGCTTGTTCCGGCACCAGCAGCACGTTGGCGCGCTCACGCTGCAGGTCCACCGTCAGAAACATGCCCGGTCTGATCAGACCGTCGTCGTTCGGCAGCCGGGCAATTACGGTGACGCTGCGAGTGGCCTGGTCTACCCGCGGGTCGACGATGCTCACTTCGCCATAGAAGGGGCGCTCCGGGTAGACCTCGGTCTGTGCCTCAATCGGCGTGCCGGTCTGCAGGGTCGCGAGGAAGGTTTCCGGGACCGTGAACTCCAGCTTGATGTTGGCCGTGTCGTCCAGGCTGGTGATGATGGTTTCCGGCCCGACCAGGTCACCCAGGCTGACGTGCCGCAAACCGACGGTGCCGGCGAAAGGTGCCCGGATAAAGGCTTTATCCAGCCTGGCACCAGCGGCCCGGACTTCGGCCTCGGCGATCAGCACTTCAGCTTCCAGTTCTTCGAGCTCCAGTTCCGAGATCACCCGGGTGGCGGCGAGTCCCCGGCGCCGCTCGAACTGGCTGCGCGCTTTTTGCAGGGAGGCCTCGGCCATGGCCACTTCGGCTTCCAGTTCGGCATGATCCAGCTCCACCAGCAAATGCCCGGCTTTGACCTGCTGGCCCTCTTCGAAGCCGATTTTTGCGACGATGTTGGAGATGCGCGAGGTCACGTCGATGGATTCGTTGGCTCGCGCCGTGCCGAGACCGGTAAATTGATCGATGAAGTTCTGTGGCTCTACGCGCACTGCCATCACAGACACCGGCCGCGCAGGACCCCTGCCGCCCATGCCGGCCCCGGCGCCTTCCGGTTCCGCTGCACCGCAGCTGCAGAGCAGCAGGCAGGCAGCCAGCAGCCCGGGAAGCGCGCGCCCAAGTCCACCGCCGCATTGTGATTCAGGTTCAGACATGTGCCGAAACTGGCAAAAACTACTAATCTAGCAGAAGGTTAGGGTCATAGGGTCAGGCAGTAGCTGATGTGACCACGCGCAAAAAAGGGGCTCTGATGCAGGACCGCATTCACCACCTTAACTTTATCGTCCGGGATCTGGCCGCCGCCGTGCCGGTGTGGGAACAGTTACTCGGCATGCCGGTGTCATCCCGCGACCACCTGGAAGGGCGCGGCGTCGATATCGCGCGCTTCCGCCTCGGTGCCGCGTGGCTGGTGCTGGTCCAGCCCGTGCGCCCCGGCACCGCGCCGGCGCGGCACCTCGAGGAACACGGCGAGGGCTTTTTCCTCGTGTCTTTCGGCGTCGACAACCTCGACGCAGAACGCGAGCGGCTCGGCGAACTCTGGTTCGACGGTCCGGTCCGGGAAGGGCTGGACGACTGGCATATCCGGGACCTGGACATCGCGCGCACCTTCGGCGCCCTGGTCCAGTTCACGGAAACCGGGTAAGCGCCCCAGAACCACCACCGACGTGAGCGGGGTTGCGGGGACCGCTGAGCGCAACGTAAGACCGGCTCGCCCCCAGCCGATAGGCTCGAGGCTAATGGACCGCTGTGCCATCTTGGGTGCTTGCCACCAAAGTCCCGCGGCGAGACGGAGTGCAGCTCAGCGGTCCCCGCAACCCCGCGGCGGAGAGGAGCCACGCTAACCGTCGCCCAAACTTTCTGACATCAACTATCGAACGCTGCGCGAGTCAGATTTTCACTACCGCTGTCCGTGACGAGCAGATTGTCTTCGATCCGGATGCCGCCGAAGACGCTCAAGTCGGCGACACGATCCCAGTTCACGTCGGCGCTCGCTTCCCGCTGGCGCAGTGCCGCCAGCAGCGAATCGATGAAGTAAATGCCGGGTTCGATAGTCAGCGTAAAGCCCGGATCCAGTGTCCGGAGCAGCCTGAGTCGCGGGTAGGCGGCCGGAGCGTCGAGTTGGGTGCCGGCCGCGTCGGCCTGCCACCCACCCACATCGTGCACCTGCAAGCCCAGCAAGTGCCCCAGGCCGTGGGGAAAAAAATTGTGCGTCAGCTGGCGCTCCACGGCCGACTCCGGGGTGCAGCGCAGCAGGCCGAGACGGCAAAGCACGCCGGCAATTTCTTCGTGGGCCGCATGGTGCAGTTGGGCGAAGGGCACACCGGGCTGCACGCGCGCACAGATGGCCTGCTGGCGATCGTCGAGAGCATCACGCAGTTCAGTAAAGGCATTGTGGCCGGGCAAGACATGGGTGCGTGTAATGTCCGACGCATAGCCAAGCGTATTGCAACCTGCATCGATCAACAGGCTGCCCGCCGGGTTTCGTTCTTCACGGTAGTGCTGGTAGTGCAACACTGCCGCATGGCGCCCGGCCCCAACGATGGGCGGGTACGGCAGCGCGGCCGCGGCCTGCCCGCTCGCGCGCTGAAAGGCGAGCAGGATCTCGAATTCGCTGTCGCCAGACTGGAAGGCTTCTGCCGCCGCCCGGTGACCCACGATGGCTGCAGCGGTCGCCGCCCTGAGGCACGCGGTCTCGTAGTCTGTCTTCCACGCCCGGTGATAATGAACGTGGTGTACGAGCGCCTCGGGGTTCCGGTCACCGGCCAGCTGCACTGAGTCCCAGTGTTCCGCCGGGCCGAGCAGCGCTGTCCGGGACGGCAACTTGCCCACGGCTTCAGCCGCGCTATCCGGTGACGGTGCGATCCGGATGTCGATCGCGTCCGCCCAAGGCGGTCCGGGCGCTTCCGGGGGCTCCTCCCAGTAGCTGTCAGGCCGGACCACTAGAGCCACCGGACGTTCCCCGGGCCGGTGCACGAGGCAGGATCCCGGGTGGGCCGTCAGCGGCAGCCACTGCGTCAGTTGGGGGTTCGCACGAAACGGCGTGTGCTGGTCGTCCATGAACCGCAGCGTCTCGATACCGGCGCCGATAACCACCGCGTCGTAGCCGCTGGCCGCGAGCGCATCGTCATAGCGCGCCTGGACGGTCTCCAGGTGCCGGGGATAGGTAGCGGTCAAGTTATGCAAGTCCATGAGGAACATCTTAGAGTCTTCGCGCGACTGAACGTAAACGGCATTGTCGGTGGCGCAGCAGGCGCCAGCCCAATCCAAGCTGCAGTCCGGCGGCGGGGCCCTGAGCCCAAACGATCTCAGCGCGTACGTTAAGACGTCTGCCCACAGAACCTTCTTGGTTCTCGCCCGCAAGCTACAAACAGTCAGCCCCTTCCGGCATCATTGGCCGCCCCCGAAGGAAGGAGAGCCCCGCCGAGGGCCAGAGCATGGCAAAGCTGAACGTCCTCACCGGCATCACTACGACCGGCACGCCGCACCTGGGCAACTATGCGGGCGCTATACGCCCCGCCGTGGCAGCGAGCCGCCGCGAAGATGCGAACTCCTTCCTGTTCCTGGCGGATTACCACGCCCTGGTGAAGAACCAGGATCCCGCCGCAGTTCACCAGTCGACGCTGGAGATAGCCGCTGCCTGGCTGGCCCTCGGCCTGGATCCGGACCGGGTCGTCTTTTATCGCCAGTCGGATATTCCCGAGATTCCCGAACTGACCTGGATACTCGGCAGCGTCACGGCCAAGGGGCTAATGAATCGCGCCCACGCGTACAAGGCGGCTGTGCAGGCGAACCTCGATGGCGGCGACAAGGACCCGGACAAAGGGATCACGATGGCGCTGTTTTCCTACCCGGTGCTCATGGCGGCCGACATCCTGATGTTCGGCACCAACCACGTGCCGGTAGGCCGCGACCAAAAGCAGCACGTAGAGATGGCCCGCGACATCGCTCAGCGCTTCAACCACGTTTATGACGAGTTGTTTGTATTGCCGGAGGCCATCATCAGCGACGACACCGCGGTACTGTCGGGCCTCGACGGCCGCAAGATGAGCAAAAGCTACAACAACACCATTCCGCTGTTCGTGCCGGAAAAGCGCCTGCGTAAGCTGATCATGAAGATCAAGACCAACTCCCGGGAGCCGGGTGACCCGAAGGAGACGGACGGTTCGACCATCTTCGATATTTACCGGGCCTTTGCCACGGCTGAGGAAACGGCGGATATGGCCAGGCGCTACGCGGAAGGCATCGCGTGGGGTGAGGCCAAGCAAATGCTGTTCGAGTTTCTGAATGAGCTGTTGCGCGACGCGCGTGAAGAGTACGAGCGCCTGATTGCAGATCCGGCGCACATCGAGGCAGTGCTGCGCCAGGGTGCCGGGAAGGCCCGCGCGATTGCGACGCCCTTTACGGCCAAGGTGCGCCAGTCAGTGGGTTTGCGGCCGCTAGGCTGACGCGATGCGCCGGGCCCTGGCGTCATTGCCCGGTTCCAGCAGCGGAGCCAGGTACTGGCCGGTATAGGAGTCCGGATTCGCTGCGACGTCTTCCGGTGTGCCCTCGGCCACCAGCATGCCGCCGCCGTCGCCCCCTTCAGGGCCCAGGTCGATGATCCAGTCGGCCGTCTTGATGACGTCGAGATTGTGTTCGATGACCACCACCGTGTTGCCCTGGTCGCGCAGCTGGTGCAACACGTCGAGCAGGCGGGAGATGTCTGCAAAGTGCAGGCCGGTGGTGGGCTCGTCGAGTATATAGAGCGTGCGCCCAGTGGCCCGCTTGGAGAGTTCCTTGGCCAGCTTCACGCGTTGCGCTTCGCCCCCCGACAGCGTCGTCGCACTCTGCCCCAGCCGCAGGTAAGACAGGCCCACGTCCATCAGCGTCTGCAGTTTGCGGGCGATCACGGGTACCGGGGCGAAGAAATCCAGTGCATCTTCCACCGTCATATCCAGGGCCTCATGAATGGTCCGACCCTTGTAGCGAATCTCGAGCGTCTCCCGGTTGTAGCGCTGCCCGTTACACACGTCGCACGGTACGTAGACGTCGGGCAGAAAGTGCATCTCCACGCGAATCATGCCGTCACCCTGGCAGGCTTCGCAGCGGCCGCCCTTGACGTTGAAGCTGAAACGTCCGGGGCGGTAACCGCGCGACCGCGCTTCCTGTGTACCGGCATACAGTTCGCGCATCGGGGTGAACAACCCCGTATAGGTGGCCGGGTTTGACCGCGGCGTGCGCCCGATGGGGCTCTGGCTGATGTCGATCACACGGTCGATGTGCTTGAGGCCCGTCACTTTCTGGTGCGACGCCGGGTCGTAGTTGCGCTTGTTGATAGCGCCCGCCACGGCGCGGTAGAGGGTGTCGTTGATTAGCGTCGATTTACCCGAGCCCGACACGCCGGTGATACAGGTCATCAGCCCCAGCGGAATCGCAGCGTCCAGCGATTTCAGGTTATTGCCACTGGCACCGCGCACGACCAGCTGCCGTTTCGGATCCGCCTGGTTGCGCTTGGCCGGCAACTCGATGCGGAGGCGACCCGACAGGTAGGCGCCTGTCAGCGAATCGGGGTGGTGCAGAATATCTTGCGGGGTGCCCTGGGCGATCACGCGTCCGCCGTGGACGCCGGCGCCGGGGCCGAGATCAACGACATGGTCGCTTGCGAGGATGGCTTCCTCGTCGTGCTCCACCACGATCACCGTATTGCCGAGGTCGCGCAGACGCTCCAGCGTGTTCAGCAGTCGGCGGTTGTCGCGCTGGTGCAAGCCGATGGATGGCTCGTCGAGTATGTACATTACGCCCACCAGCCCGGAGCCGATCTGGCTGGCCAGGCGGATGCGCTGGGCCTCACCCCCCGACAGGGTCTCGGCACTCCGGTCGAGGCTGAGGTAGCCAAGGCCCACGTCGGCCAGGAACCGCAGCCGGTCGCGAATTTCCTTCACGATCTTGGTCGCAATCTCGCCGCGCCAGCCCTCCAGCTGCAGCGTGGCAAAGAAATCCAGCGCCCCACCGACGGCCAGGTGGGTGATCTCCGGTATCGAGCGATCCTGCACGAAGACATTGCGCGCGGCGGTATTCAGCCGCGTGCCTTTGCATTCCGGGCAAGGTTGCACGCTCAGGTACTTGGCGAGTTCCTCGCGCACCGTGCTCGATTCCGTTTCCCGGTAGCGGCGGTCCAGGTTTGGCAGGATGCCTTCAAAGGCATGGGTTCGGCTCACCGTGGCTCCGCGCCCGGTCAGGTACTCGAAATCGATTTCTTCCTCGCCACTGCCGTACAGCAGTGTCTGCTGTATGTCGGGCTCCAGTTCGCCGAACGGGGCCTCGATATCGAAGTCATAGTGATCGGCGAGGCACTGCACCATCTGGAAGTACCAGAGATTGCGGCGGTCCCAGCCGCGTATCGCGCCGCCGGCCAGGCTGAGTTCGTGGTTGCGAACGACCCGCTGGGGGTCGAAGAACTGCCGCACGCCGAGCCCGTCGCAACTCGGGCATGCGCCCACCGGGTTATTGAAAGAAAACAGGCGCGGCTCCAGTTCGACGATGCTGTAGTTGCAGACCGGGCACGCGAAGCGGTCCGAGAACAGCAATTCGTCGCGCCCGACGTCGTCCATCCAGGCGATCTTCGCCACCCCGTCGGCCAGCTTCAGCGCGGTTTCGAATGACTCTGCGAGTCGCTGCGCAAGATCGTCGCGCACCTTGAAGCGGTCTACGACCACGTCAATGCTGTGTTTGCGCCGCAGGTCCAGCTTCGGTGGGTCGTCCAGTTCATAGACCTCACCGTCGATTCGCGCCCGAACGAAGCCCTGGCTCCGCAGGTCCGCCAGCAACTGCAGGTGTTCGCCCTTGCGCGACTGCACCACCGGGGCCAGCAGCATCAGCGGGGTGCCGGCCTCGAATCCCATGACCTGGTCCACCATCTGGCTGACTGTTTGCGCCTCGAGGTCGCGGTGATGATCCGGGCAGCGGGGTCGGCCGGCGCGCGCGTAGAGCAGGCGCAGGTAGTCGTAGATCTCCGTGACCGTGCCCACGGTGGAGCGGGGGTTGTGCGACGTAGATTTCTGCTCGATGGAGATGGCCGGCGACAGGCCTTCGATATGATCGACGTCCGGCTTTTCCATCATCGACAGGAACTGGCGAGCGTAGGCGGACAGGGACTCCACATAGCGGCGCTGGCCCTCCGCGTAGATGGTGTCGAAGGCCAGGGAAGATTTGCCGGAGCCCGACAGGCCGGTGATGACAATCAGCCGGTCCCTCGGCAGGTCAAGGTCCACGTTGGCGAGATTGTGCGTGCGGGCGCCGCGAATACTGATTTGCTGCATGCCGGGTCGCTGACCTGGGAAAACCATTAACTATACGTAGTTCGCCGGGCCCGGCCCAAGCCGATGCTGACCGGTTTTTATATGCTTATGTCGGTTTTGGACGTGTTTTTTGGCAGGCCGGCGCATACAATACGGTCCCCTCGGGCGACAGCCACCAGGCTTGCCCCGGCAATTCCATTAAAAACAGTCACTTATGACAGGGGTCATCCATGGCTCGCGGTGTGAATAAAGTCATCCTGATCGGCAACCTCGGCGCGGACCCGGAAACCCGCTATGCGCCGAGCGGCACGGCCATCGCCAACGTTCGGCTCGCCACGACGGACAGCCGGCGGGACAAGGAATCCGGCGAGCAGATCGACCGGACCGAGTGGCACAACATCGTGTTCTTCAGCCGGCTGGCGGAGATCGTATCCGAGTACCTCCGCAAGGGCTCGCAGGTCTACGTCGAGGGCCGTCTGCAGACCCGCAAGTGGCAGGACCGGGACGGCAACGATCGCTATACCACCGAAATCGTGGCCGACAACATGCAGATGCTGGGTAGCCGCGGCGGCGGCGGTGCGTCGGCCCCGCCCAAGGAACGGGGCGGCAGCAGCCAGCCGGCCGCAAAGCCCCAGCCGGCTTCCGAGTTCGAAGACGACGAGATTCCGTTCTGATTAATAGCGGGCGGGCACCCTGGTCCGCGCGCACCGAGTCTGGCGCACCCCCGGGTGCGCCTTCGTTTTTTTAGGTTCGGGCAGTGGACATAAAGCTGCCCTATTTGAGGCAAGAAAAGATGGGAGCATTCAAGGAGCCGCACGGCGGTGTGCTGAAGGAGTTGTACCTCGGCGAGACGGCGGCAGACGAAGTAAAGACCAAGGCCCTCGACTACGCGTCCTGGGACCTGACCGAGCGCCAGATCTGTGACCTGGAGCTGTTGCTCAACGGCGCGTTCTCGCCGCTGGAAGGTTTCCTCACGGAAGCCGAATACGACGGCGTGCTGGAAAACATGCGTCTGCCCGACGGCACGCTGTGGCCCATGCCCATCAATTTGGACGTGTCCGCTGACTTTGCCGAGCAGGTGGAACCGGGCCAGACCATTGCGCTTCGCGACCGCGAGGGCGTCTTGGTGGCCACGCTGGAAGTCACTGACAAGTGGCAACCGGACAAGGCGCGTGAAGCCAGCCTGGCTTTTGGCTCCGAAGATCAGAAGCATCCGGCTGTGAATTACCTGGTGAACATCGCCGGGCCGGTCTACCTCGGCGGCAAGGTGCGGGGCGTCGAGCCGCCGATGCACTACGACTTCAAACTGTTGCGCGATACGCCCGCAGAACTTCGCGGCCGCTTCCGCAAACTGGGCTGGCGCAAGGTGGTGGCTTTCCAGACGCGCAATCCGCTGCACCGTGCCCACCAGGAGCTGACCTTCCGCGCGGCCAAGGAACACGAGGCCAACCTGCTGATCCAGCCGGTCGTTGGCATGACCAAGCCGGGTGACGTGGACCACTACACCCGGGTGCGCTGTTATGAGCACGTGCTCGAGCAGTACCCGGAGCAGACCACGGCCCTGAGCCTGTTGCCGCTGGCGATGCGCATGGCTGGCCCTCGCGAAGCCGTCTGGCACGCCATCATCCGCAAGAACTACGGCTGCACGCACTTCATTGTCGGCCGTGACCACGCTGGCCCGGGCAACGACTCCAACGACCAGCCTTTCTATGGCCCCTACGATGCCCAGGAGCTGTTCAAGGAGTACGAAGACGAGCTAGACATCACCATGGTGCCGTTCCAGCTGATGGTCTATGTCGAAGACCGAGCCGAGTACGTGCCGGTGAACGAGACCAAGCCGACTGAACACGTGCTGAACATTTCGGGCACGGAGTTCCGGCGGCGGCTGGCCGAGGGCCTGGAGATACCGGACTGGTTCTCCTATCCCAAAGTGGTGGAGGAACTCCGGCTCTCTTACCCGCCCCGGCACAAACAGGGTTTCACCGTGTTCTTCACGGGCCTGTCGGGGTCCGGCAAGTCCACCATCGCCAACGCTCTGCTGGTCAAGCTGCTGGAGAACGGCGACCGCAACGTGACGTTGCTGGACGGCGACGTGGTGCGCAAGAATCTGTCGAGCGAACTCGGCTTTACCAAGGAACACCGGGATCTGAACATCCTGCGTATCGGCTACGTGGCGTCCGAGATCACGAAGAACGGCGGAGTTGCCATTTGCGCGCCCATTGCGCCCTACACTAGCACCCGTCGCCAGGTTCGCGAGCTCATCGATCCCCTCGGCGGCTTCCTGGAAGTGCACGTGGCCACGCCCATCGAGGTGTGTGAGCAGCGTGACCGCAAGGGTCTCTATGCCAAGGCCCGGGCCGGCATCATCAAGGAATTCACCGGCATCTCGGACCCGTACGAGGAGCCCGAGAATCCGGAGGTACACATCGATACGGTGGGCCTGCATCCGGATCTGGCCGCGCACAGAATCCTTGTGAAGCTGGAAAGCATGGGGTTCATACGCTAGGCTGAATTGGTCCATCCGGGGCCGTTCCCGCCCCCGCTGGCCCAGGCTTCAGGAGGAGGCGCACAGCGACCTGTTAATGCCAGGGAAAGTCTACGTACAGACCTTTGGCTGCCAGATGAACGAGTACGACGCCGCGAAGATGGCGGACGTGCTCGGTGACAGTCACGGTCTCGAAACAACCGGAGATCCTGCCGAGGCGGATGTCCTGCTGCTGAATACCTGTTCCGTGCGCGAGAAGGCGCAGGAAAAGGTGTTCTCGCTGCTGGGCCGCTGGCGCGTGTTGAAGCAGGCTCGTCCCGGCGTCGTGATCGGCGTGGGTGGTTGCGTGGCCAGCCAGGAAGGCGCGGCCCTGGCCAGCCGGGCGCCATGTGTGGATATTGTTTTCGGGCCTCAGACTCTGCACCGCCTGCCGGTGATGCTGGACCGGGTGCGCAATCATGGCGGCCCCGTGGTCGACGTCAGTTTTCCTGAAATCGAGAAATTCGACGCGTTGCCGGCGCCGCGCGCCGACGGCCCGACTGCCTTTGTGTCCATCATGGAAGGCTGCAGCAAATACTGCAGTTTCTGTGTCGTGCCCTACACGCGCGGCGAGGAAATCAGCCGGCCCCTTGACGCGGTGATGGCAGAGCTGATCAAGCTTGCGCAACAGGGGGTGAAGGAAATCACCCTGCTGGGCCAGAACGTGAACGCGTACCGCGGCCCAACCCATGACGGCAAGATCGCGGACCTGGCCACGCTGATTCGCTTTGTCGCCGCAGTGCCCGAGATCGAGCGCATCCGCTTCACGACGTCTCATCCGGTGGAGTTCAACGATCGCCTGATCGCGGCCTACGCTGACGTGGACAAACTCGTCAATTACCTCCACCTGCCCGTGCAGAGCGGTTCCGACCGCGTGCTGGCGGCCATGAAGCGAGGTCACACGGTGCTGGAGTACAAGGACAAACTTCGCCGGCTGCGTGAAGTCCGCCCGGGCATCAGCATTGCAACGGACCTGATCGTTGGCTTTCCCGGCGAAAGCGACAATGACTTCGCAGCGACGATGCAGCTGGTCACAGACGTAGGTTTTGACCAGTCTTTCAGCTTTGTCTACAGCCCGCGTCCCGGCACGCCAGCCGCTGCCTTGCCGGATCCCGTGCCGCGCGAAGCGAAGTTCGCCCGGCTTGCCCGCCTGCAGGAGCAGCTGAATAGGCAGGCCGCCGACATCAGCCGCCGCATGGTGGGCACCCGCCAGCGGGTGCTGGTGGAAAGGCCGGCAAAGAAAGACCCACGGCAGCTGGCGGGGCGCACCGAAAACAATCGCTGGGTCAATTTCGACGGCGATCCGGTCTTGCTGGGCTCATTCGTCGATGTGACGATCACCGAGGCGCTCCCCAACTCGTTGCGAGGGCGGCTGGCAGGGGCTGCCGAGGCCGCTTGAACACTGCTACCGCAACCCGCGAGATCGTTCTCGAACCCGCCGACAACGAAACGCTGGCCAACCTCTGCGGCCAGTTCGACGAGCATCTCAGGCAGATAGAGCGGCGGCTGGGCATCCAGATCAGCAACCGTGGCAACCACTTTCGCGTGATGGGTCCGGACGAGTCATCCCGCGCGGGCGTCGAGGTGCTGCAGGAGCTGTACGCGCTGGCAGGACAAGAAGCCCTGGATCCGGGCCGCGTGCACATCTGTCTGCAACAGGCGGCGGCCGACGAGTTGCCGGCGGAGGGTGAGGCTGAGCCGGGCGAAGGCGAGATGACGGTGCGCACGCGGCGCTTGCAGATTCGGCCGCGCGGCAGCAATCAGCGACACTACCTGGCCGGCATCCGCGACCATGATCTGAGTTTTGGTATCGGGCCCGCGGGCACCGGCAAGACCTTCCTGGCCGTGGCCAGCGCCGTCGAGGCAATGGAAGAGCAGCGCGTTCGACGCATCGTGCTGGTTCGCCCCGCCGTAGAGGCCGGCGAACGCCTGGGCTTTCTGCCGGGCGACCTGTCGCAGAAAGTCGATCCGTACCTGCGGCCGATGTACGACGCGCTATATGAGATGCTCGGCTTCGAGCGCGTGTCGAAGCTCATCGACCGCAACATTATTGAGATCGCGCCGCTGGCTTTCATGCGCGGTCGGTCGCTGAACGAGAGTTTCATTATCCTGGACGAGGCTCAGAACACCACCGTCGAGCAGATGAAAATGTTTCTGACCCGCATGGGCTTTGGTTCCAAGGCCGTGGTGACCGGGGATGTCACGCAGGTAGACCTGCCGCGCAACCAGCTCTCGGGTCTGCGCCACGTCAGCCGGATCCTCGACGGTGAGCCAGGCATCAGCTTCACCCGCTTTTCGCCGCGCGATGTCATTCGCCACGCGCTGGTGCAGCGTATTGTCGAGGCCTATGAGGCCTATGAAGACTATGAGAAGAACGGTTCCGAGGCCCCGCCAGCGGGGTCATGAGTACCGCGGTCTCACCGAGTGTCGATCTGCAGTGTGCGAACGGCGTAGCGGCGCCTGCTGGCGCCCGGACCGAAGAATGGGTGATCGCAGCCCTGGCGCGGGTGCCGGAGGTGCGCGCTGGAGACATCGCGTTGCGCCTGGTGGCGGCCGACGAGAGCCGGGAACTGAATCATCGCTACCGGGGCCGCGACGCGCCGACCAATGTGCTGGCATTTCCCGCCGAGGTGCCGCCCGGGCTGCCGCCGGAGGCAGATGCGCTGCTCGGCGACCTGGTGATCTGTGTGCCGCTGCTCCGGGAGGAAGCCGCTGCGCAGGGCAAGAGCCCGTTAGCGCACTTTGCCCACCTGGTCGTGCACGGCACGCTGCACCTGGCCGGGCTCGATCACGGCACCGATGCGGAGGCACGGCACATGGAAGCCTTGGAAAGCGAGATCATGCGGGACCTCGGATTCGACGACCCGTACCTCTTGGAGCGCCGCTGAGGGTCGTGCCAGGTGGCTGAAGAACGTAAACAGGAAGATCGACCCAACGGCTGGTACGCCCGGCTGAAAGAACGCCTGTTGGGCGAGCCGGCCTCGCGAGAGGCGTTGCAGGAATTTCTGCGTGACGAGCGCTGGGAAGGCGTGCTCGAGCCAGAAGAGCGCGCCATGCTCGAGGACGTCCTCGAGGTGTCGGAGACCCAGGTCCGTGACGTGATGATTCCGCGTTCGCAGATGGTGGTGCTCGAACGGTCGGCGCCGCGGGAGGACATCCTGCGTACGATCATCGACTGCGGTCATTCCCGCTTCCCGGTGATCGGTGAAGAGCGTGACGAGGTAGTCGGAATTCTGCTGGCCAAGGACCTGCTGCGCTTCTTTATGACCGAGCCAAACGGGGAGTTCGATGTGCAGCGTTACCTCAGGCCGGCAACGTTCATTCCTGAGAGCAAACGGCTCAACACGCTGCTGAAGGAATTCCGCGTCAGCCGTAACCACATGGCGATCGTCGTGGACGAATACGGGGGCATCGCGGGCCTGCTGACCATCGAAGATGTGCTGGAGGAAATCGTCGGTGATATCGGCGACGAGCACGACCCTCGCGAGGCTGATCCGATTCAGCCGCAGCCGGACGGCCGGTTTCACGTCCGGGCCCTGGCACGTATCGAGGAGTTCAACGAATTCTTTGGCAGCGAATTCAGCGCTGAAGATTATGACACCGTGGGTGGCCTGATCATTCACGAGCTCGGTCAGTTGCCGCGGCGGGGTGAAGCCTTGCGCTTGCAGGGGCTCCTGTTCAAGGTTCTGCAGGCAGATCGGCGGCGGGTGCACCTGCTCGAGGTCAGCCGCGCCACGACGGGCGATTGAGACTGGCTCCTGTTGCGCCTGCCTTTATTCATCAATCGCGCCAATGCTCTTGCGGCCGTAGCGGGGGCGCTGCTGCCCCTGGGCTTCGCACCCTTCGGCGCCTGGTGGAGCGTGCCGCTGCTGCTGGCCGTTCTGTTTTCCCTGTGGGAAGGGCAGTCGCCGCGAGTCGCCGCAGTCCGCGGCCTGGTATTCGGCGCTGCGGCCTTTGCGGGCGGCACGTACTGGACCTACATCAGCGTGCACGGCTTCGCCGGTTCGCCGGCCTGGCTGGCCTTGCTGCTGTCGGCCGCGCTGGTTCTGGCCTCGGCCGCTCACGTGGCCGCTGCGGGCTGGCTGGCGGCCCGCTGTCGGGTGCCGGCTGCGCTGCGCTGGTGCCTGTGCTGGCCGGCGGCCTATGTGGCGACGGAGTGGATTCGCGGCTGGATATTCACAGGTTTTCCCTGGCTGACCCTCGGCTACGGGCAGATCGATGGGCCACTCAGCGCCTGGGCGCCGGTGCTAGGGGTCTACGGTGTGTCCTTGCTGACCGCCATGGTTGCCGGCTTGTTGCTGACCCTGCTCCGCGGCACACAGCGGGAACGTCTGCTGGTCGTTGCAGTGGCGGGCGTGATGGCTGCCGGCACGTGGCTGCTGACGGGCCGGAACTGGACGGACCCTGAAGGACCATCCGTTCCGGTGGCCCTCGTGCAGGGCTCCATTACCCAGGACCGAAAGTGGCTGCCAGAGCAGCGTTTGCCCACCATGGCTTTGTACCGGGATCTGACCCTGGCATTGCCCGACGCGGAGCTGGTGGTCTGGCCCGAGGTGGCGATTCCCACCGCAGCGGATCGCGTGGAGGACTATCTGCAGGACTTGCAGGCCAGCGCAGCCGAGCGCGACATGCAAATTCTGCTCGGGATCATCGTCAACGATTTCGAACGCGATCGATTTCATAATTCGCTGCTGTCTGTCGGCGCAAGCAGCGGCGTGTATCACAAGCGACACCTGGTGCCATTCGGCGAGTTTTTTCCGGTGCCGGATTTCGTGCGCCAGTGGATGCGCATGATGAATCTTCCCTACCGCGATGTGGCGCCCGGGAGCCGGGATCAGCCACCCCTCGTTGCGGGCAATGTCCGGCTCGCGCCCAGCATTTGTTACGAAGACGCGTTCGGCGCAGAACAGCTGGATTTTTTGCCGGAATCGGGCTTGCTGGTTAACGTTAGCAACGATGCCTGGTTTGGTGACTCGATCGCTGCCCATCAGCACCTGGAGATGGCGCGGATGCGGTCGCTGGAAACCGGCCGCGCCATGCTGCGATCCACAAATACCGGCATCACGGCCCTGATTGACGCAAATGGCGCGATCGCAGGCCAGCTCCCGCAATTCGAAACGGGAGTGCTGACGGGCCGGGTTCAGCCACGCAGTGGCGCCACGCCCTTCATTCGCGCCGGCAACTTGCCGGTGGTGCTGGTCGCGCTGCTGTGCCTGTGGCTGGGCATCGCCGCGCCAAGGCGCCCGACTGGCCAGTCGTAGCTGTTGTATCCTTGCCAGCCCGCCGCCCAAAAAAACCAATAACCGTGAGCGAACAGCCTTACGATCCCGCCGCCGTGGAGAGTACCGCCCAGGACTACTGGGCCGATAATTCCTGTTTTCGGGCCGTAGAAGATCCGGCGCGGGAGAAATTCTACTGCCTGTGCATGTTTCCCTATCCCAGCGGCCGCCTGCACATGGGGCACGTGCGCAACTACACCATCGGCGACGTGGTAGCGCGGTATCAGCGCATGCAGGGAAAAAATGTGCTGCAGCCCATGGGCTGGGATGCTTTCGGTCTGCCCGCCGAAGGTGCGGCCATCAAGCACGGCATGGCGCCCGCCCGCTGGACGCGAGAAAACATCGACTACATGCGCGGTCAGCTGCAGCGCCTGGGCTTCGGTTACGACTGGGAGCGCGAACTGGCGACCTGCGATCCCGACTACTATCGTTGGGAACAGTGGCTGTTCACGCGCTTGCTCGACAAGGGCATTGCCTACAAGGACCGGGCTGTCGTGAATTGGGATCCGGTAGACCAGACCGTGCTGGCAAACGAACAGGTGGTAGACGGCCGCGGGTGGCGGTCCGGCGCGCCCGTAGAACGACGGGAAATTCCGCAGTGGTTTCTGCGCATTACCGACTATGCCGAAGAGCTGCTGGCCGAACTCGACCAACTCGACTGGCCGGAGCGGGTCAAGACAATGCAGCGCAACTGGATCGGTCGCTCCGAAGGCGTGGAAATAGATTTCGCGTTGCCGGACGGGCAGGCGCCGCTGCGAATTTATACGACGCGCCCGGACACGTTGCTGGGTGTCAGTTACATGGCCGTGGCGGCCGAGCATCCGTTGGCGCGCCATGCGGCCGCCGACAACCCGGAGCTGGAGGCTTTCCTTGCCGAGTGCAGGCAAAGCGCGGTGTCCGAGGCGGCGATGGAGGCTCTCGACAAGAAGGGCATGCCGCTGGGCATTGACGCGGTGCACCCGGTGACCGGCGAACCGGTGCCCGTGTGGGCTGCCAACTTCGTGCTGATGGCGTACGGCACCGGGGCGGTGATGTCGGTGCCCGGCCACGACCAGCGTGACTGGGAATTCGCCCGGAGTTACGGGCTGCCGATCAAGCAGGTCATCGCACCGGAAGATGGCCAGGAAAGCTGCGACCTCGGCGCGGGGGCCTTCGTGGCGCCCGGTCGCCTGATCAACTCTGGCAAGTACGATGGACTGGATTCCGCCGGGGCGTTCACCGCCATTGCCGAAGATCTCGAGGCCGCCGGCCGTGGTCAGCGACGGGTGAACTACCGGCTGCGGGACTGGCTGGTGTCTCGCCAGCGTTACTGGGGCGCGCCCATTCCCGTCATCGAGACGGCGGGCCAGGTGGCCGTTGGGGTGCCCGATGCTGACCTGCCGGTGGTATTGCCTGAAGACGTGGACCTCTCCGGGGGCGGTTCGCCGATCAAGTCCATGCCGTCTTTCTATGAAGTGACGGATCCGGCGACCGGGGAGGCGGCGCGCCGCGAGACGGATACCTTCGACACCTTCATGGAGTCGTCCTGGTACTACGCACGGTTTTGCTGCCCGGATCAGACCCAGTCAATGCTGGATGAGCGGGCCGGCTACTGGTTGCCGGTGGATCTGTACATTGGTGGTATCGAGCACGCGATTCTGCACCTGTTGTATGCACGCTTTTTCCACAAGCTGATGCGCGACGAAGGCCTGGTGGAGAGCAGCGAGCCGTTCACCAAGTTGCTCACGCAGGGCATGGTGCTGAAAGACGGCGCGAAGATGTCCAAGTCGAAGGGCAACACCGTCGATCCGCAGTCACTGATAGACGAGTACGGCGCAGATACCGTCAGACTGTTCGTGATGTTCGCCGCGCCCCCGGAGCAGGCACTGGAATGGTCAGATGAGGGTGTGAACGGCGCGTTCAGGTTTTTACGCCGCCTGTGGCGCACCGTGCAGCAGCATGCGACAGATGGCGAGGCGCCCGCAGTTGATCAACTGGACGACCGGCAGCGCGGGCTGCGCCGCACCGTGCACCAGACTATTTCGAAGGTCAGCGACGACGTTGGCCGGCGCTATACGTTCAACACGGCGATCGCCGCGGTGATGGAGTTGTTGAACCACGTGACCCGCTTCGAAGTGCGGCAGGACGCCGACCGGGTGGTCGTGCAGGAAGCGCTGGAAGCCGCGGTGCTGATGCTGTCGCCCATCGTTCCGCACATCTGTCATCAGCTCTGGCGCGACCTCGGGCGAGAAACTGCGGTGGTGGACGAGGGGTGGCCCAGCGTGGACGAGTCGGCCCTGACCGTGGACACGGTGCAGATCATCGTGCAGGTCAACGGCAAGCTCCGGGCGCGGCTGGAGGTGCCAACGGGGCTGGACGACGATTCAGTGAAGGCGGCGGCGCTGGCCGAAGACAACGTGGCGCGCTTTATCGGTGAACAGGCCATACGCAAGGTGATTTATGTCCCGGGTAAGTTGGTCAACGTGGTTGTCTAGAAGCCAACTGCTGCTGTGTCTCGCGCTGCTGCTGACAGCCTGCGGGTTCCAGCCCCGTGGGCAGGCTCAGTTGCCGGCATCCGTAAAGACAATCCATATCAGCACGGGTGATCGCTATTCGCCGTTCTACCGGGAACTGACCACTGCGCTACGTGGTCGGGGTGCGACGCTTACCAACGATGCAGACAAGGCCGATGCGGTGATTCGCATCAGTCGGGACGATTCCGGCCAGCGGGTGCTGGCCGTGTCGACTCGCAACGTGCCCACCGAGTACGATGTGTACTACTCCATTCGCTATGACATTGCCGTCAATGGCGCGGTGGTCTTCGCGCCGCAGACTCTGACGTTAAACCGCGACTACACCTACGATGCGACTGAGGTGCTTGGCAAGTCGCGCGAAGAAACCGTGTTGCGCGAAGCGCTGGCCGCTGATCTGGCGGGGCTGGTCACGCGCCGCCTGAACGCGCTGAACTGACCGCGGCGGCAGATGAGCACGCGCGCAGGCATATTCCGGTTTCTGGCCTACGCGGTGCTGGTGGGCGCGGTCAGTCTACTGACAGTGCGCCTCGCGGTCATGGTCCCTGCCGATGGCAGCGTCACCGCCAAAGAGTTGGTCGCGGAGATCCAGCTCGCGCTGCTGGTGATTTGTGCGGGAATTTTTGGCTGGGTTGCGCTGCGTGATCGCCTGCGCCGGCCCCTCGCGCTGGCCTTTGTCGCGCTGTTCGGTTTCGGTCTCATTCGCGAACTGCAAGATCTTCTCGACCGGCTGGTCACGGACAACTTCTGGCAGGCATCGGCGGCCCTGCTGCTGACCGTGGCCAGCGTCTACCTGTATCGGCACAGTGCACGGCTGGTAGCGGGTTGGCAGCGCAGCTGGCCCTCTGCGGGGCTGGCCATCCTGCTGGCTGGCCTGATGCTGCTGATCCTGTTCGTGCAGGTGCTGGCTGCTCCGGAGCTCTGGAAGACAATCCTGGGTGCGGGCTATACCCGCAGTGCCGTGCGGCTGTTTGCCGAACTGGCATCCCTGGGCGCGTACCTGGTGATCCTGGTGGGCAGCCTGGAATTCATGTACGCGTGGTCACGATTGCCGCAGACACGTGAAATGGACCGTCCGCGGCGGCGTCGACGCCGCTGAGTCGATTCCATCAGAGCTTGGTGGGGTTCTCCGCGCCAGGGTAAAGCTCTTCCGGATCGAACACCTTCTCGGTCTCGGTGAACTCGAGTTGCAGCACGCCTTGGTCTTGCGGCGCGCCGTTGGGCACGCGCCGGTAGAAACAGGAACGGTAGCCAACGTGGCAGCTGGCGCCGTTGCCGCCCACCTCGACGCGTAGCCAGACGCAGTCCTGATCGTCGTCGATCAGCAGCTCGCGAATCTTCTGCACCAGCCCGCTGGTGGCACCTTTGTGCCACAGGACCTGCCGGCTGCGGCTGAAATAATGGGCTTCGCCCGTTTCGATGCTGCGGGCCAGGGCCTCCGCATTCATATAGCCGTGCATCAGCAGCTCGCCGGTCCCGTAGTCCGTGGTCACGGCCGGTATCAGGCCGTCGGCGTCGAATTTCGGCGCCAGCTCGCGGCCTTCTTCCACTTGCTCGACGCTGGTCCGTGCGCCGAAGATTTTTCCGGAGTCCACTGTGCATCTCCTGTCCGCGCCCCGCGGGCCCGGACGTCTCGAAGGCAAACCGCTATTATAGCCGGCTGGCCCGATGCCCCATATGCAAGTGAGCCTAACCCTTTACAATACGTTAACCCGGCGCAAAGAGAGCTTCGAACCCGCTGCAGATGACCGGGTGACGATGTATGTCTGCGGGCCCACGGTTTACAGCTACCCGCATATCGGCAATGCGCGCCCCGCGGTGGTCTTCGACGTGCTCGCCCGGGCGCTGCGCCGCCGCTACAGGCTGACCTACGCCCGCAACATCACGGACATCGACGACAAGATCAATGCAGCGGCGGCGGCGGAAGGCGTGCCTATTGAAGTCATTTCCGCGCGCTACACCGAGGCCTATCACCAGGACATGGCCGCGCTCGGTGTGCTGGCCCCGGACGTCGAGCCCCGGGCCACGGACCACGTGGCCGGTATCCTTGCGATGATTCAGGCCCTGGTTGACGCGGGGCATGCCTATGCGGCCGATGGACACGTGCTGTTCCGGGTGGCGTCCTTCCCCGAGTACGGGCGGCTGTCGCGCCGTGAGCAGCGCGAGTTGCTGGCCGGTGCCCGCGTCGAGGTGGCGCCTTACAAAGAAGCGCCCGGCGATTTCGTGTTGTGGAAGCCCTCCACCGGGGACTTGCCGGGCTGGGACAGTCCGTGGGGCCGGGGCCGGCCGGGTTGGCACATCGAATGCTCCGTGATGGCCGCCATGCATCTCGGCCGCACCATCGATATACACGGTGGCGGCAACGATCTCATTTTTCCGCATCATGAAAACGAAATTGCGCAGAGTACCTGTGCGCACGACGGGGAAAGATTTGCGCGCGTCTGGATGCACAACGGTTTCGTCAATGTGGATCACACCAAGATGTCAAAGTCCCTTGGCAACGTGATTCTTGTGCGCGACCTGCTGGAGCAGGCGCCCGGAGAGGCAGTGCGCCTGGCCTTGCTGAGTGCCCACTACCGCCAGCCTCTCGACTGGAGCGGCGACGTGCTGGTGGAAGCGCGCCGTAAGCTCGACCGGTTGTACCGCGCGCTGCGTGATGCCGACGGCTGGCAGAACGCCTGGCAGCAGACGGAACCCGATGCGGATTTTCTCAGCGCGCTGGACGACGACCTGAACACGCCACGGGGGCTGGCCGCGTTGTTCGATCTCGCCCGTGACCTGAACCGCTGCGACGACCCGGACCAGCGCGCCAGCATGGCGGCGCTGCTGCGGGCCAGTGCGGAATTGCTTGGCCTGCTGGGCGCTGACCCCGAGGCCTGGTGCCGGGGTGGCAGTGCAGATGCACCTGATGATGCCAAGATCGATGCGCTGGTTGCCGCCCGGCAGGCGGCGCGGGAACGACGTGATTTCAGCGAAGCAGACCGCATTCGCGATGAACTGACTGATCGCGGAATTCTGATTGAAGACGGTCCCGACGGTGCCCGCTGGCGCCGGGCCGCCGCGGGGGACTGAGCAAGACATGGGCGACATCGAACAGGCGCAGCGCGAGCTGATCGAGGAATTCAGTTTCTTTGACAACTGGATCGATCGTTACCAATACATCATCGACATGGGCCGCAAGTTGCCGGAGTTTCCGGAAGCGTGGCGCACCGAGGATAGTCTTCTGCACGGGTGTCAGTCGCAGGTGTGGCTGCACACCGCAGCCAGCGATAGCCGCCTGGACTTTCAGGCGATCAGCGACTCCGCCATTGTCTCGGGGCTGATCGCGATCCTGATGCGCGTGTATAACGGCCGTGATGCGCGGGAGATCGTGACAACGCCACCGGCTTTCATTACGGCAATCGGGCTCGATGCGCACCTTAGCCCGACGCGGAGCAACGGGCTGAACGCGATGATCCAGGCGATCAAGTCCGCTGCCGAGGAGGTGGCCGCTGCCGGAGCAGGCTGAACAACAGCCCGGTGGGGCGCCACCTGCGGGTCGCGCGGCAGCCCTGGCCGGGAGCGTGATTGGTGCCTACCAGCGCTACCTGTCGCCGTTGCTGGGCCCGAGGTGCCGGTTCTACCCCACCTGTTCCGCATACGCTCGCGAAGCCATCGACCGCTTCGGGCTCCTGCGCGGCGGCTGGTTGAGCCTGCGGCGTCTCGGACGTTGCCATCCCTTTACCGCGGGCGGCTACGATCCGGTTCCCGACGCGCCCGCCGCATCGCGGCAGGAGGAGCCCTGAAAGCCCTGTGTTATATTGATTTCCCACGTCGCCGCCACGCTAATGGACAAGAACCTGCTGGACATTATTTGCTGCCCCGTTACCCGCCTTCCCCTCGAGATACTGGACGCAGCACGGCTCGATACGCTCAACGCCGCCATTCGCCACGGCACGGTTCAGAACGAAGCCGACGAGCGGGTTGCCGAGGCCTGCAGCGAGGCCCTGATCAGCCGCGACGGCCACCGGGTCTATCCAGTTCGCGACGGCATTCCGGTCCTGCTGGCCGAAGAAAGCATCCAGTGGAGCCAGGTGGCCGGCTGAACGCGTGCGGCTGAACCTCCGCCAATTACCCGCAAAGCTTCGTGCCGGTCTGGCACCCATTTATCTCTTGTCGGGTGACGAGCCCTTGCTCGTGGAAGAGGCGCTGGACACCATTCGCGAGGCTGCTCGCAAAGCGGGTTGCGCCGGGCGCGAGCGTTACGTCGCCGAACGTGGCTTCGACTGGGACGTGCTGCAGCGCAATCTCGACAACCTGTCCCTGTTTGCCGAATCACAGCTGGTGGAGCTGCGCCTGCCGACGGGCAAGCCGGGTGATGCCGGCGCCAGGCATCTCACCGCGCTGGCGGCTGACCCGCCACCGGACAAAATCATCGTCGTCATGACGCCGGCACTGACCGGTCGCGCGGCGCAGACCAAGTGGGTGAAGAGCCTGGTTGACGCCGGCGTTTGGGTGCCTCTGCGCCCGCCCGAGGCAAGTGAGCTGCCGGCCTGGCTGGCCGGGCGCCTGCGGGCCGCCGGGCTGGAATACGACGCGCCAGCCCTGGAGCTGCTGGCCGCGCGAGTTGAGGGCAACCTGCTGGCCGCGAAACAGGAGATCGATAAACTCGTGCTGCTCACCGCCGGCAAACGCGTGGATGTCGACGCCGTCCGCGCCGCGGTAGCCGACGGCGCCCGTTACGATGTTTTCCAGTTTGCCGACGCTGCGCTGGCCGGTGACGGCCCTCGTGCCACCCGGATACTCCGGCACCTGGAGCAGGAAGGCGTGGCTGCCACGCTGGTCCTCTGGAGCCTGGTGCGCGAACTCACGACTTTGAGCACCGTCACCCTCCGTGCCGGGCACGGGGAGCCCCTGGCCCGCGCGCTGTCTGCGGCCGGTGTCTGGAGCCAGCGGGAATCGCTGGTAGGCAGGGCAGCACGGCGTGTCGGCGTGGCGGGCGCGCGGCGGCTGCTGCACCAGGCGGCGGCTGCCGACAGGATCGTAAAAGGGGCCCGGCCGGGATTGCCCTGGAATGCCTTGCTGGAACTGACGCTTGGCCTTGCGGGTGGCGCGGCGCTGCAAGCGGAGACTGCGTGAGCCCAGCAACGGACGCGTCCAGTCGGTCTATCGGCATCTACGGTGGCAGCTTCGACCCGGTGCACTTCGGCCACTTGCGCACGGCGCTGGAGGTTTGCGAACTGCTGGATCTCGAGGCCGTCCGCTTCCTGCCGTCGCACCTGCCCCCGCATCGAGAGGCGCCGCGCGCCGGGCCTGACCTGCGCGTGCAGATGCTCGAGGCCGCCGTTGCGGATGTGGGTCAGTTCAGCGTCGATCGGCGTGAACTCCAGCGCACCGGCCCTTCCTACACCATCGACACGTTGATCTCGCTGCACCAGGAACTGCCCGGACAGAGTTTTGTGCTGATACTTGGCATGGACGCTTTTCTCGGTCTGCCGGAATGGCACAGGGCAGACGAACTGGCCGACTATGCGCACTTTATGGTGGCGCATCGACCGGGGTGGCAGCCGCCCGATACCGGGGTGCTCGGCAGCTGGCTGGCGGCCCGCCAGACCCGCGTCCCCAGTGATCTGGCAACCGGGGCCGGGCGCATCTATGTGCACCCGGTGACCGCGCTGGATATCTCATCCACGGCGATTCGTGAGCAGATTGCCGGCGGTGGAGATCCACGATTCCTTGTTCCGGAATCGGTACGCGCAGTTTTGGCGCAGAGCAATTGTTATGTATGACGGAAAACAGACAAGCGATGAAGCATGACCGCATGAGCAGGAGAATCGAGTGACCGATAGCAGTGCACTGGTAACGATGACGAAAGAGGTGCTCGACGATATGAAAGCACGGGAAGTTCGCGTGCTTGATGTGTCGGGCATCACGTCCATTACAGACTACATGGTGATTGCCAGTGGCACTTCGCGCCGACACGTGAAGTCCATTGCCGAGCGCCTTGTCGAACGTGCGAAAGCCGAGGGCTACGCGCCCATCGGCGTCGAGGGCACCGAAGCTTCCGAATGGGTGCTGGTAGACCTGCAGGATGTCGTCGTGCACGTGATGCAACCTGAGGTCAGGGACTTCTACAAACTCGAAAAGCTCTGGGACCTGACCAACGATTCAACGGGTTCTGCGGGGTCAAAGGCGGGGGCGGGTGCCTGACGGGCGCCACGAGCTGCCTGTATGCGCATTTCACTACTCGCCGTGGGCACACGCCTGCCTGCCTGGATCGGCGAGGGTTTCGAAACCTATCGAAAACGCATGCCGGGGCACATTCAGCTCGAGCTGCAGGAGATTCCGAGCGGGGCCCGCAGTGGCCGCGACAGCGCCGGGAAAGCGCGCGCGCGGGAAGGAGAACGGATACTACGCCGCGTCGATGGCCGTGATTTGCTGATTGCGCTGGACGAACGTGGGTCGGAGTGGAGCACTGCGGAACTGGCCGGTGAACTGGAAAAGTGGCTGGCCGGGTATCCGCGCGTCGCGCTGGCGGTGGGCGGGGCAGACGGTCTGGATGCCGGATGCCGCGACCGGGCCCAGCGGCTCTGGTCCCTGTCCCGGCTCACGCTGCCCCACGGCATGGTGCGGGTGCTGGTGGCAGAGCAGCTCTACCGCGCCTGGACCCTGCTGGCCGGCCACCCCTACCACCGCGCGTGACGCAGCCCCGCATGTACCTGGCTTCGGCGTCGCCTCGCCGCCTGGCGCTTCTGCAGCAGCTGGGTGTCCCGTGCGTGGTTCGCCCGGCCGATACGGATGAGGCGACCCGGCCCGGAGAACCCCCGGATGAATATGTGCGCCGTGTAGCCGTCGGCAAGGCGCGCGCCGTGGCAGCATCGGTGGCGGAGCAGACCGAACTGGTGCTGGCAGCAGATACCGCAGTGGTGCACGACGGCAATATTTTCGGCAAGCCCTCGGACCGGGCAGACGCTTTGCGGATGCTGGCCGCTCTCAGCGGCTCCAGCCACGAGGTGTACACCGGGGTGGCGTTGGTGGGCGACTCGACGTGCCGACACGCGGTAAGCCGCTCCGAGGTCAGGTTTCGCGCTATTAGCAATGCCGAGGCTGCCGCTTACTGGGATCATGGCGAGCCGGCGGACAAGGCCGGCGCCTATGCCATACAAGGCCTGGGTGCGGTGTTCATCGAATCGTTGCACGGCAGCTATTCAGGTGTGATGGGCTTGCCGCTCTACGAGACGGCGCGGTTGCTGGAATCTTTCGGGTATCGTCTGCTCGGTGGCGGAACGTGAATACGATGGGCGAAGAAGTCCTGATCAATGTGACTCCCCGGGAGCTCCGGGCGGCGGTCGTCGAGAACGGCGTACTCCAGGAACTGTTGGTGGAACGCGCCTCCCGCCGCGGCCTGGCCGGGAACATTTACAAGGGCCGGGTATCGCGGGCATTGCCGGGCATGCAGGCGGCATTCATCGACATAGGTCTGGAGCGAACCGGTTTCCTGCACGTGTCGGACATCGGGTCCGCCGGCCGCCGCAACGGCGACGAGGAGCCGGCGATTCGCGATCTGCTGCGGGAAGGCGACGAACTGCTGGTGCAGGTGCTCAAGGACCCCCTTGGTACCAAGGGGGCGCGCCTGACCACGCAGGTCACGATCCCATCCCGTTACCTGGTGCTGTTGCCCGGCAGCGGCAGTGTCGGCGTATCGGCCCGCATCGAGGACGAGGCGGAACGCACGCGCCTGCGGGAAACCGTTGAAATGCTGCTGCCGGAGGACAACGACCGCGGCTACATCATTCGCACCGCCGCCGAAGGTGCGGCGACTGAGGCCCTGCGCGCCGACATGCTGTTTCTTGGTCGCCTTTGGGATTCGGTTCAGGGTCAGTCGGCGCAGGCCAACGCCGAGCAGCTCGTCCACGAGGACCTGCCGCTGGAGTTACGGGTGGTGCGCGACCTGGTCAGTTCCGGGATTCAGCGTGTGCGCGTGGACTCTGCAACGGCGTACGCACGTATCCGGAGCTTCGCCGAGAGTTTCATGCCGGAGATTGCCGACTCTGTAGAACTCTATACGGGCCGTCGGCCGATTCTCGACATGTACGGTATCGAAGACGAGATTCAGCGCGCCCTGGAAAGGTCTGTGCCGCTGAAGTCCGGCGGCCACATCGTGATCGATCAGACGGAAGCCATGACGACCGTGGACGTCAACACGGGCGGCTACGTTGGACATCGCAACCTCGAGGAGACGATCTTTCGCACCAATCTCGAGGCCGCCGTGGCTATTGCTCGCCAGCTCCGCCTGCGCAACCTCGGCGGCATCATCATCATCGATTTCATCGACATGGAAGAACCTGCCCACCGGGAGCAGGTACTGGAAGCACTGGACGCGGCGCTGGCAGGTGACCACGCGCGCACCCAGGTGACCCAGGTTTCGCCCCTGGGACTGGTGGAGATGACCCGCAAGCGCACGCGCGAGAGCCTGGAACATATCCTCTGCGAACCATGTCGAACCTGTCACAACACCGGTTACGTGAAGACTGCGGAAACCGTTTGTTATGAGATCTTTCGTGAGGTGCTGCGCCAGCACCGCCAGTTCAGTTTCAAGGAGTTGATCGTCCTTGCCCACCAGGACGTCGTGGAGATGTTGCTGGATGAAGAATCGGCCAGCCTGGCCGAGCTGGAAGAATTCACCGGTAAGCCTATCCGGCTGCAAAGCGAGTCCATGTTTGCCCAGGACCGCTTCGACGTCGTGCTCGTCTGAGGCTGCCGCAGATGGTCGGTGTCATGGGCAAACTGCTGCGCGCACTGGTTTACACCGCCGCCAGCGTCGTCATCGTGCTGGCGCTCGTGGTCGGCCTCATTCGCTTGCTGCTGCCGCAGTTGTCCGAATACCAGCAGGAGGTTCGCGACGCAGCCGCGCTGGCCACCGGGTTCGATGTGCAGTTTGCCCGGCTCAGCGCCAGCTGGCCGCTGCGCGGTCCGGAGCTGGTTTTGTATGAAGTTCGCATCCTGTCACCGGACACTGGCGACACTATTGCGCGGGCCGACGAGGTATCCGTCGGCGTGGACATCGTGAGCCTGCTGCTCGACCGGCGCGTGGTGCCGGCATCCGTGGGCCTGTCGGGTGCGCGACTGGCCGTCGAGCGGACTGCCGATGGCGCCATTACGTTGCAGGATCTGCCGCTGGATGCGTGGTTACCTCGCAGGGAACCCGATCAGCCCGAGCTCGAAAAACTCAGGGTGCGCCTGCAGAACATCGATGTGAATTACAGCGATGTGCTGGCGCCCGGCGAACCGCTGGTCGCGCGGCTGCAGGAGCTGGATATCGAACTGCGTGCCGATCAACTTGCTGCGGCGGGCGAGGCAGACATCAGTGGCGCACAGACTGGCAGCGTCAGGATTTCCGCTGATGCCAGCGGCCGCCTGCTTGGCCCGGACGCCGATCTTGCAGCGGCCGTATGGCGAATTACGATAGATGCCAGCGACCTGGATATTCCGCCCCTTGCCCAGCTGATAGTCGGCATGCCAACGCCCCTGGCAGCGGCAACCGGTGACTTGACGCTGGTGGCTCGTTTCATCGGGCAGCAACCGCGGACGGTGGCGGCCGACCTCGATTTGCGTGGCCTGGAATTTCGCGACAAGGGTGAACTCATCGAGCGCGTGGACCTGCTCGCCGGGCGCTTCGAGTGGGAAGACAACGGATCCGGCTGGCTCTTCGGCGCTACCGACCTGCGCGTTGGTCGCGGCGGCCGGGTCTGGCCTCGCACGGAGGCCACGCTGAGTTGCCTGAGTGTGGCTGATGGGGGCCGCGAGTGCGACGGCAGTGCGGGCTATCTGCGCCTTCAGGACGCGTACGCATTGGTCAGGGGACTGGCCGGCAGCGAGACGCGAGCCCGGCTGCTGCCGGAGGATTTGCGCGGCGAAGTTCGCGACATGCGTATTGCCCTTCGGCAACCTGCCGGGATGGCGCCAGCATTTGAGCTCAGCCTGAACTTTGCTGGCCTGGGTGTCATCAATCTGCCGGGTGAGGTGACAGCGGCCGGACTCACGGGCGAACTGGTGGTCGACCAGGCCGGCGGCCGGCTCGAGCTTGCCAGCGGCGAGACCCAGTGGCAGTGGCCGGCGCTCTTCGAGGCGCCCCTGCAAACGGACTCGCTGTCCGGACTGCTGGTCTGGCGGATCACGGACGACGGTTTGCGCGTGCTCAGCGACGGTGTGCAGATGAGCACGCAACAGCTAAGCGGCAGTTCGAGTTTCGAAATGCTGTTCCCGGCGGACGGGCGAAGTCCTTTCCTCGACCTCGATGCCCGGTTCCGGTCATCGTCGGCAGCTGCGGCGCTGGATTTTCTTCCCCTCAGGCGCTTTCCTCCCCAGGTGAGTCGCTGGCTGCGGCGGGCCTTCGTGGGCGGCCGCCTGGATGACAGCAGCCTCCGCTGGCGGGGACCGCTGCGGGCCTTTCCTTACGAGCGGGGTGAAGGCGTGTTTCGGGCCGACCTCGCCCTCGCAGACGCAGAGCTGAATTTCGCCGATCGCTGGCCGCCGGTAGAAGCGTTGACCGCGGACCTGGTCTTCGACGGCGTGAGCATATACACCACGAGTAATCGGGGCCGTATCGCTAACGTTGAGCTGGAAAATCAGGACGTACGCTTCGACGATCTTCGCAAGGGCCTGCTGGCCATTGACATCGTCCAACCAACGGCCGTGATGGAGCTACGCGATCTGCTGCTGGCGATGCCGATCGCCGACACGTTGGGCTCGGTGTTGACACGAATCAACGGTGAAGGCGACCTCGACGCGACACTGGCATTGCGCTTGCCGGTCATGCGTCCGGAGGATTACCGTCTGAGCGCAAGCTTCGACGCGCAGACGTGTAACCTGGGTTTCGACGGTCTCGCCTTCCAGCTCGACGGAATCCGCGGCAAGGTGAACCTCGAGAATACGCGCCTGTCGGCCGACCGCCTGGATGCCACGCTGCTGGGCGAACCGGTGCAGGTGAAACTGCGGCCTGCCGGTGCGGACAGTGCGCGCCACAGCCACTTTGCACTGCTGTCCAGTCGCACACCGTTGCGGAGGTGGATGCAAACGCTGGAATTGCCGCAACAGGAACGTTTTTCCGGCGACGCTGATTGGCGCGCAATGGTCCTGTTGCCCGCCGGGGGTCCTGACAGTGGCTCACTGCAGATGCGGGTGCGCGCCGATCTGACGGCGGTGGAAAGCCGTTTGCCGCCACCCTTCGCCAAGGTCCCTGGTGAGCCGGCACCGTTAGCATTGCAGCTTGATTTTCAGGACAGCGTGCTGGGCGTAAACGGTCAGTTGCGCGACGATCTGGCGTGGGTGTTCCGGATGGACCGAAGCGACGCCGGCTGGGTGATTGAGCGCGGAGCCGTGCACTCGGGCTATGGGCCTGCGCTGTTGCCGGTGTTACCGGGCATCGAGTTGTCGGGAAGCCTCGATCAGTTACGGCTTGTCGACTGGATTGCCCTGGCCGATGGCGATGCCACACAGCGCTGGCTGGAGCTGTATCGTGAAGCGGCCTTCTCGGTGGAAGACCTGGTGATCTTTGGTCAGCGCTTCCCGGACGCTGAAGTTTTCGCGACGCGACAACCCGGCACCTGGCGAATCGCCCTGGATTCACCGTGGGCCCTGGGGACCGTGATCGTGCCGGATGTACCGGCACCCCAACGCCCGCTGCTGGTGGACATGAGCCGCCTGTGGTTGCTCGAAAGCGAAGTGGGCGATGACAGCGAACCCGCGGATCCCCGCGGGGTGCCGCCCATCGCGATAAAAGTGGCCGACTTTCGCCTGGGCGAACTGGAATTCGGCAGCCTGGACGCGCGCGTCGACAGCAACGCAGATGGCCTGGTTGCGAGTCCGATCCAGACCAGTGCAGAGAGCTTCACGGTCACTGGCGACGGGGCTTGGCTGGTGCTCGACGGCGACCTGGCAAGGCAGCGCACGCGGGTGCGGGGTGAGCTGCGCACGGACGACGTGAAGGACACCCTGGTGAGGCTGGGTTACCAGCCGCTGCTTGAAGGCAAGTCAGGACGGGTAACGGCCGATGTGAGCTGGCCCGGGCCGCCGGCGGCAGACTTTCTCAGCAGCGCGTCCGGTCAGGTGCAAATGCGCGTTAAGGAAGGGGCATTGCTCGACGTGGAGCCCGGGAGCGGCCGCGTGCTTGGCATGCTTAGCATCGCGTCCCTGCCCCGGCGCCTTGCGCTGGATTTTCGCGATGTTTTTGACGAGGGATTGAGCTTCAATGTGCTGGAAGGCAGCTTCACTCTGGAGTCTGGCGAGGCTTACACCTGCAACCTCGGGCTTGAGGGCGGGGTGGCCGATCTCGGTATCGTCGGGCGCGCCAGCATGCGGGATCAGAACTATGATCAGCTCGCCGTGGTGCGCCCGCACGTATCGAACGTTTTAGCGCTTGGCGGCGCCGTGGTGGGCGGACCCGGGGTGGGCGCAGCAATGCTGCTGATCTCGCGGATATTTCGCAAGCCCCTGAGCCAGCTCGGCGAGTCGTACTACGAAATCCAGGGTAGCTGGGATCAGCCGGCCATCGACAAGATCCAGCGTGCCGACGTGGACACATCACGCTTCAGCAACTGCGAGGCGCTGCTGCCTGCAGTGCTGCCGGAAGCCGTACTGGTGCCCCTGCCCGAATCGAGGCGGGTTCCGCCCGAGTCGTTGCCGGCCAACGGAGCGGCCGATACGCCATGAGTGCTTCGCGACATTTCGTGCTGGCCCTGGTGCAGATGCAAAGCGGGGATGACGTCGCGGCGAATCTTGCCACCGCCGACAGCCTGCTCCGGGAAGCGGCAGGCGGCGGTGCTTCCGTCGCCGTGCTGCCGGAGAATTTTGCTGGCATGGGTGCGGCGGACGCTTATCGTCGGGAGATTGCCGAGCCCGATGGCAGCGGGCCCATTCAGACGGCGTTGGCCGACATGGCCCAGCGACATGGGCTGTGGCTGGTGGGTGGCACGGTGCCCATCCAGGATCCTGGCGAACCACGGCCTGCGGCCGCCTGCCTTATCTACGATGCAGACGGTGTGCAGCGAGGCCGATACGACAAGATGCACCTGTTCGATGTGCAGATACCGGGCGCCGACGAAGCCTATCGCGAATCGACACATACGGCGCCCGGGCACCGGCCGCTGACGGTGGACACACCCTGGGGCCGGCTGGGTGTAGCCGTGTGCTACGATCTTCGCTTCCCCGAGTTGTTCAGTCGTCTGGCCCACGAAGGGGCAGAGCTGGTGGCCGTGCCTGCGGCATTTACACGTCCTACCGGCAGCGCTCACTGGGAAGTGCTGGTCCGGGCTCGCGCCATCGATATGCTGGGCTATGTGGCAGCCGCGGCGCAGACCGGTGCGCACCCGGGAGGACGCCAGACCTGGGGCCATTCCATGCTTGCCGGACCCTGGGGAGAAGTGCTGTTAATGGCCGATGAACGGCCGGGTGTGCACCTGGTCGGCGTAGACTTGGGTCGGCCGGCGCACCTGCGGGCGGAATTCCCGGTGCTGGAGCACCGGCGCGCAAATATCGAGCTACCGATCAAAGGTGGAGACAAGGACGCGTGAGCGACACGACAGCCAATCCGCTGCAGCTGGCCGAAGAGCGCCTGCTGGCGCCGGCAGAGCTCAATGAAAGACACCTCGACGATGCGCTCAACGCGCTGCTGCGTGGCGGTGTAGATACCGCCGAGCTGTACTTCCAGGTCGCCCGCCACGAGTCATGGTCCCTGGAAGACGGCATTGTCAAAGAAGGTGCATACAACGTCGAACGGGGCGTTGGCGTGCGTGCCGTGGCCGGCGAGAAAACCGGCTTTGCTTACTCTGATGAGATTGTCGCGCCGGCGCTGATGTCGGCGTCACAGGCGGCGGGTGCCATCGTCCGGCACGGTCAGCATGGCGCGGTGCAGGCCTGGTCGCCCGCCGGCGAGCAGCGGCTCTACTCAGCGCTCGACCCCACAATATCGCTCCCTGACAGCGACAAGGTGGCGCTGTTGCAGGAGGTCGATCGGGCAACCCGGGCCCTCGATCCGCGGGTCAAGCAAGTTATGGCCAGCATCGCCGGTGTGCAGGAAATCGTGCTGGTTTGCTCCAGCGATGGCGTCTACGCCGCCGACGTCCGGCCCCTGGTGAGACTGAATGTGGCGGTGATCGTCGAGGACGGTGAACATCGCGAGCAGGGCTACAGTGGGGGTGGCGGTCGCTACGCCTACGACTACTTTCTGGATGCCGAGCGCGCTCAGGGCTTCGGGCGGGAAGCCGTTCGCCAGGCGCTGGTGAACCTGGAGGCGGTGCCCGCGCCGGCCGGCGAGACGGTTGTTGTGCTGGGCCCCGGCTGGCCGGGTGTGCTGCTGCACGAAGCCATCGGCCACGGGCTGGAAGGCGATTTCAATCGCAAGGGAACTTCAGCTTTCGCCGGTCGCATGGGCGAACGCGTGGCGTCAGACCTCTGCACCGTGGTGGACGATGGCACGCTACCCGGGCGGCGCGGTTCGCTGAACATGGACGACGAAGGCACGCCAACGCGCTGCACGACACTCATCGAAAAAGGCCAGCTCGTCGGTTACATGCAGGATCAGATGAATGCCCGTTTGATGGGCGTGGAGCCAACGGGCAACGGCCGCCGCGAATCTTTTGCGCATTTGCCGATGCCGCGAATGACCAACACCTATATGTTGCCGGGACCTCACGATCCAGACGAAATTATTGCGTCCGTAGACCGCGGCATTTACGCGCGCAACTTCGGCGGCGGTCAGGTCGACATTACGTCCGGCAAGTTTGTGTTTTCGGCCAGCGAGGCGTACCTGATCGAAGGCGGCAAACTTGGGGCGCCGATCCGCGACGCGACGCTGATCGGTGATGGGCCCTCCGTCCTGCAGAAGGTCTCGATGGTGGGTAACGATCTCCAGCTCGACGAAGGCGTGGGCGTGTGTGGCAAGGAAGGCCAGTCAGTGCCGGTGGGGGTCGGTCAACCGACGCTGCGTGTGGATGGCCTCACGGTTGGCGGGACCGGCGGCGCCGCCTGACGAGAGCCGTGTACATCTGGCTGTCTAAACCCGTCTACGAGCTGCTGCCGTACTTCTACCTGGCAGCCGGCTTCGCGTCACTCGGTGCGTCGATGTATCTCAACTACTGGTACTGGCCGACGCTTTGCCTGGTGGCGGGTGTGACGCTGGTCATGGCGGGACTCGTCATCTGGCTGAAGCGCCGGGACTTTCGGCAGAACCGGCGCCCGCCCGGCGTCGAAGACCTGGAATAGAGCGGACCTTAACTGTCCCGCGGATCACCCAGGTCCAGCACCGCCTGCGTCTGGCGCGCCCGATAATCGTCCAGCGCAGTGGCAATTTCGGGGTGCGACAGAGCCAGGATTGAGGCCGCCAGCACGGCAGCGTTCACCGCGCCGGGTTTGCCAATCGCCAAAGTGCCAACCGGCACGCCGCCCGGCATTTGTGACATGGCCAGCAATGCGTCCATGCCCCCGGTCGCCTTCGAGTACAGTGGTACGCCGAGCACCGGCAGCGGCGTCAGGGCTGCCACTGCCCCCGGCAGCGCGGCGGCGAGGCCGGCACCGCAGATCAGCACCTGCAGGCCGCGATCTTTCGCGCTCTCGCAATACTCCGTGAGCCGATGCGGGCTGCGGTGGGCCGAGATTACGTTGACCTCGTGACCGATGCCGAAGCCATCGAGGGTGGATGAGGTGTGGGTGACGACCTCCCAGTCGTTGGGAGAACCCATCAGAATGCCGACTATTGTGTTCATTGATGCAGTTTATCCGAGTCGAAGGTAGCGAGCCAAAACGCGCGAGGTAGACTACGCGCTGAAAGCCAGAACGGATTGTAGCCATGAATGCCACGACGGATCGCGATCTTGCAACGCTGACGGAACGCGTGAGCGCGGCGCTGGCCACAGCAGCCGAACTCGGGGCGAGCCAGGCGGAGGCCAGCGCGAGCCGCGGGGCGGGGCTGTCGGCGACGGTGCGCATGCGTGAGGTCGAAACGCTTGAATACCATCGGGACCAGGGCCTCGCCGTCACCGTATTTTTTGGCCACCGCAAGGGCAGTGCCAGCACTTCGGACCTCGATCCGGAGGCCATCGCGGAATCCGTGCAGAAAGCCTGCGTGCTGGCCCGCTATGCAGCTGAGGATGAATATGCCGGTCTCGCGGCGCCCGAGCGAATGGCGCGCGACATACCGGATCTCGACTTGTATTACCCGTGGGACCTCGAGCCTGGGGCCGCCATCGAAATTGCCCAGGAGTGCGAGGCTGCCAGCCTGGCGCACGATGCCCGAATTACCAATTCCGAGGGAGCAACCCTGTCGACACACGCAGGTGCCCGCGTCTACGGCAACTCGCACGGTTTCCTCGCCGGCTACCCGAGCAGTCAGCACAGCCTGTCCTGTGCCGTGCTGGCAAGTGAGAACGGCACAATGGAGCGTGACTTTGAGTACACGGTGGCTCGTGCGCCGCAGAACCTGGAAAGCGCCCCGCAAATTGGCCGCGAGGCCGCCAACCGGGCAGTCCGGCGGCTCGGTGCCCGCAAGCTGAATACGGTCACCGTGCCGGTGCTGTATCCGGCCCGCCTGGCGCGCAGCCTGTTCGGACACCTGGTGGGCGCCATCAGCGGCGGCAACCTCTATCGCAAGTCGACGTTCCTGGCCGATGCGCTGGGCCAATCCGTATTCGCAGAATTGGCGCAGGTGGCCGAGCAGTCGCACATACTCGCCGGCCTGGCGAGCGCCCCCTTCGATGCCGAAGGCGTGGCCACTGCCGACCGACCGCTGATAGAAGCGGGCGTGCTGCGCGGCTACGTGCTGGGCAGTTACTACGCTCGCAAGCTTGGTCTCGAGAGCACCGGCAATGCGGGTGGCATCCACAATCTCGTCGTTGAAAGTACGGGCGAAAGCTACGCTGAGCTGCTGGGCGGAATGGACCGCGGCCTGCTGGTGACGGAGCTGATGGGGCAGGGCGTTAACACGTTGACCGGCGACTATTCGCGGGGCGCGGCCGGCTTCTGGGTGGAGAACGGTGAACTTTGCTATCCCGTCAACGAGATCACGGTGGCCGGTAATCTCGCCGACATGTACAAGCAGATTGAGGCGATCGGGACGGATATTGATGTCCGGGGGGGGATCAGGACGGGGTCTGTGCTGGTGGGGGGCATGACGATTGCGGGGAACTGACGGGCAGTCGGGTCGCTGGGGTGGATCGAAGATAGTTCAAGGCCGGCGGCGGCCGCGCAGGGGAAAGCTTTTTCTGGCTCCGGTTTTGTAGTCGCCTGAAAAAGCTTTCCCCTGCACGGCCCTGGAGCCTGGCGGGCTTTCAATTGCGTACTGACGCCGACGTCCGTGCCTTTAACTCGTTGGTCGTGGTGAGTCTGACTCCACCCGTCATTGGGGGAGGGTGGCGACGGTGGGTTGTTGAGTCGCGTGCCGCTGTCGCGATTTGACCTCCAGCCTATCTTTGGCGCCCATCTCCCTGGCCCACCAAGGTCTTCCTGTCACGCCTGAATTGATCACTAGCGTTAGCCGGCGTGACAGACAGACACCCCGACCCGCCGGCGAAGTAGCACGGGTTCAAGAACGATGTCCGGCGTTATTTCAGGGACCCCGACGCGACTCGGTTCTGTGAGGTCTCGCCGCGCGGGGCGTCGATGATGTCGTAGAGTGACTGTCCGCCCAGGCTTTGTTCGATCGCGCCGCTGACCTGAGTTGCTATGCGCCTGACACCGGCGGGCCAGTTGCCTTCCGGGAACACGTCCATCATTTGCGGTTCACGCACCGCGTCGAGCACGTCGCGGAGGCGGATCTGGCCGGGGTCGCGGCCGGGTAGCAGTTCGTCTTTCTGGGTGCGCGTGAGCAGTCCTGCCGACTCGAGACGTTGGCCGACCGCGCCGATCACCAGGCTGGGCAGGGCCAGCTCGTCGGCCACGTCCTGCATCTGCAGGCGCTGCGCACCGTCGCGGAAGCGTGCAGCGATCAGGCTCATCAGGCTCAGTGCGATTTCTTCCCGACGGCGTCCGCCGAGCGTGACCCGCCGGAAGCCCAGCCGAAGGTGCTCGGGATGTTGCACGTAGAACGCAACTTGGGCGCCGACCAGCAGGATCAGCCAGCAGAGATACAGCCAGATCAGCGCGATGATCACGACGGCAAAGGTCGCGTAGATGCTCATCGTGCGCACGGAGTTCACGACGAAAGCCGCAAACAGTGAGCCGCTGGCTGCCCACAGCATGCCGCCTGCCAGGCCGCCCACGAGCGCAGCGCCCAACCGCACACGCGTGTTGGGCAGGAACCAGTATGCAAAGCTGAAACCGCCAACCACTAGCAGGTAGGGCACCAGCTTACCGGCGAACAACAGCGTTTGACCGACAGCGGCGATGCCGCGCAATTCGCGGACCACCGCCGTGCTCTCCGCTGCCGCGAGCAGGCTGATCGCAGTGACCATGACCACCGGCCCCAGCAGGATCACGCTGAGGAACTCGCTGAGGCGCCGGGCCATATTGCGCGAACGCTCCACGCGCCAGACGAAGTTCATGCTGTCTTCTACCTTCTCTGCCATCGACAGCGCCGTGTAAATCAGCAGCACCAGGGCGCCGACGGCTGCGCCGACGTAGCCCTGCACATTATCCACGAAGCCGATCACCTGGTTCGTCAGCTCAACACCTTTGTCACCAAGGGGCGCCAGGAATCTGTAAAGAACAGGCTCCATCTGCTTGTGAAAGCCGAAGCCGCGAAGTACGGAAAAGCTGATAGCCAGCAGCGGGACGACGGACAGGATCGTGATGTAGACGAGCCCCATCGCCCGCATCGGCAGGTTGCCGGCCCCTGCGTCGCGCAGTACCGCATAGATGAAACGCACCAGCTTGATGCCCAGGCGCGCAACGCCGGGCAGCTCGTTGACCTTGGGTGCCCAGAGCAGGGCCTCTACCTTGTCCGTCAGCGTGGCGATGGCTGCGTGTCTCCGGGCCGGCAGGGCGGGCCCCAGCACGGCATTCTAACGTGCGGCAGATGCGCTCAGTCTGAACTGGTTAACAGCTCCAGGGCTTGCCGGTACTTTTCGCTGGTGCGCCGGATGACCTCAGCGGGCAGCCGCGGACCGGGCGCTGTCTTGTCCCAGTCCAGTGTCTCCAGGTAGTCGCGCACGTATTGTTTGTCGAAGCTGGGTGGGCTGATGCCGGTGGCGTACTCGGTGGCTGGCCAGAAGCGGGACGAGTCCGGGGTGAGCACTTCGTCGATCAGGTACAGCTCGCCGCCTTTATCCAGGCCGAACTCGAACTTGGTGTCGGCAATGATGATGCCGCGCTCGGCGGCATAGGCCGCACCTTCCAGGTAGATCCGGATGCTTAGCTCGCGCACGCGCTCTGCGAGTTCCTCGCCCACCAGTTCGGCTGCCTGGGCAAAGCTGATGTTCTCGTCGTGATCCCCTACCGCGGCCTTCGTGGCCGGCGTAAATATCGGTTCCCGCAGCTGCTGGGCCTGCTTCAGACCGGCTGGCAATTCAATGCCGCAGACCTGCCCGCTGGCCCGGTAGTCCTTCCAGCCCGAGCCAATCAGGTAGCCGCGCACCACGGCCTCGATGGGCAGCGGCTGGAGACGCCGGCAAACCATTGCGCGGCCGCCCAGCTCGCTGCGCTCGGCACTGTCAGGCACAACCTGTTCCAGGCTCAGCTCAGCCACGTGATTGCGGACGATCCCGGCGGTGCGGGCGAACCAGAACGCCGACAGGCGCGTCAATACCTCGCCTTTGCCCGGGATGGGGTCGGGCAGTACGACGTCGAAGGCCGACAGCCGGTCGCTGGTGACGATCAGCAGGTGGTCTTCATCCACCGCGTAAATATCCCTGACCTTGCCTTGACTGATTCGCGACAGCCCGGACACTGTCGACTCGTACAATGCTTCCGCCATGATTAATGTGCTCGCTGGTGCCGTGAAAAAAACCGCCATATTAGCTGCTGTCCGCCTGCCACGCGACGGGCGCTGCGCGTCTTGAACGGCTGGCTCGGCAAGGTCGGCGGCGGTCTGCTCGGCTTTATGGCCGGGGGCTACGTCGGGGCCTTCGTGGGGGCGCTGCTGGGCCACCAGTTTGACCGCGGCCTCGGGGGGCGGCGTCTGGGCGACGCGGGCGGCGGCATGGACGACCAGGATCGTCGGCGGGTGTTCTTCGAGACCACTTTCCTGGTGATGGGCCGCCTGGCGAAGGCTGACGGTCGCGTATCCGAGGAGGAGATCCAGGCAGCGCGCGCTGTCATGCACCGCATGCACCTGAGCCCGGAAGCGGTGCGCCAGGCCATTGGGCTATTTACCCGGGGCAAGCAGAGCGGCTTTGATGTCGACGAGCAGTTGCGCGCGTTGCGGCGCGCCTGCGGGCATCAGCCGGACCTGGTGCGGGCGTTCCTCGAGATTCAGTTGGAGCTCGGGCTCAGTAAGGGCGCCATCAAGCCGCGCGAGCGGGAATTGCTGTGGCGCGTCGCTGCGGGCCTCGGCGTCAGCCGGGTGGAACTGGCGCAACTGGAAGCAGTGCTGCATGCCCAGCGTAGCTTTCGCGGGCGCGTGCACCGGGGTACCGGTGATGAGGCGCTGGCCCAGGCTTACAAGGCCTTGGGGCTGGAGGCCAGCGCTTCAGATCGCGAGGTGAAGCTGGCCTATCGTCGGCTGATGAATCAGCACCACCCCGACAAGCTCCAGGCCCGCGGCCTGCCGGATTCCATGCTGGAGGTCGCGAAGGAGCGGACCAGCGAGATCGGCAAGGCCTACGACGTGATCAAGGCCCGTCGCGGGCTGAAGTGATAGCATTTCTGTCCGCAATGAGGGTTTCAACGTGGCCGACTTCCTGATCGCACCATCTGTCCTGTCCGCCGATTTCGCTCGCCTGGGCGCTGAGGTGGACACGGTGCTGGATGCGGGTGCCGACGTCGTGCACTTCGACGTGATGGACAACCATTACGTGCCGAATCTCACCGTCGGCCCGCTGGTCTGCGACGCGCTCCGCAAGCACGGAGTGCAGGCCCCCATCGACGTGCACCTGATGGTGCAGCCGGTGGACCGCCTGGTTGAAGACTTTGCCGCGGCCGGTGCCAGCTGGATCAGCTTTCATCCGGAAGCTACGGAGCATGTCGACCGGACCATTCGCCTGATACGGGACCTGGGCTGCCGGCCCGGCCTGGCCCTGAACCCGGCCACGCCGCTGTCCTGTCTCGACTACACCCTCGACGAGCTGGACCTGGTACTGGTGATGTCGGTGAACCCGGGATTCGGTGGGCAGGCATTCATCCCTTCGAGCCTCGCCAAGCTGCGCGCGGTTCGCGAGCGGATTGCGGCCAGCGGTCGTGAGGTGCGCCTGGAAGTCGACGGCGGCATCAAGCCGGCAAACATTGGCGCTGTCGCCGCAGCAGGGGCAGACACCTTCGTGGCGGGTTCGGCGATTTTCGGCAGCGCAGACTACGCGGCAACGATTACGAGCATGCGCAAGGAACTGGCGGCAGCAGCGCCATCCACTGCCGCCGCCGCCCTGTAGTTGCTGGTGTCAGCTGGCGGTTGCGCTGACGGTGCGTTCCGGCCGCGCGTTATAGACCACGATGGTCTTGCCGCTGGCCGATACCAGGCCCTGTTCTTCCAGGACCTTCAGCACCCGTCCCGCCATTTCCCTTGAACAGCCGACCAGTCGGCTCAGTTCCTGGCGGCTGACCTTGATCTGCATGCCGTCCGGGTGCGTCATCGCATCGGGTTCGTTACACAGATCCATGATCGCGTGGGCCACGCGTCCGGTGACATCGACAAATGCGAGGTCGCCAAGCTTGCGGTTGGTGCGATCCAGTCGGGTCGCCAGCTGGGTCGCGAGTTCGAATATGAGCCCGGGGCTTTCGCTGGCAATTTGCCGAAACCGGGCGTAGGTCATTTCGGCGATCTCCGACGCGACCCGGGTGCGAACCCAGGCGCTGCGGGCGGGCTGTTCATGAAACAGGCCCATCTCGCCGAAAAACTGTCCCTTGTTCAGGTAGGACAGCACCATTTCGTTGCCGTCCTCATCTTCGATCATTACTTCGACGGAGCCGCTGATGATGTAGTACAGGCTGTCGGGAGTATCCCCGGCATGAATCATCACGGTCTTCGCCGGCACGGTGCGCACGCGACAGTAAGTCAGAAACCGGTTGATCGCCGGTATGTCGCTCAACGCCTTGCCGTTGGTGGTCATGCAGTCTCTCCCCAATAACCCGGAACTGATTTAACCCGCGTTCAACATAAGATTCAACGCGTTGTGCCAGTTTTGTGACACGCGTCGCAACGAGGGCGTGTAGAGCTCAGATTCGCTGCGCCAGTGTGGTCATGACCCGGGCGCTGGCGCGCATCAGGCTGCGCACCGGGGCCGGTAATTCCGCGCCCCCGCGCGCGCGCGCCTCTTCGCCGTGGGCGATTTCCTCGTCCTGCATCGCGGCGACGATCTGGCGGCTGGGGGTGTCGGCGGGCGGCAGGCGCTGCAGATGGCTGCCCAGGTGGTCCGATACCTGGCGCTCGGTTTCCGCCAGGAAGCCCAGGCTAATCCGGTCGCCAGCCATGCCGGCGAGGGCGCCAATGACGAAAGAGCCCGCATACCAGGCGGGCGCCAGCAGGCTGGTGCGGCCCCCAAGCTGGCGGATCCGGGTCTCGCACCAGGCCAGGTGCTCATATTCCTCCTGGCCGGCTTGCAACAGCGCATCGCGCTGGACCGGATCCCGCGCGACGGCAGCCTGGCCCCGATACAGGGCCTGCGCTGCAATCTCCCCGGCATGATTGACGCGCATCAGGGCCGCGGATTGACGCCGCTCGCCGGTGCTCAATTCTGGCTCCGGCAGGCCTTCTGCCGGGTTGGGCGTCGCGCCCCGGGCCGGGCCGGCGACTACGCGCAGCGCCGTATCCAGCTCACCAATCAGGCGGTCCAGCAGGTCTGATCCGGGAGTAGCCACGGCCGGATTATAGGCGGGCCAGGGGCCATTGCGCCTGCCCCGGGCACCCTGATCCATTGAAAAACCCGGTGTTGGCCCTTAAACTCGCGCTCCTTTCGTCGTCGGCCCAGCCGGCCCCATCAGGTTCATATTTGGAAATGGCTACGTTTTCGGCAAAGCCCCATGAGGTGCGCCGCGACTGGTACGTCGTCGACGCCAACGGCCGCACGCTCGGCAGGCTGGCAACGGCGATCGCTACCCGTCTGCGGGGCAAGCACAAGCCCGAATACACCCCACATGTAGACACAGGTGACTACATCGTCGTGGTGAACGCGAAGCAGATTCGTGTGACCGGCAACAAGTTGAAAGACAAGATTTATTATCGGCATACCGGCTATATCGGCAATCTGAAGTCGCAGAGCCTTGGCGCGATGCTTGAACAGCACCCGGAGCGGGTGTTGATCAATGCCGTCAAAGGCATGCTGCCGAAGAACAAGCTCGGCGCGGCAATGCTGAAGAAACTTAAGGTTTATCCGGGGGCCGAGCATCAGCATACGGCCCAGCAACCGCAAACACTGGAAATTTGATCGAGGCCCAGACAGGCATGTCCACACAGTTGTATTACGGCACCGGCCGGAGAAAGACGTCGACGGCCCGGGTGTTTATTCGTCCCGGCACCGGCCAGATTACGGTCAACGACAAGGAGCTCGATCGGTTTTTTGGTCGCAAGACCGCGCGGATGATCGTTCGCCAGCCCCTCGAACTCACGGATAACGTCGCCAAGTTCGACGTCAAGGTGAACGTGGAGGGCGGTGGCATGACCGGCCAGGCTGGCGCCATTCGGCATGGCCTGACCCGTGCCCTGATCTCCTATGACGAGGGTCTGCGGTCCTCGCTGCGCAAGGCGGGCTACGTGACCCGTGACGCGCGGGAAGTGGAGCGCAAGAAAGTGGGCCTGCGCAAAGCCCGGCGCGCCACCCAGTACTCCAAGCGCTGAGCCGCGACACGATCCCTTGGGGGATCGTCTAATGGTAGGACTACGGACTCTGACTCCGTCAATCCAGGTTCGAATCCTGGCCCCCCAGCCACCCATAAGAAACCCCGCCAATGGCGGGTTTTCTTATGGGTGGCTGGGGGACCATATGGATTCGCACCTTCGTTCGACAATCCTGGTCCTAAAACAATCAGCCCGCCGCAGGCGGGCTGTCACAATATTCCTTTTGGAGCTATTTGCGCTCCCGCGTCTCCACCCCATGCTCGCTTGCGATTAGCAGCACGTCCGCCGGCCGTTGGGCGAAGATGCCCACCGTCACGATCCCGGGCACCTGGTTGAAGCGCTGTTCGAACTCCAGGGGGTTGCTGATGCTGAGGTTTTGGACGTCGATAATGGTGTTGCCGTTATCGGTGACGAAATCCTTGCGCAGAATTGGCTGGCCCCGGACTTTGACAAATTGGCGGGCGACGAAGGCCTGAGCCATCGGTATGACCTCGACGGGCAGCGGGAACTTGCCGAGTACGCCCACCCGTTTGGACTCGTCAACGATGCAAACAAAGCGCCGCGCCGCACCGGCCAGAACCTTCTCCCGGGTCAGGGCGCCACCACCACCCTTGATCAAGTGGAATTGCTTGTTGACCTCATCGGCGCCGTCGACATAGAGATCGAGCTCGCCCACCGAAGACAGCTCAGCTAACTGGAAACCGGCAGCTCGCAGCCGCCTCTCGGTGGCCACGGAACTGGCCACGAGGACTTCGATATCCCCTGCCACCCGGGGCAGCGCGTCGATCAGGAAATTGACGGTAGATCCGGTGCCCACGCCCAGCCGGGTGCCGGGCCGGATAAAGGCCAGCGCCGCCTCTGCCGCCGCCCGCTTTTTCTCGCTCTGGTCCATCCCCCCAGCCCCGGTCGCTTCTCCGGCATCAGGTATCGTCTGAGTATACCGGCCCCTCCCCCGCCGCCGGCTGCCGCTGCAAAGAAAAATGCCCGCCAATGGCGGGCATTTTCTGCGAGTGAAGGGCCCCGCGCTGCGAGGCCCGTTACTCACGGTCTATCTCTTCTTAGACGCCTTACGCTTGGTCTTACGCTTGGTCTTGCGCTTGGTCTTGCGCTTGGTCTTGCGCTTGGTCTTACGCTTGGTCTTGCGCTTGGTCTTGCGCTTGGTCTTGCGCTTGGTCTTGCGCTTGGTCTTGCGCTTGGTCTTGCGCTTGGTCTTACGCT
>CAZTIB010000198.1:0-15386 GCA_964613615.1 uncultured Chromatiaceae bacterium
TCGCCTTCACGTCGGTGATGTCCACGGCCTGGCCGTGGCCGTACCCGGGCAGCTACGCGCAGGCCGATAGTTACCTGCCGGTGCTGACCGTGCCGATGAACCGCGCGGATCCCTTCGACGAGCGCGACGCCACCGGCTGGCAGTTCGTGAACGTGGACAGCGGCCGCGTGGACCTGGCCTTTAATCTCTACAACAATACCAACCGCATGGTTGCGTTCAATCGTGACACGCAGCGGCCGGAAGACACTTCATTCCAGCCCGAGAGCCAGCGCATCGCGGCGCAGCGCCACTACTAGGGGAAAGACCAATGAAGAAGCTGATGATTCCGCTGCTGTGCGGCCTGCTGTTTGCCGGCTCTGCCCAGGCTGACGAGTTCACCGACGCCGACGTAGACCGCTGGATGGCACAGTTCGAACAGGTGGCCACTGAGGGCCGCGCGCTGTGGACCAGCGGCGACCTGGGTACGAACGGCGTCGCGTGCGCGCAGTGCCACCCGAACGGCGCAAATACGCACCCGGAGACCTATCCGAAGTTCCAGAAACAGCTGGGCCGTGTCGCGCAGCTGTGGGAAATGATCAACTGGTGCATTCGAAACCCGCTGGAAGGTGAGAACCTCGCGGCCGATGATCCGCAGATGACCGCGCTGCAGGCCTATGTCTACAAAGAGCGCCGCGGCGTGGCCCTGGCACCCGGCAAGCACTAGAGCCCGGCTTAGCCTCGCGATACAGCCTGTCGCGGTGAGCTGCGCGCCAGCCCTGCGGGGCATCGCGGCTCAGTCGAGCGCTTCGAGTTCCGCGACGACATTCTTGCGCAGTTTGTCGATGGTCTGGTCGATGGCTGCCACCGAAAGGTCGCTCTTGCCGAGCCCCATCCAGTTGTCATTCCAGGCCGTGTGAAGCTCTTCGGCGTGGCGGGTAATGGATTCCGGCATCAGCACGGCCAGGTCACGAAGCACCAGCACCTCCACCCAGCCGTTGCGCGGATTGCCGCCGTCCAGGTCCTGCTCGAAATGGGCGAGATAGGTAACTCGCTGGAGCGCGGCAACATGCACCAGCATTTCGAAGCCGGCGCGACGAATATTGCGGTTGAACTCCGACTGCTCGTTGCGCCAGCTGTTGTAACCCAGCGCGGTGAAGGCAACCACCAGGCTGACGATGGCCACGAACAGCCCGCTGCCGGGCGCCACCAACTTGCGCTCGCGGGAGGTCACGGCGCGCTGGTCTCCGCTTTCAGTTGCGCCTTCCACGCCTTGCGTGCCGGTGAAGCGGATTCGTATTCCAGTTCCACGGCGAGTTCAGCACCGTCCTGGGTTCCGCGGTAGAACACGATCAGTGCATAGGGCCCCTGTCGCAGGCGACTCAACATCGCCCCACCTGCTTTGCCCATCGGGATGGGAGCCTTCAGCCGTTCCCAACCTGAGTAGATGGCCTCAAGGTGAACCTGGTAATCAGTCGCCAGGGCCTCCGCTGCAGCCAGATCCGCAAAATCCCGGTGGTAGACGATCTTGCCGATGGTGTGCGTTGCGGGTGTGGCATAGACATACACTTGCTGGATGTCATCGGGCTTCACAGGTGCCTGCGACGTGATTTTCAGCGAGCCGTCAGCGGCCGTCTGAAATTTCGTGTCAGCGTTTAACGGGTACTCGTTGCCCAACCGGTAACCGCCCAGTTCGCCGCGGCCGGCATCCGCGATGACTGTGGCTGGCGCCAGCGCAGCGGCCAACAGGGCCACCCACCAGAGGGTGCGGCAGGCGTTTCGACCATTGCCTTCGCTGGTTAGCATCACAAGTGCTCTAGTGCGGCCCGCAACCGTTCTGCATGTTCGGCCAGCACCGCCGGGTCGGCCATAGAGGTGGCGTGCGGCGTGCGCGGTTTGCCTTCCACGCAGGGAATGATGTGCACATGCAGGTGAAACACGGTCTGTCCCGCTGCCGGCCCGTTCAGCTGACTGATGCGGATGCCATCGGCCGGAAAGGCCTCGCGCACGGCCCTGGCAACCTTCTGCACCGTGCGCATCAGGGGGTCAAATGCGCCGGGATCGAGCTCAAAGATATTCTCGGCCGGCGTCTTTGGCAGCACCAGGGTGTGGCCGTCCGCCTGCGGCATCACGTCGAGAAATGCGAGGGTGTGCGCGTCCTCATACACCGTGTGGGCCGGCGCGTCGCCGCGCAGGATCTTCGCGAAAATATTGTTGTTGTCGTAGGCCATGTTCACCTCGCTCGTGTCACTTAGAATGCGTGAAGGCCGGCCGCCACGCAACGAGCCGCCCGCGGGAGCCAGGATATGAGCGAAGCCAGGGGCCGCCCGGACGCGAACAAGTGCTTCGTGTGCGGGCCCGACAACCCTACCGGACTGCGAATCGCGTTCCGGATGGACGGCGAGATCTGCCGCGCGTCATTCACGCCCGGCCCGGACCACTGCGGCTACGACCAGCAGTGTCACGGCGGCATCCTGTTCAGCGTGCTGGACGACGTGATGGCGAACTGGCTTTTCCTGCAGGGCAAGCGCGCACATACCGCGAAATGTGAGGTTCGTTTCCGCAAACCCGTGGCCATCGGCACCCACCTGGAACTGGAAGGTCGGCTGACAAAGAGCAAGGGTCGGCTGGCCGTGCTCGAAGGCCGCGCATTGCGCGATGGCGAAACTGTGGCCGAGGCCGAAGCAACGTTTATGGTCGTGCCGGACTGACGCCGTCAGCTCAAGTCATTCGTAGATGGCGAAATGGTATTCGCCCGTGCCCTCGCGCAGCGGTGCCACGTCGTTCACGTACTCCGGATCGGCCAGCATTTCGGCAATGGCGTCCTGGGACGGCCACTCCGAGATGATCACGATTTTGCCTTCCAGCAAATCGCCCTTGATGATTTGCTTGGCCGGGCCGCGCACCACGTACTTGCCGCCGTGTCTTTCGATCATCTCCGACGAGCGGCCGATGTACTTCTTGAAATTCTCGTTCGGATTGGTGACTTCGCAGACTGCGAGCAGGTAGGCTGCCATCGGACTCTCCGGTTCTTGTTATCGAAGGGCCGCCATTATCCGGGGCGCCCCGAAGCCCCGCAAGCTCACCGGGCCTTGTCTATCAGCCGGGTGATGGGCCGCGCCAGCACCAGCAGCAGCAGGCCCGCGCCGGCGCTCGTCAGCACGATCTGCTGGTACAACGCCGGCAGGTCGCCAACCGCCTCACCCGTGAGTTCGCCGGCCAGCAAGCCGGCCAGCACGTTACCGAGGGCCGCGCCAAGGAACCACACGCCCATCATCTGGCCCACGTAGCGCCGCGGCGCGAGCTTGGTGGTGGCCGACAGTCCCACCGGGCTGAGGGCCAGTTCCCCCATGGTGTGCAGCAGGTAGGTGCAGATTAGCCAGGTCGGCAGGACTTTGTCGCCCTCCCCGATCAGCTGTGACGCGAAGAACATGACCCCGAAGCCGGCGCCCAGCAGGACCAGGCCGAGGCCGAATTTCGCCGGCGTGGACGGGTCCAGGTTGCGGTGGGCCAGTGCGCTCCACAGCGCCGCGAAGACCGGCGCCAGCAGCACGATCATCACCGGATTGGCCGACTGGAACCAGCTGGCCGGCAGTTCAAAGTCGCCGATCACGCGGTCGGTGAACCGCTCGGCGAACAGGTTCAGGGACGAGCCCGCCTGCTCGAAACCCGCCCAGAACATGGCCGCGGCAAAGAACAGGATGATGATCACCGCGACGCGGCGTTTTTCGTCTGCGTCCAGTTGGCCAAACAGGTAGAGCCACGCAAAGTAGGCCGCTGCCAGCGCAACGATGAATGCGGTGGTGCCCTGGGCGACCGCGATCGGATCCGGCCGCCACAATCCGGAGACCAGCACGACGACCAGGGCCAGCACCAGCGCCACGCCGATCCACACTCGCCGCCAGCCCGCGCGTGCTGCGGCGCTTTGCTCCAGCTGATCGCCGCCGAGGGTCGGGTGCTGACCCGCCTCCCCGAGCCGCGATTGGGTCAGGCGATATTGCAGCAGGCCAAACAACATACCGACGCCAGCCACGGCAAAGCCGTAATGCCAGCCAAAGTCCTCGCTCTCGGCCAGGTAACCGCAGATCAGCGGACCCGCGATGGCACCCAGGTTGATGCCCATGTAGAAAATAGTGAAACCGCCGTCACGGCGCGGATCGCCCGGCGCGTAGAGCTCGCCGACCACCGCACTGATGTTCGGCTTCAGCAGCCCGGTGCCGGAGGCGACGAACAGCAGGCCGAAAAAGAAGGCATAAGCCGACGGTATGGCCAGCGTGAAGTGGCCCAGCGCAATGATGATGCCGCCGTACCAGATCGCCCGCTGCGCGCCGAGCAGCCGATCGGCAATCCAGCCGCCGGGCAGTGCCAGCAGGTACACCGCTGCCGTGTAGATGCCATAGATCGCCGTCGCAACCTGGTCATTCAGCCCCATGCCGCCGGTCTGGATCTGGTCGACCATGAACAGCACCAGCAGCGCGCGCATGCCGTAGTAGCTGAAGCGCTCCCAGATCTCGGTGAAGAACAGGGTTTGCAGCCCCGCCGGGTGGCCCGGAAACAGCGTGCGCGGCCCCGGGGGCCGGGCGTCAGGTGCGGTGGCGGCCAAGGTTCAGGCGGTCCCGTCGCCAGCCGTTTCGGCCGGTTCGCGGTTCGGCAACATTACGCGCGACATGATGATGCCGGCCTCGAACAGCACGTACACCGGAATCGCGAGGAGCGTCTGGCTGATCACGTCGGGCGGCGTCAGCAGCATGCCCATCACGAAGGCGCCGAGAAACACGTACGGCCGCTTGCTTCCCAGGCTCTCCGTGGTGGTCATGCCGGTGGCCACCAGCATCACGGTGGCAATGGGCACTTCGAAGGCAATGCCAAAGGCCAGGAAGATCACGAGAATGAAATCGAGGTAGGCGGTGATATCGGTCATGACCGTTACGCCTTCCGGTGCTACCGCGTTGAAGAACGCAAACATCAGCGGAAATACCACGTAGTAGGCGAAGGCAATGCCGAGGTAGAACAGCACGATGCTGGAGGTGACCAGTGGGATCGCGAAGCGCTTTTCCTTGCGATACAGCCCGGGCGCAACAAAAGCCCAGAGCTGGTAGATCACCACCGGCATGCCGATGAACAGCGCGACGAACAGCGTAGTTTTAAAGGGCGTCAGGAACGGTGATGCGACCTGGGTCGCAATCATGCTGGAGCTTTCCGGCAGCTGGGCCATCAGTGGCTCGGCCACGATGGCAAAGACCTTCTCCGCGAAGGGCGCCAGGCAGACGAAAATCGCCAGCACGACGCCGAAGGCCTTCATCAGTCGGCCGCGCAGTTCGATCAGGTGCGAGACCAGCGTGGCTTCTTCCAGCTGTTCTTCGTCTTCGTCTGGCGTGATGGGATTGGTCATCGCTGCGCGCCGGGCGCCGGGGCCCTAGTCGTCTTTCTTCGCCGGCGGCTCTTCCGCAGCGGGCGCATCTGGCTTCAGGTCATCGACCCCCGGCCGGTTGTAAGTCTTGGGCTTCTTCGGCTGGTAGCCGCCGATGGTCGGGTCCATGTCGAGTTCGGTGCGCAGCTGCGTGGTCAGGGTCCTTGCCGTGCGCCGGGCCTGGCCCGCCCACCGGCCCACTTTCATCGCCACGCGCGGCAGCCGCTCCGGGCCGAGCACGATCAGCCCGATCCCGAACAGGATGAAAATCTCCCAGAAGCCGATATCGAACATCGGCGGTCAGGACTTGGTTTTCTGCTCGGCGTCGTCCCGGTGCGCTTCGCTGAACTCCGCGTCCGGCTTGTCGAGCCGCTGCGGGTCTTCGTCCTCGTCCTTGTCGGCGTCGGACATCGCCTTGCGAAAGCCTTTCACCGCGCCGCCGAGATCCCCGCCGATGCTGCCCAGTTTCTTCGTGCCGAAGATCATCACAACGATCAGCAGGATGATGAGTAATTGCCAGAGGCTGATGCCGCCCAGACCCATGTTTTCACTCCATTGATATGGCGTCGGCGCTTTATTGCGCGAAAGACAATGATACGCGAAAAGCGCCGGCCGCCCGGGTGCGCCAGCGCACGTTTCCGCTCAGGCCGGGGGTTCTGGTGGGACTTCCAGCCAGAAGGTCACCGGGCCCTGGTTTACCAGTTCCACGTCCATATCGGCACCGAAACGCCCCGTGGCCACTTGGCTGCAGCGCGACCGGACCTCCGCCACCAGGGTTTCGAACAGGGCCTGCCCCACGGCAGGCGCCGCGGCCCGACCCAGGCTGGGCCGATTGCCCTTGCGCGTGTCGGCGGCCAGCGTGAACTGCGGAACGAGCAAAATCCCACCGCCAGCCTGATTCACGTCCAGATTCATCCGGCCTTCCCCATCCGGGAATACACGGTAGGCCGCCAGCCGCTCAGCCATGCGCCTGGCCTGGACCTCGCCATCGCCCCGCTGCACCGCAGCGAGAACCAGCAGGCCAGGCCCGATGCTGCCCACTGTTTGGCCATCCACCTGGACTTCAGCCCTGGAAACCCGCTGTATCAACGCAATCATTCGGAATCCTGCTCCACCACGGGATTGTACGCGGATCCGCGGGCTGGATCGGAAAATGGGAACGCAGGGGAATTTTCGCCGTTTAAAGAGAAATGTTTCCCACCTAATCGGAAAAATAAACGAAAGTGGGAAAATGAAGATCTCTTAGCGCCTCTCGTAGGGTCGTGTCCCATTTTCGCTGGCTTTTCCACCCCTGTTTGCGCTGCTGCGAACGCCCCGGAGTCCTGTATACCCTGGATTATGTAAGCGTTATAGTGCGCGCCGACGCGCGAATAGCGACGTATCGCAGCACCGGGCCCGCAAGAAGCCCGGCCAATGTTTCAGGGGAGTCAAACCAATGGGTTTTAATTCACGGCTGGCGACTGCCAGCCTGTCAGCCTGCATTGCCTTTTTTGCCGGCCAGGGCGCCTTCGCCGCTGGCGGCGGCGCCGACATGGCCGCCACGGTAGCCGCCGACCAGCACTTCGACCCGAAGGGCAAGCCGCCGTCCGAGTACACGCAGCAGGTATTGAGCCAGGCGCGCAAGACGCTGCCCTTTGGCGACAAGCGGGACTTCGAAGAAGAAGAACGCGGTTTCATTGCCGCACCGGCGTCGAAAAAGATTCTCGGCCCGAACGGCAACGTGGTCTGGGACCTGGAGCGCTACGACTTCTTCCTCGAAGGTAAGGACTTCGCCAGCGTCCACCCGTCGCTGCAGCGTCAGTCCACGCTGAACATGAATTTTGGCCTGTACGAAGTCATCCCCGGCGTGTACCAGGTGCGGGGTTTCGATCTGGCCAATATTTCCTTCGTGAAGGGCGACACCGGCTGGATCGTGTTCGACCCGCTGACGTCGGAGGAGACCGCCCGCGCGGCCCTGGAACTCGTGAACAAGCACCTCGGCAAGCTGCCGATCAAGGCGGTGGTCTACTCGCACTCGCACGGCGATCACTGGGGCGGCGTGCGCGGCATCGTGGATGAGGCCGACGTGCGCGCCGGCAAGGTGGAAATTATCGCCCCGCGTGACTTCTTGCTGCACACGGTGTCGGAGAACGTGTATGCGGGCAACGCGATGAACCGGCGGTTGTTCTACCAGTACGGCATCCTGCTGCCGGCAAGCCCTTACGGGCACGCGGGCCAGGGCCTGGCCCAGAACGTTTCCATCGGCAACATCACGCTGATCGCGCCAACTCGCGTAATCGAGGACGACATCGAAGAACTCACCGTGGACGGTGTGAAGATGATCTTCCAGAACACGCCGAACACGGAAGCCCCCGCGGAGATGAACACCTACTTCCCGGACCTGCGTCTGTTGTGGATGGCGGGGAATGTGGTCGCCTCATTCCACAACATCTACACGCTCCGCGGCGCACCGGTGCGCGATGCATTGCGCTGGTCGAAGTACATCAACCGGGTCCTCTACCTGTTCGGGCAGGACGCCGAAGTGATGTTCGCGTCCCACCACTGGCCGCGCTGGGGCAACGAGCGGATTCAGGAAGTGCTGCGTGGCCAGCGCGATCTATACGCCAACATCAACAACCAGGTTTTGCACCTGGCGAACCAGGGCGTCACGATCAACCAGGTCCACAACGTATACGTGACGCCTGATGGGATTGCGGAGCAGTGGTACAACCGGGGCTACCACGGGTCGCCGGAACACAACAGCCGCGCGATCATCAACCGGTTCCTCGGTTACTGGGACGCGAACCCCGCCACCCTGATCCCGCTGTCGCCGGCCGAGTCGGCGCCTTTGTACGTGGAGATGATGGGCGGTGCCGACAAGATCATGGCCAAGGGCCAGGAGCTGCACGACGAAGGCGCGTACCTGGAGGCCCAGGAGATTTTGAACAAGCTGGTACAGGCCGAACCGGACAACCAGGCTGCGAAAGACCTGCTCGCCGACGTCTTCGAGCAGATCGGTTACCAGCAGGAAAATCCGGGTCTGCGCAACAGCTATCTGGCGGGTGCCTTCGAGTTGCGCTCGGGCATCCCGCAGGGCGCGCAAATCGACTCAGCCGGCCCCGATGTCGTGCGGGCCATGAGCACGGAGCTGTTCCTGGACTTCGTCGGCATTCGCATGGACCCGGAGAAGGCCGCCGGCATGGAGTTCACCATCAACCTGGTCACGCCGGACAACGGCGAGGCATTCATCGTCGAGCTGAGTAATTCGACCCTGACCAACGTCGAGGGCTTTCAGGCCGAGGATCCCGATCTCACGGTTACGATCAACCGCACTGACCTGGAGGCCGTGATGATGGGGGTCAAGTCCCTGCGCGCCCAGATTGCCGACGGCACAGCCAAGGCCGAGGGCAACACCGAGATCATCGGGCAACTCGCGTCGACCCTGGTGGTATTCGACCCGCGCTTCGAGATTCTGCCGGGCACCAAGGGGCCAGCTACGCTTGAAGAGCTGAACGATTACGAGGTGAGCGGCGTCGATCTGGGCGGCGAATAGGAGAGCAGGCTCATGAGAAAGAGGGGCCACGTTTATTTTCCGTGCGGAAAATAAACGTGGCCCCTCTTTCGACCCCTTTTCCCCTTTGTGCGTGACTTCTGCCAGCCGCGGGGCCAGGCCGGGGCCCCTGAACGGCGCCCGGTGCACTACTATTCCCCGTTGTCGTGGTGGGGAGATCGCGGATGAAGCGCAGGGAACTACTGGCGGCCGGCGCCGCAGCGGCGTTGACGGGCTGCGCCGGCGAGCAGGCCGATTGCGGCCCCGGCACCTTTGGCGAGCGCTTCAACTGGAAGCTGGTCACCACCTGGCCGCCAAATTTTCCTGGGCTGGGTACCGGGGTGAACCGCATGGTGGAGATGATCGAGCGGGCGTCGGGCGGCCGGCTCAGGATCAAGGTCTACGCCGCGGGCGAACTGGTGCCGCCCTTCGAGGTCTTCGACACCGTGCGCAGCGGCACGGCGGAGATGGGCCACGGCTCGGCGTATTACTGGAAGGGCAAGACGGAAGCCGCGCAGTTTTTCACCGCCATCCCCTTCGGTATGACCGCGATGGAACTGAACGGCTGGTTCTACAACGGCGGCGGGCTCGAGTTGTATCGGGAGTTGTATGAGCCCTTTGGTCTCTTTCCCTTCCCTGCCGGTAACACCGGCGTGCAGATGGGCGGTTGGTTCAACCGCGAGATCAACAGTATCGACGACCTGCAGGGCCTGAAGATGCGCATCCCGGGCCTCGGCGGCGAAGTGCTGCGGCGCGCCGGCGGCACGCCGGTGAACCTGCCCGGGGCAGAGATCTTCACCGCGCTGCAGACGGGCAGCATCGATGCCACCGAGTGGATCGGCCCCTATAACGACGTCGCCTTCGGGCTGAACAAGGCCGCGCGCTACTACTATTACCCGGGCTGGCAGGAACCCGGCCCGGCGCTGGAATGCATCGTGAACCGGGAGGCCTTCGACTCCCTGCCCGAAGACCTGCAAGCTGTGATTGAGATCGCATGCAGCGCCACCAATGACCAGATGACGGCAGAGTTCGTTGCCCGCAATGCGCAATCGCTGGCGCAGCTGCGGGAAAAAGGCGAAACGGAAATTCGCAGCTTCCCGCCCGAGGTGCTCGACGAGCTGCGCGTGTTGACCGACGAGGTGATCGAGGAACTCGCGGCCGGCGATCCGGAGGTCGCGAAAGTCTACGCATCATTCTCCGAGTACCGGGCAATGGCGGAAGACTGGAGCAATCTGTCCGAGCGGGCCATGTTGAATACGCGCGGCTGATGAGATTTTCGTTGCTTCTGACGGCTGCGCTGCTGATCGGCTGCGGTGGCAGCGGTGGGCCAGACCCCGAACTGGCCGGGCTGCGCGTCTATCACCATTCCGCCGACGGTGCGCCCACTAGCCTGGACCCGGCGCAGTCGGCCACGGCCTACGCGAACCTGGTCGTGATCAATGCTTACGACACGCTCTATTCCTACAAGTACCTCGCGCGCCCGTACCAGCTGAAGCCCAACCTGGCTGCGGCCATGCCCGACATCTCGGCTGACGGGCTCGTGTACACCATCCAGCTGCAGCCTGGCACGCGCTTTATCGACGACCCGGCCTTCCCGGACGGCAAGGGCCGGGAAGTGGTTGCCGCCGACGTGGTGTATTCCATCCTGCGCCACTTCGATCCCACGGTGCGGCCGCAGGGCGCGTGGCTGTGGCAGGGGCGCGTTTCAGGGCTGGAAGAATGGAAAGCGGCGGGCTCGGACTACGACCGGCCGCCGGACGGGTTGCGGGCCGTCGATCGCTACACGCTCGAGATCCGGCTCGAGGCGCCCTACCCGCAGCTGCTGTATACGCTGGCGATGGGCTACTCCGCCGTGGTGTCCCGCGAAGCCGTCGACTACTACGGGCGCGAGTTCGGCCTGCGACCGGTGGGTTCCGGCCCGTTCCGCGTGACGAGCTACGACACCGCGCGCATCGTGCTGGAGCCGAACCGCAACTGGCGCTGGCGGGCCGTAGACCTGGCAGAAGAGGGTTACGACCCGGACACGCAGGGCTTCACCGGCATCGCGGCCATCGACGGGCAGACGCCGCCCTTCGTAGACCGGCTGATGATTTCTTTCATCACCGATTCCGCCGCGCGCTGGAATTCGTTCACCAAGGGCAACGAAATCCAGTACGCGGGCGTGCCGGTGGAACTGGTCGACCGGGTGCTGGCATCGAAGAGTCCGGTGCGGCTGGCCCCCAATTACGAGGCCCGTTACCAGGTGGTGTCAGACATCGAGGCGGGCTTTGTCTACAGCGCGTTCAACATGGCGGACGAGGACTTCGGCTATCACCCGGACCCCGAGCAGCAGGCCCGCAATCGGGTGTTGCGCTGCGCGATGATCAGGGGCTTCGACTGGCGCCGGCGCAACGACAGCTTCTACTTCGACCTGGGTGTGGTATTTCCCGGCGTAATCCCGCCCGCGGTGCCCGAGTTCGATCCCGACCTGAGCCTCGACAGTGTGACGCGTGACGTGTCAGGCGCGAAGCGGATGCTCGCAGCAGCCGGCTGGACGGCCGACAGCCTGCCGACAATGACCTACGGCAGCGTCGGCGGGGTTCGCAGCCGGCAGTTCTATGAACAGTTCCGGGCGTGGATGATGGAGATCGGCTACCCGCGGGAGAAAATCGTGCTGAAGCAGTTTGCAACCTTTGGCGATCTGAACAAGCAATGGCGCGAAAGCCGGCTGCCGCTGATCTCGGCAGGCTGGGGCCTGGACTATCCGGACGCAGAAAATACGCTGCAGTTGTTTTACGGGCCGAACGGCGCGCCGGGCTCCAACTCGTCGAACTACAACAACCCGGAGTACGATGCGCTGTTCGAGCAGGCCGCCGTGCTGCTGCCGTCTCCGGAACGCACCCGCATCTATCGCCGGATGAACCAGATGCTGATCGACGACTGCGTGGCCGTGACCGGCCTGTCGCGTACCCGCATCGCGGTGTGGCATCGTGAGGTGCTGATGTATCCGAGCGCCAATATCGTCGGCGGCTTCTTCCTGCCCTTCGTCGCCCTCGCTGGTGACAACGGCATCCTGGAACGCGCCGGGCCCGCGCAGCTGACGCTGAACTAGCCGTGGAACTGCTGCAGTACTCATTGCGCAAAATCGCCACCGGCATCCCGCTGGTGATCGGTGTGACCCTGGTCAGCTTTCTGCTGATGGTCTACTTCGGGCCCGACAAGACCTACGAGTTGGTGGGCAAGAACCCGACGGCCGAACAGATTGCCGAGGTCCGGGCCGAGCTGGGTTACGACCAGCCCGTCGCGGTGCGTTATCTCGATTACCTGCGCGAACTGGTCACACTCGACCTGGGCTTTTCCGACTCCACCGGCGAGCGCGTGAGCGCAATACTGGCCCGGACCATTCCCATTTCCGCGGCGGTGGCGTTGCCGGGCTTCATTCTCGGCAACCTTTTCGGCGTGCTGCTGGGCCTGTTCGCAGCCTTCTACCGCGGCGCGTGGCCCGACAAGTTCATCATGGCCTCCGCGGCCATCGGCATGAGCATCAGCTTCCTGATCGTGATCATTGCCTTCCAGATCCTGCTGTCGTCGAGCTACGGGCTGAACCTGTTCCCGGTGCGCGGTTGGGACGTGCATTCCATCGGCGACTATGTCCTCTACGTGACGGTGCCGACGCTGGCCACGGTCTTCGTAGCGCTGGGCTACAACACGCGCTTCTACCGTTCCGTGATCGTCGAAGAGACCACGCGCGATTACGTGCGCACCGCGCGGGCCTTCGGCATGCCGGCCGGGCCGCTGTACTACAAGCTGATCCTGAAGAACTGCATGATTCCGATCATTACGCGGATCATGTTCTCCATTCCCTTCGTGGTGATCAGCGGCAGCCTGCTGATCGAGAGCTACTTCGGCATCCCGGGTGTCGGCAAGGTCACCTACGATGCGATCGTGACCGGCGACCAGCCCATCCTGAAGGCCGTCGTTGCGCTGACCGCGGTGCTGCTGGTCGCGGTGCAGCTGCTCACGGACATCATGTACCGGTGGGTCGACCCGCGGGTGGCCCTGAAATGAGCACGGTCGCCGAAGAACTGCCGGCAGCCGCCGCCGATGACGCCGGGTCTGCTTCCCTGTGGTCGAAGGGGCTCTACAAATTCCGCCGGGATCGCACCGGCATGTGGTCCCTGGGTGTGGTGCTGGTCTACGTGGTGGTTGCAGCGGGCGTGTGGCTCGGACTCTGGGCCACCGGCTGGGCAGACCTCGCCGGCGGCAAGTGGGAACCGCTGTCTGCGCAACACTGGTTCGGCACCAACATCATCGGCCAGGACATCTTCGACCGGGCGATCTACAGCACGAAAACCTCTTTCGAGGTGGGCCTGGTGGTGGCGGTACTCGCGACGGTCATCGGTGCGGTGCTCGGGGCCGTGGCGGGTTTCTTCAGCGGCAGCTGGCTCGACGAAGTGATCCTGTGGCTGATGGGTGTGCTGGACTCGATTCCGTTCCTGCTGTTCGTCGCGGCCATTGCCTACACGCTGCAGGGCAACCCGTACTCGATGCATATCGCGATGATCGTGACCTTCTGGATCACCGCCGGGCGACTGGTGCGCGGCGAGGTGATCAAGCTGAAGGAAATGGAGTACGTGGAGGCCGGCCACGCGCTGGGTCTGCCGGAGTTCACGATTATTTTCCGGCACATTTTGCCCAACACCTCCCACATCCTGCTGGTGCAGGCCACGATTACCTTCGTGGCCGCGATCAAGAGCGAAGTCATCCTGAGCTTTCTCGGCCTGGGCGTGAAAGACGGCATGAGCTGGGGACTGATGATTGCCGAGAGCTCCCAGGAAGTGCTGGCCGGCTTCTTCAACAACTTCCTCGCCGCATCGGCGCTGCTGTTCGGGTTGGTGATGGCTTTTAATCTTTTCAGCGATGCGCTGCAGGATGCGCTGGATCCGCGCAAAGTAGCGGAGTCTTGATGTCTTCGTTGCGTTGGGTTGGTGGGTTGTTGAGCACGGTGGCGGACGGGCCGGGTGCGGGGATCTGCGACTCGCTAAACTTCGCCTTGCCATCCCTGGCAAGGCTCGGATCGGCGGCTCCTTGCTTACGCCATCCATGGCACGCTCGTCGCCGACGACGCTCGCTGCAGATCCCCGCACCCGGCCCGGCGTCGTGCTCAACGCCACGCGTGCCGTTCGCAACGCCGACATCTGCGGTTGGGCGATGGTGCGAGGTTAAGCGCGACGGACCCCCGTCACGCGTCGCGCCCTGCCCCGGAGGGAGCATCCTGTGACGGAGCCACTCCTCCGAGTTCGCGACCTGGCGGTGGAGTTCGACACCGAGCAGGGGGTGGTGCGGGCCGTGGACGGGCTGTCCTTCGACATTTATCCCGAGGAAACCGTGGGCCTGGTCGGCGAGTCGGGTTGCGGCAAGACCGTAACCGGCCTGTCGCTGTTGGGATTGATCCCGAAACCACCGGGTCGCATTGCCAGCGGCAGCATCGAGTTCGACGGCCACGACCTGGTGCAGACCAGCGAGGCAGAGATGCGCGCGATTCGCGGCAGCGAGATCTCGATGATTTTTCAGGAGCCGATGACGGCGCTGAACCCGGTGTTCACCATCGGTACCCAGATGATCGATGTGCTCAGGCTGCACAAGCCCCTGAGTGCAGCGCAGGCCCGGCGCGAGGCGGTGGACATGCTGGGGCACGTGGGTATTCCCGCACCGGCGCGGCGGATCAATGATTACCCGCACCAGCTGTCCGGCGGCCAGCGCCAGCGTGTGATGATCGCAATGGCGTTGTCCTGCGGCCCGAAACTACTGGTGGCCGACGAGCCGACCACTGCGCTGGATGTGACCACCCAGGCCCAGGTGCTCGAGCAGATCAAAAAGCTGCAGGAAGAGTTCCGGATGGCGATGATCCTGATCACCCACGATCTCGGCGTGGTCGCGGAGACGTGCAGGCGCGCGATGGTCATGTACTGCGGCAAGATCGTCGAGCGTGCGCCCATCGGCGAGCTGTACGCGCAACCCCGGCACCCATACACAGCGGGGTTGCTGAACTCGATACCGCGTATCCACGAGCAGCGACCCGAGCGTCTGCCCACCATCCCGGGCCGCGTACCCGACCTGTTGCACTTGCCGGCCGGCTGCCGGTTTTCGCCTCGTTGCGAGCGCTCGCTGGAGCGCTGCGGCACCGAGCAGCCTGACCTGGACGGCGGCGATTCCGCCGCGGCCTGTTTCAACCCGGTGCCGGCATGAGCGAAACCTTGCAGCAACGGGTGGCCGAGCCGCTGTTGCAGGTCAGCGGCCTGCAGAAGTACTTTCCGGTGCGCGGCGGGCTGTTCCGGCGCGTGCAGGCCCAGGTGCGCGCGGTGGACGGCGTGAGCCTGTCGCTCGAGTCAGGACAGACCTATGGGCTCGTCGGCGAGTCGGGCTGCGGCAAGTCGACGCTGGGCCGGGCGATTCTGCGGCTGCACGAACCCACGGCCGGGCAGGTCCGGC
>CAZTIB010000199.1:0-2617 GCA_964613615.1 uncultured Chromatiaceae bacterium
CATCAATCCCTGCATGCCATCCCCAACACGCGGCTATGAATCAATGCGCCGGCACCGGTGCTCCGTCCGAGGGCAAATTTATGCCGTGACCACGGCAACGAACTGGCGGACCGCGCTCTTCCACCGATTCAGCCTGGCCCGCGCTGTTGTCAACACCATGCGCGAGCTTGAAACCGGGAACCATGTTCACAGCCTGGCCTACGTTGTCATGCCAGATCACATTCATTGGCTCATCGCGCTCCGAGATACTTCGCTCGAGCACTTGATGCGTCGACTCAAAGGCTCGTCGGCCTACCGAATCAATCAACTAAGGAACGCGCGCGATCGGGTCTGGCAACCCGGTTACCACGACCATGCTGTCCGCAAGGAAGAAGAGCTGCGAAGGATGGCGCGATACATCATCCTGAACCCGCTTAGGGCTGGATTGGTGGATCGGGTAGGCGATTACCCATTGTGGGATTCAGTATGGGTGGACGGTGACTGGCCTTGTCGCGGCTAAAGCCGCTCCCACCGGTATTTTCTTCGGTGGGAGCGGCTTCAGCCGCGACCGACCCAGACCACCCCTCCCCGGTAGGAGCGGCTTCAGCCGCGATTCCTTCAGTACGGCCGCTTCAGGTATTTGCCGCTGGCCTTGCCGATAACCTTGCCGTTGTCGTAGATTCGCTCGCCGCGCAGGAAGGTTGTCTTGACGCGCGCGGTGAGCTCCATGCCTTCGAACGGCGTGTAGCCCTGCTGCGACTCGGAGTCCTTCGCGTTCACGGTCCAGGTTTCCCCGGGATCGAGAATTGCGAGGTCTGCATCCAGGCCCTCGACGATGTCGCCCTTGCGGTCCAGGCCGTAACGCCGCGCCGCCGTGTGACTGGTCAGTCGTGCCATGTCGTTCCAGCTCAGGCCTCGCTTGCGGCCCTCGGTGGCCAGTGCGGCCAGCAGGTACTCGGTGCCGCCGAAGCCGGACTTGGCCAGCCAGATGTCATTCTTGCGGCGCTTGTCTACTTTCATCTCGTGCTTGCAGCAGGCGTGGTCGGAGCACACCCAGTCGACCTCGCCCGCAAGTAACGCATCCCACAGGAACTCCACGTCTGCGCGCGGCCGGATCGGCGGGTTCACCTTAGCCAATGCGCCGGTCTTCGCATCCACGTCCAGGCACAGGTGGCCAATGGTCACCTCGCGGCGAAAGTCGATGTGCGGGAACACATCGGCCATCTGCAGGGCCGCTACCACGGCCTTGCGTGAGGTCAGGTGCAGCAGGTTGATCTTCGGCAGGTTGGTTTCATTGGCAAGATATGCCGCGATGAAGATGGCCAGGCCTTCACTATGCGGTGGCCGCGCCGCATTGTAAGCGTGCAGCCCCTTCAGCTTGCCCTCGCCTTCCACCATCTTCGTGTAGGCGGCCATGATCTCAGCCGTCTCGCAGTGCAGGCTCAGGCTGATCTGGTCGGCCTTGTCCGGGTAGCGCTCGCGGGCCTTCTGAATGCCGCGCATCACGAATTCAAAGTGCGCGTAATCGTATTTCTCGTCCTTGCCGATCATCAGGAATTCGTTCTGGTTCGACGCGCTGCCGTGCAGACCGTGACCGCCGTAGAACATGAAGATCTTGAACGAGGTCACACCATGCTTGTCGACCAGCGCGGGGATCTCGCGAATGTGTTGCCGGTTCATCGGCGCCAGGTGATACGCGTAGTCCACATGGAACTTGTTGCGCGACAGGTTCAGCACCTCGGGGAAGAACTTCGCGTACGGCCCGCCCTTGTTCAGGTAATAGCCACCCGTGCGCATGTAGTTCAGGCTGGACGTGACGCCACCCTGGGCAGCGGCACGGCTTTCCGTCACGGCGTCTTCTGCCAGTGGCGAGTAGATGCCGGTGTGCATGTGCGGGTCCACCAGGCCCGGAAAAGCGAGTCGGTTTTTCGCATCGAAGGTCTGCTTCGCACGACGGGCGGCGATGCCGGGCGCAATCTTCGCGAACTTGCCCTTCGTGATGGCGATGTCCGCGTCATCCACCATCGCAGCGTTAGGCCGCACGACACGGACATTCTTGATCAGCAGGTCGAATTCTTTCTTCGCGGCTGGCATGGCGCTTCCCCTGTGTGCGGCACCGTTGCAACAGGCCGATTGCCCCGCCCGGCGTCTGCTTGAGCCGCGGCCCGCCCGCTGCGAACCGCTGCGTTATGGTGAATGAAGCATAACGCCCGCAGCGGGGCGAGCCAATTGGCCGGCGTGTCCCGGTAGGCCGTCCCCATCCTGGTCCGATACAGTCAGCCAGACCTCCAGCTCGGCGCCATCGTCGAAGCCGTCAACGTCGCTGTCCGCCACAGCGAGATCCCGAATCCCGTCATTTTTTGGATCTGGACCAGAAATCTGAGGCTAGTCATGTCCAAGCTGGTCACGGTGGCGGCGCATTGCCGGCCGTCACCGTAATCGCCAGTGCCGCGGTCGCATCGGGGAAGCCACCCAGCGCCGGATCGTCGACCTCCACAATCACGTCCAGCGTGGGGTTGCTCGCCGCGTCCAGGGTCGCGCCGGCGAGCAGCTGCAGCGCATTGCCGGCCGGGTCGATCGCAAACAGCGCCGCATCGGCGCCGGCCAGGCTGAGGTTATTCGTGCCCAGGCCGTCATC
>CAZTIB010000200.1:0-7871 GCA_964613615.1 uncultured Chromatiaceae bacterium
CCACGTTTCCGACGGACATGGAACGGCCCATCGTCACCCAGTTCGTTACCACCGACCCGGTTTGCGGCATCGAGATCAGCGGACCTTTCCCGGAGCAGGCGCTGAAAGCCTACGCGCGCCGGATTCGTGACGACCTGCTGAATCTCGGCATGGCGCGCGTGACGCTGGTCGGTCAGCGCGACACGGAGATCTGGGTCGAACTGCAGCCGGAAGTCCCCCGCCGGCTCGATCTCACGGTGGCGGATATTGCGCAGCGCGTGCAGGAAACCAGCCTCGATCTCCCGTCGGGCAGTATCGAAGGCGCGGGCATGTCGCGCCAGATCCGCAGTGAATCCCTTGCACGCAGCGCGAGCGAGGTGGGCGAGATCGAGGTGGTGTCGCGCACGACCGGTGAGCGGCTGCGCCTGCGCGACATCGGCCGCATCTACGACACCTTCGAGGAGGGTGCAGTAGGGCACGTGCTGGATGGGCGGACCGCCATCGGCTTGAGGGTGTGGCGCACCAAGGGTGTCGACTCCATCGACTCCCAGCGGCTGGTTGAAGATTACCTGGAAAAGCTCCGTAAAGAAGTGCCGGCGACTTTGCGAGTGGACATGTACGACGTGTTCGCAGACCAGGTCACCCAGCGCGTGCGCATGTTGATCAGAAACTGCTTCACCGGTCTGGCACTGGTGCTGCTGGTGCTGTTCCTGTTACTGAACGGGCGCGTGGCGTTCTGGGTGGCGATGGGCATTCCGGTGACGATCATGGCGGCTTTCGGCGGTATGGCCCTGCTGGGCATGAGCCTGAACATGATCAGCATGTTCGCGCTGATCATGGGGCTCGGCATAATCGTCGACGACGCCATCGTGGTCGCGGAACACACCGAGATGCTGCACCGCCGGGGCGTGGAACCGCAGCAGGCGGCCATGACCGCCGCCGGGATCATGTTCGCGCCGGTCATGGCTGCGTCCCTGACGACGGTAGCCGCCGTATTTCCGATCCTGACAGTGGGTTCAGTGGTCGGGCGCGTGGTTCGCGAGCTACCGTTGACCATCATGCTGGTGATCTGCGCCAGCCTGGTGGAATGTTTCCTGGTGTTGCCGACGCACCTGAAACATTCCCTGCAAAGGCTGGACCGAACCGGGCGCAGCAGCGGCGTGCTGAGCGACCGGTTCCTTCGCTTCCGCGAGGTGCAGTTTGCCGCGCTGGTTACGGCCTGTTTCAGGAACCGCTACAGCACCGCTGTGGCAACTGTCTGTGCATTCTTGATGGCCTTGACACTGCTGATGTCGGGACGGGTGGGCTTCGAGTTCTTCGCGTCGCCGCAGACGGATATTGTGTACGCGAACTTTTCGATGACGCCGGGCACACCTCGCGAACGCAGCGCCGAGATGCTCGACGAGATCCATCGTGCGCTGTATGCCGTAGAAGAGAAACTGGCTGGTTCCGGTGAATTGATCATCTACGACTACGGCACGATCGGCACCACGGGCGGGCGCGAGGGTGAAAGCACGCTGGTTGGCGATCACGTGGGTTTTCTCACCGTGGAACTGGTGTCCGGCGACCGTCGCAAGGTGCGCAATACGGAGTTGCTGGCGGATTGGCAGGCAGAGATCCAGCAGCTTGCAGGCACGGAGCGCCTGACGCTCTTTGAGCGCAGCGCCGGCGGCCCGCCAGGTCGCGATCTCGATATCCGGCTGTCGGGTGCAGAGCTGCCGGTCCTGAAGGTGGCTGCCCTGGAACTCAAACGCGGCCTGCAAGAATTTCCCGGCACCATGGCGGTGGAAGACAACCTGCCGTGGGGCAAGGAGGAAATTATCCTGGACGTCACGCCGGCGGGCCGGGCTATGGGCTTCAACACCCAGCTGGTGGCTCGCCAGGTGCGCGATGCCTTCGAGGGCGCCATCGCCCGCCGTTTCGCAGAGGAGCAGGAAGAAGTCATCGTGCGGGTGAAGCTGACCGAGTCAGCGAATTCACCGGATTCCATTCGTGACCTTTACCTGCGGGCGCCCGATGGCAGCGAAGTGCCGTTGGTAGAGGTCGCAGACCTTCGATCAAGAGTGGGCTTCTCGCAGATTCGTCGGGAAGACGGTCGCCGCGAGGTGTCCATCACCGCCGATATCGACTCCTCTGTCGCGACCAGCAATGAGGTACTGGAGAGCATGGCAGCGGACCTGGTGCCGCGGGTGCGCCAGAAGTATGGCATTAGCGTAGATTTCAAGGGCAAGGCTGAAGAGCAGCGCGAGGCCCTGGGCGATACGACGGTTGCGCTCGGCATTGCCCTGGCCACGATCTACATCATCCTGGCCTGGGTTTTTTCCAGCTACACGACGCCGTTCGTGGTCATGTCCGTCATCCCCTTCGGCCTGGTGGGCGCGATATTCGGCCACTGGGTCATGGGCTATAACCTGAACATGCTAAGCCTGATGGCCCTGCTTGGGCTGGCGGGTATCATGGTCAACGACTCCATTATTCTTGTCTCCGCCGTCCGGCGCCTGCATCGGGACGGACAACAATTGCGCGAGGCCGTTATAGCAGCGGCGAAAGAACGGCTGCGACCCGTGCTCCTCACTACGCTGACGACGATAGGCGGCCTGTTGCCGCTGCTGTTCGAGAGCAGCATCCAGGCGCAGCTGGTTCAGCCCCTGGCAGTTACTGTGATTTTCGGCCTGATGTTCTCGCCGTTCCTCGTGCTGCTGTTCGTGCCGTCTCTCGTGGGCATCGGTGACGATCTGCGATCCACGAGTGGGCGAGGCCTCTCGCCGCAAGCTGATCTCAGTCGTCAGGAAAGCTGAGCTCGGCTTCGCCCGGCGTATTTCAGTACCGCGAAACCGAGCACGCCTGCCAGCAGTGAACCCAGCATGATGCCCAGGCGTGCTTCCCGGCCGTAGCCGAGGCCCCCCTCTTCAAATGCCAGGCTGCCGATGAACATGCTCATCGTGAAGCCTACGCCACACAGCACCGATGCGCCGTAAACCTGCAGCAGGTTTGTATTCGCAGGGAGTTTCGCGATACCGCTCTTGATCGTAATCCAGGCAAAGCCGAAGGCGCCAACCTGCTTGCCGATGAACAGGCCCAGCGCAATGCCCAGGGGCACCGGTTGCAGCAGTGATTCAAAGCCAAAGCCCGCCAGTGGCACGCCGGCATTAACGAAAGCGAACAGCGGCAATACACCGAAGGCCACCCACGGATGCAGGTCATGCAGCAGCCTGTCCAGCGGTGAGTCCTTCTCGTCTCCCAGCGGGATGAACAGCCCCAGGACCACCCCGGCCAGCGTTGCGTGTACACCCGACTTCAGGACCGACGTCCACAGGATCAGGCCAACGATGATGTACGGCGCGATGCGGCGGACCTTCTTTAACGACAGGAACACGAGCCCGGTGACCGCGGCCATGGCCACCAGCAGTGACCCGAGACTCAGGTCGGTGGAATAGAACAGGGCAATAATAATGATGGCGCCCAGGTCGTCGATGATGGCCAGGGTCATCAGGAACAGCTTCAGTGCCGGCGGCGTGTTGCCAACTAGGGCGAGAATGCCCAACGCAAAGGCAATGTCCGTGGCCGTGGGCACGGCCCAGCCCTTCAACGCCATCGGCACGTCCAGGTTCAGGAAGTAGTAAATCAGAGCGGGAATGAGTATGCCGCCGATGCCGGCCAGGCCGGGCAGCGCCAGCTGGCCCATGTCCGACAGCTCGCCGACCAGTACTTCACGTTTGACCTCCATGCCGATCAGGAAGAAAAACACGGCCATCAGCCCGTCGTTGACCCACAGGAACAGCGGCTTGTCGATGTCCAGTGCGCCAATTCGAACCTGGATCGGCAAATTCAACAGCGCGCTGTAGTCATCGCCGAGGAAGGAATTCTTCGTCAGGATCGCGAGCAAGGCGGCGATCAGCAGCAGCACGCCGCCTGCCGCTTCGAGCCGGAAAAATGTGCGGAAGGTTGCGGGGAACATCGGATCTCCTGGCGGCTAGCCCTCGTTGTTCTTCGCGCAGACCCTAGCAAGTCCGTCCGCAAAGTTTGTTTCAATTTGTAGGCCTAGTCTGGCCCGGCCCCGTCTGGCACCTTATAGCCAATGGAAGGCCAACGTCCTCTCATCGGTGTCATCGCAGACCGGCGCCCGCTGGGTGAGCACCAGTTCCACATGGCGGGCGAGAAATACCTGCGTGCGGTGGCCGATGCGGCAGGGGGTTGCCCGGTCATGCTGCCGGCGTTCCCTGGTGGATTCGACGTACTGGAGTGTCTGGATCGTCTTGACGGCCTGCTGTTGACCGGCAGCACGTCCGATATCGAGCCGGCGCACTACCAGGGGCCACCGAGCCCGGCAGATGCGCTGCACGACCCCGCGCGAGATTCGGCGGCCCTGGCCCTGATCCCGGTGGTGCTCCGGTCCGGGTTGCCACTGTTCGGCATTTGCCGGGGCTTCCAGGAGATGAACGTGGCCCTTGGCGGCAGTCTTCACCCGGCCGTGCACGAAGCCCCCGGTCTGGAGAGCCACCACGGGAACAAAGGCGAACCGGTTGAGGTGCAGTATGGGCCCGCCCACGAGGTGCGCCTTACGCTGGGCGGATTGCTGGCGGAACTGGCCGGCGCCGAGTCGGCCATTGTGAACTCCGTGCACCGGCAGGGTGTCAACCGGCTGGCCGGCGGGCTGGAGGTAGAGGCCACCGCGCCGGACGGCCTGGTGGAAGCTTTCACGGTTCGGGATGCGCCGGGCTTTACGCTCGCCGTGCAATGGCATCCGGAATGGAATGTCATGGACAATGCGTTCTACACGGCGATTTTCCGGGCCTTTGGCGAGGCCTGTCAAAGGTATCGGCAATGAGTGCAGACAACCCCCTCAAACGGTGGCTGGAGGCCCACAAGATCGACGAAGTGGAAGCCCTGGTCCCCGACATGGCCGGCGTCGCCCGGGGCAAGTTCATGCCCGCGCGCAGCTTCGCCGCGCAGGGCGGCATGAAGCTGCCGTCGTCGGTATTTATTCAAACAGTGACCGGCGACTACGCGGAAGAAAAGATCGTCGGCAGCATCGACCGCGACCTGAACGCGGTGCCGGACCTGGACACGCTGCGCGTGGTGCCGTGGGCCAGGGAACCCTCGGCCTGCGTGATCCACGACTGTTTCTTCCCGGACGGCAGCCCGGTGGAATTGGCGCCGCGGCAACTGTTGCGGCGCGTACTGGGGTTATATGCAGAGCAGGGCTGGCGCCCCTTTGCGGCGCCCGAGGTGGAGTTCTACCTGGTGAAACGGAACACGGACCCGGACGATCCGCTGGAGCCGCCGGTGGGGCGGTCGGGGCGGCAGGAATCCGTGCGCAGTCCGTTCAGCATGGATGCCATCGACGAGTTCGAGCCGCTGATCGATGAGATCTACGACTTCTGCGACGCCCAGGAGCTGGGGGTGGACAACCTGGTGCACGAGTCCGGCGCCGCGCAGCTGGAGATTAACTTCCTGCACGGTGACCCGCTGGCCCTGTCCGACCAGGTATTCATGTTCAAGCGCATCGTGCGTGAAGTGGCCATGCGCCACGATGTGTACGCCACTTTCATGGCCAAGCCGATGGAAACGGAGCCGGGCAGTTCGATGCACTGGCACATCAGCGTCACGGAAGAGGGCCGCGGTACTAACCTGTTTTCGGCTGAGGATGGCAGTGAAACGCCGGCCTTTCGTCACTTCATAGGTGGTTTGCAGCGCTACATGCCGGACCTGCATCTGCTGTGCGCGCCGTACGTCAATTCCTATCGTCGTATCGCGCGTTACATGGCGGCCCCCATCAATTTGCAGTGGGCCTACGACAATCGCACGGTCGGTTTTCGCGTGCCGGAGTCCGCGCCCATGAGCCGCCGGGTAGAAAACCGGCTGGCCGGTGCGGATGCGAATCCGTACCTGGCCATTGCCGCTTCTTTGGCGGCCGGTTACCTGGGCCTGATGGAAAAGCTGCAGCCCGGGGAACCGGAAACCGGCAACGCCTACAAGCGGCCGCTGGAACTGCCACGCAACCTGGACGTGGCCCTGGCGCGACTGGAAGACAGCGCAGCGGCGCGGCGCGTGCTGGGCGATGATTTCGTCGACGTGTATGCCGCTATCAAGCACATGGAGTTCGAGCGCTTTTTCGAAGTCATTAGTCCCTGGGAGCGGGAACATCTGCTTCTGAGCGTCTGACATGCAGAATTCCGCTGCCGCGTGCGGTTATCCCGACAGCTACTACGCGGCCACCGCTAACGAACTGGTCGCCCCAACTCCGCTGGACAGCAGTACAAAGGCTGACGTCTGCGTGATCGGCGCGGGCTTCACCGGCCTTTCCACGGCCTTGCATTTGAAAGAACGGGGTTTCGACGTGGTGCTGCTGGAGGCGCGCCGCGCAGCCTGGGGCGCGTCCGGTCGCAATGGCGGCCAGATCAGCAGCGGTCAGCGCAGGGACGAGGAAGAGCTCGAGCGGAGCTTCGGGCTGGATAGCGCCCGGCAGCTCTGGGCCCTGTCGCAGGACGCAAAGGCGCTGGTGCGCGAACTGGTGACACGGCACCAGATCGACTGCGATCTGTCCGACGGCATGCTGGTCGTGGCCCACAAACCGGCCGCCGCGGCGGAACTGACCCAGCGCGCCGAACGGCTGGCTCGTGTCTACGGCTACGATGCCATGCACTACGTGCCGCCCGGCGAGTTGCGCGAGATGCTGGCCTCGGACAATTTTCACGGCGGTGTGCTCGACGCGGGTGCCATGCACCTGCACCCGTTGAACTATGCGCTGGGCCTCGCGCGGGCCTGCCGCGAGGCCGGCGTGCGCTTGCATGAAGAGACGCCGGTGCTGGGCTACAGCCGCGCTGCGCCCGCCGTCGTGCGCACACCTCGCGGCAACGTCACCGCGAAATACGTTGTGGTGGCTTGCAACGCTTATCTCGAGAAACTCGAGCCGCGGCTGGCCGGGCGCATCATGCCCATTAACAACTACGTGATTGCCACCGCGCCGCTGGCTGAGCCGCGCACGCTGATTCGCGACGGGGTGTGCGTACACGATACCCGCTTCGTCGTGAACTACTTCCGGCTCTCGGCCGACGGCCGGCTGCTGTTCGGCGGTGGTGAAACCTACCGCCGGCGTTTTCCGCGCGATATCGCGGCCTTCGTGCGGCCCTACATGCTGCGCATCTTCCCGCAGCTCGCGAGCACGCCGGTGGACTACGCCTGGGGCGGTTCCCTTGCCGTGACCCTGAGTCGCCTGCCCCACGTGGGCCGGCTGGCGCCGAACCTGCTGTTTGCCCAGGGCTTTTCCGGTCACGGCGTGCCCACGGCTACGCTGGCCGGCAAGCTCATTGCCGGGGCCGTTGCCGGCGACACCGCCGGTTTCGAGCGTTTCGCGAGCCTGCCGACGCGGCCGTTCCCGGGCGGCACCCTGCTGCGCTGGCCTGGGCTGGTGGCCGGCATGCTGTGGTACGCGTTGCGGGATCGTTTCTGATGGGCCGCCGTTTGATCTTTGCCATGCTCGCGTTGCTGCTCCTGGCCTGCACCGATGAGGCGGCGGGGCCGGAACTGCGCGTCTACAACTGGAGCGACTACATCGCGCCGAAAACGGTTGCACGCTTCGAACAGGAGACCGGCATTCGCGTCATCTACGACGTGTTCGACAGCAATGAAGTGCTGGAGGCGAAACTCCTGTCTGGCGCGTCAGGCTACGACATCGTGGTGCCGACGTCGGATTTCATGGGCCGGCAAATAATTGCAGGCGTGTTCCAGCCCCTCGACCTGGAGCGTCTGCCCAATCATCGGTACCTGGACGCCGGGCTGATGGAGTTGATTGCCAGTTTCGATCCGGGCAATCGCTATGGGGTGCCCTATCTGTGGGGGACCACCGGAATCGGCTACAACGTCGACCAGGTGCGTGCCGCGCTGGGTGA
>CAZTIB010000201.1:0-8967 GCA_964613615.1 uncultured Chromatiaceae bacterium
AAGTCGCCGAAGTCGACGTTGCCGTCACCGCTGCCGCTGCAGGCCACGATCAGAACAGTGAGCAGGAATACGCCTGCGTTGGAAAGCCCGCGGGCATAGCGACGCATATTCATAATGCTGTTACTCCGTTTGCGGAACACGACACGGGGCCGCGCTCGCTGCTGGAAGTCCTGGACAGGATCCAATTGTTGAGCCGCCCGGCGCGATGGCCGTGGCCCGAAAGGCGGACGACGCAGACCGGCGTCGTGTTTTGAAAGGCTGACGGCGGCCAAGATCCGCGCAGCCAGCTGCATTTGAGCACGCTGTTCTCTCTTTTTATGGCAGGCCCACACCGCGGTTGCGGTTCTGTGGTTTTTCGGTCCGAAACCTCGGCGCAGTGGCTAGCCTGTTCTTTTTCTGCTCGAGTTGTGCAATCCCCCCAAAGGCTTTGGTGCACAAGCGATTTCGATCATGGCACGGGGTTGCCGGGAGGATCAAGTGGACGGTGGGGTGTTTCCGTGAGATAAGCACCACACTGAGGTTCTGTAAACAAAGAGTTGTTGCCATGCGCACTGGCCGGTTCCAAATATTCCTGGCGATCGCGTTGTGTGCCGCGAGTTTCGCGGCCTCTGTGGCCTTTGCCGCAGAGCCTCAGATTCGCTCGATTGCCGCCGACGGCGAGGCGTGGATCGTCCGTTTGGAGGACGCCCGAAAACCCGGATTTCAGGCGGAAGGCGAAGCGCTCGCCGCAGAAGCCCTGGGGAAGATCGACGGCGTGGATGCCTGGCGGGTTTCGACGCCGCCACCCGATGCGGAACGCCTGCTGGTCACCCGCAAGGGCAAACCCGTCATCGGCATGCGAGTCGGCAGCCTGACCCCTGAGGCTGCGCCGTTCAACGACTGGATCGTCTACCACATCATGATGGCCTACTTTCGGAATGCGAATCCGGGTAACGACCGCAAGGGCATGCGGCGCTGGGTCCACACGAACTACGCCGGTGGCGACCTGCAGGGCGTGCTGCAGAAGGTGGACTACATTGCCGGACTCGGTGCGAACGCAGTGTGGCTGAGTCCGGTGTTTGCGACCGAGACCTCCCACGGCTACGACGTGCTGAACTACTACCAGGTTGGCGAGGGCCTGGCGGTACCCGGGGAGCCCGATGCGTCGCTGGAACTCTTCCGGGAAGTCGTTCGCGCGCTGCAGAGCCGCGGGGTGCGCGTGATCCTGGACCTGCCGCTGGACTATGGCAGTGGTGCCTACGACCTGAAGAACGGCGACCCGCACGAGCTGCGCCCGCGACATACCGGGCCGCGCCAGGAGGCGGAGAAGGTCTGGGCATCGTGGGGCACGGACTTCCGTTACTGGAATTTCGGCGACGAGGACACGCGCGAGTTCCTCATCAAGGCGGCGCTGCACTGGCTGCAGGAGGAGAATATCGACGGCTATCGCCTGGACTACGTGCGCGGCGTGCCGCACGACTTCTGGGCGGAACACTACGCCGCCATCAAGGCGGTGCGCCCGGAAGCCTTCCTGTTCGGCGAGGCCTGGCAGGACGGTCACTCCGAACGCGCGAATGCGGTGGACATCGCCTTGTACTACGAGCCAGTGCCCGGAGTGGGCCGGCAGTTCGACTCGCTGATCGACTTCCCGATGCAGATGGCGATGACAGATGTCTTCGCGCGCGGGCGCGCGGCGCTGAAGCTGGAAAAATGGCTGCAACAGACCGCGGCCCTGTACGGTGAGGGCGCCCGGCCGCTGACCTTCCTCGACAACCACGACCTGTCGCGCTTTCTGTCCTGGGCCCAGGACAACGAGGACGACCGACTGGTCGCCGCGCTCACCTTTATGTCTGCGTTATCGGGACCGATGGCGATCTTTTACGGCACTGAGACGGGCATCGAGGCGGGCCGGCCAACGCGCGGCTTCATCGACGCCGGTCGCGTGGCGATGCCCTGGGGCAGCCTGAATGAACCGCTGGTGCAACGGGTGTCGGCGGTGCTCGGGGGCCGGCGCGACCATCCCGCGCTGACGCACGGCGGCCGCGTGCTGTTGATGAGCGATGACGACAGCCTGGTCATGATGAAGGTGCATCCGGACGAAACGGTGCTGGTGGGTGTGAATGTGGCGAAGAAAGCGACCGCTGTTAGCTTTGCCCCGGGTAGCTGGCTGAGTGCGGATGTCAGCTTTGCGCCGCTTCTGGATGCGCCCGCACCCGAGGTGGATGCAGACGGCAAGCTGCAGTGGACGCTGCCGCCTATTTCCACGTCACTGGTGAGTGTGATCGTCTCCGCGGATGAACAGGCAGATTCGGCGCAAGCGCCGCAGAGTGCCGCCCTACTGGAACAGCACCAGGGTGATCTCGAGCTCGGGTTCCGCGAGTGAGAACTTGATGTCGTCGAAAGGCGGGGCTCCGCGTGCGGCAGCCTTCATCCGCGCATCGTTAGAGAAGGCCACCGGTCGGTGGGGCGTGATCGCGTGGAAATCGAAGGGCCGCGTGTTGTTGGTCATTTGCTGGAAGGCGATGACGCCGTAATCACCAAAGGGGAGGTTGTCGAATTCGAAGCGCGCCCGCAACTGGCGGACCCGGCGAATCTCGGTCCGCATGGGTCGCGTGGGATAGCGGCTCGTTGGGTTGTACAACATTGCGCGAATCGTACCGCGGCCATCGAAGGCCTCTACGGTCACGATGATTTTGCCGGTCTCCACAACGGTGTCGCCGGAATCGGCGGCTCCGGCAGCAGGATCAGCTGACGCGACGCTGTAGCCAAGCAGCCAGACTGCAATGAGCACGGGTTTTCGCATCCAGGACTCCGTGGGCGTTGGGGCGAAGAGATTCACGATAGGCGAGGGATGAGGCGAAATCCAGATGAGCGGCCTGCGGCTCAGGTTGCAAATGATGACTGATTTGATCCAATAATGGCGCCTGAACGCAGGGTGAGTGTCCCCGGCGCAAGGAGTGAGGAGGCGACAACAATGAACAAGCTCATAATCTTACTGCTCGCCACAGCAGTGACCTTGCCGGCCATAGCACAGGTGGCTGCGGTCCAGGGGCGGGATGTCGAGGCGAAGCTCAAGGGCAACACGGCGCGGGTTTACAACGTCAACTGCGACGACGACCTGCCGACCGCCGTTTACTATTTCCGCGACAACGGCACGATCACAGCGAGGCTGCGGGCCTGCAACCTGCCCGTGGACCGCGCACAGACACAGAATGGCCGCTGGCGAATCGAGGGCGGTCGCTTCTGCATTCGGGAATTGGCCAGCGTTGATAACTTTTGCTTTGGCCTGCGAGAGCTGACGGACAGAACCTACCGGCTGGTCTTCTTCAACTCCGTGATGCGCCAGGCCTGGACCGTTGTCGTGATCGACGAGGGGAACTCCTTCAACCTCGAGTAGCTGAGCGGCCAATCATTCACGGTTAGCGAAAACAATCGCGACCCGGGTCCGCCAATCAACTGCCTTGGGTCAAGTGCGCGCTGCAGGCAGACCAGAACGGTATCGCCAGAGACTCGGTGCCGGCTGGGATAAGGGCCTTGGGCCATGGATGGCCCAACGTCAATCCTACGCTCTCAGCCATTCCTAATCGTGGCTGGCCGGTTCAGCTTCTATCCATAGTTCATGATGGCGCAATTCGAACCCGCGATAGATAAACAATGATAGGTTCGACCCGGCTCGGCCACATAATCGGCGTGACCGGTCTGCATCAATGTTCAGCCCAACCAGAACCCCGTGACTATTAAAGGCAACGCAATGAGTCGTTGTAGCGGCAATGGGGGAGGCTGCAATGGTCAGGTCTGTGCGTTATACGTTGATGCCACGACGCCACACGATACCGCTTACAACACCTACTGGGCCGATTCAGGCTCGACCCTGGTCGTCCGCCGGAATGGGGCAAATGGTTACTCCCGTGATGAGGTTGCTGGTGGCTATGAGGCTACGGCCTTGCAGGCGGATACAAGCTTTGTGTCGGGCACAGATCTTCGTCTACAACCGGGCTCGCCACTGGTTGATGCGATGCCTTGCAGCGACGCATCGGCGAATGATTTGTTCGATACGCCGCGGCCGCAGAGTGGCGGTTGTGATATCGGTGCGCACGAACAATGACAAGCGGGCCTACCAAACGCTATTTGTTCACGGTCACGTGCGACAGGGTCTTGGGCAGTAGGGCACGGCAGGGCTTGATAAAGCGGTGTCCAAATCGCTGAAAGGCGCGCCATTACAGGCGACGAATCTCACCCGTCTCCGACATAGTCTTGTCTTGCCGGGGAACGATGCTCAATGCGGGCACGCCCGCTGCTGGGTAGTTCCCGCTTCAGGCTGGCAAACTTTATATCCCCGAAGGGTCGAGAAAGACGCTTGGCGGGCCATGTTGGCTATGTTCGCCTCACGTGGCGGGGGTCACCCGCTCTCCCGGAGATCTTCTTAGCTGCAGAATTCGCCCTCGTCACTGATCCGTGACGCCATCACGTCGGCGGCATGACCCTGCCGACAATAATGCTGGTTATGTCACATTGGCGACGCAGGCTTGCTGCACAGGTCCATAATTCAAAGTGCTCCTGCGAATTACAAGAACAAGAAAAGTGCCATGGAAGCCATCCTGAAATGCCTCGATGAGGTGGACGATTTCGTTCTAGTCACGGTGTCCCGCCTGAGATTCAACCCTGGAATCTCGCGGAGCGCAGCCGTCGTGACGACGCTGCTCTTTCTCGCACCAGCCTGAATCCAGAACACGCGTGTGCGCCTGAGCGACGGCGAACACAGAAGTTAAGCCCGCCAGCGCCATAACATTACAACCTTGTAATGTTCGGGAAAGGCTCAGGCAAGCCGCAGCCCGCTATAGTCACCATACGTATACGGGTTAGACTTTTCTTCTATCCTTCCTTCCAGCCCCATCTGTCCGGTGGGGCTCCTTTTTTTGGGCGAGGGGAGATTTGTTGCCGCATGCCGCCCATGCCAACCCGGCTCTGCAGGCCAGCAACCAGTCAAAGCCTGCGGTAGGTTCTCTTAACCCAGGACAACAGACCCAATGCAGAGGCGAACAGCCACAGGGCAGCGGGCACCGGCACGAAGGTTGGTGTCTGCCGAATGGTGAAGGTGTAGCCGCCGGCGAATCCGGTGTCGTCGTCTGGCGCGAGCAGGAAGTCGCTCGGGATGTTGAAGGCATCACCGGCAAAGAACAGGTCGGGGATATCCAGCTGGAATTCCAGGGTGGCAGTCTCGCCTGTGGCCAGCACGCCGTTGCTGTATGTCAGCTCGTCGGAATCGCTGCAGGCGTCGCAAATGGAAAAGACATCGGACATCGGTAGAGGTGTGTCGATGCCGCCCAATCCTTCGTCGAAGTCCAGGCCATCGTCATCGGTGGAGCGATTGTCTGCAAACTCCGCGCCGGTGCCGAAGCCCAGCTGAAAAGTAAACCCGCTGAAGCCGGCACCCGTATTGTTGGTCAGGGTCTCGGTTACCGCATATTCAGTGATGCCGAGGGTGTTGTTGAATACCGTCTCAACGGTGAAGACAAGATCGATATAGGGTTCCGCTCCGCCGACCAGCTGGCCCATGGTCTTGTCCACGGTCAGCGTATTGCGCAGATCCCTGGCGCCATCCGCAGGGCTTCCCGGCGCAGAATCGTTATTCTCCGCGCCGGTCTCGAAAGTGGCGCTGGCGTCGGTGCCGTCTCCCAAGCCCGATACCAGCGGATCCACTGCCAGGATGCTCGCGGCATGTACTGGTAGGAGGGCGCTGACGAGGAGGGGGGCGAGGCATCCTGCCTTCTTCAAATAGCCATCCATGGTGGCCATGTTTTTCTCCTTATTCTTCTTAAGCACCTGCTGCCGACCACCAAAAACGCCGTTGTAGCCCCGCGCCAAAGAGCGCGTATTCCACAGCAGCATCAGGCCGACCCCTTCAACCACAAGGTAGTATTGGGGGGGCGCAAAGACACAATAGCAGAGCCGCCGACAGCGCCCAAGCTCGCGTTGTGCTGTGCTGCTGATTTCGTGCTTAAGGTAAGTTTCTATTGACGAAGAATTAGGAAAATCAATAGGATGCGAAAACAAGATAAAAAGAGCTTGATCGGGAGCACGGGCTTTATGTCACGTGCACAACGCTTCCCGGCAACTGGCGCCCCTGGCACCGGATAGTGCGTGTCGCACCGGGGCCGGATGCAGAACTTGCTGGGCTGTTGCTCCCGGTCAGATCAAGCCCAAACAATGAAAGAAAAGACAGGGACGTCCTTCTTCGTAACACTGGCCATGCTCGCCATGCTCGGTATTGCGCCGGCGAAATCCGATTCCCCGGATGGATGGCGCGTCGAGTTCGATGCAATGTACCTGTGGCCACAGAACGCAGACGTCGACGTGGCGACAAAGACCCGCAGCTCAGCTCTCGGCGGTGGCAACTTCACGTCGGCCGAACTGATGGGCAATATCGACGTGGGACCGGACGGCGATTTCGCCCCTCGCCTGGAATTCGACTATCGCGAAGGTGAGTGGGGCGCCGGGGTCAACGGCTGGTGGCTGGACGCGGACGGCTCCGACTCATTCAACCCGCGCAGTGATGCCGTCGGCCCGCCGTTTCCGGATCCGCCAGGCAGAAACCTCGACGGCGTCTTCGTGCCCAGCCTGTCATCCGTGACCACGAACATCGGCAACCAGGGTTCCTATCAGGACAGCGCCCTGACCGTGCTGGATTTCCAGGCCGACAATGACATCGAGGTCTGGAAGGTGGATCTCTATGGCCTGCGGGAGCTCGTCGACACACCGGATCGCCAGCTCGATTTCCTGTGGGGCCTGGAACTGGCCGACATGAACAACGATCGCACCGACCGGGTGAGCGAGATGCGGCCCAGCGTGAGCGACCCGGGCATCAGCACAAACACCGAGACCGACGTGCAAAAGAGCCGGGCCGACTGGGGTCTCTCCCTCGGGCCGGTCATTGGCCTGCAGGGGCATCTGAAGCGTGACCGGCATCGCTTCGTGGGTTCACTGATGCAGGGCGTCGTGTATGCGGATGTCGACTATTCGGCCCGCATTAGCCAATCGACCCGGCAGGACTTTGTGGATGGTACCGTGACCGAGGCCTCCAGCACGCTGGCCGGCTACTCGAGCAGTGATGATGACTGGGTCCCGGTCACCGAGGTCAAACTGCAGTACCAATACCAGGTGAACGAACAGTTTTCTGTCGGCGCCGGCGGCTTCCTGTCGGTTTGGTGGGATGCGCCGTTGGCCCCCGAATTTTCTCGCACTCGTGACGACACGATCGCCTTTGTCGGTGTACTGCTGAGTGCGGAATACCGCTTTGGTCGCGGCCGGGAACCTGTCGCAGCGGTCGCGGCGCCTCCGGTTGCTGAACCCGCGACGCCGCCTGCTGCAGTGAAGCCGGTGCCGTTCACCAGGCAGCTCGCCGTGAGCGCAGAGACGCGGTTTGGGTTCGACGATGCCGCGCTTGATCCAGAGGCGCGACAGGCGCTGGACGAGCTGGTCGAACAACTATGGGACAAGCGAGAGGTCACTCTCAAGATCTCGGGGTACACGTGCCGAATCGGACCGAAAGCCTACAACCAGGCGCTCTCCGAGCGTCGGGCGCAAGCTGTTCGACGCTACCTCGAAGATAAAGGCGTGGTCGCCGAGATGACTGTCCAGGGCTGCGGCGACGCCGATCCGCTCGTTGACTGCCCCGGACTGCTAGGCGCTGCGTTGGTGAAATGCCTGGCCCCCAATCGGCGCACAGAGATCGATGTCTCCGCCATCGAGGTCATTGTGCCCCAGTAACCTGGAGCGCCAGGCAACTCCTGACTGTGATCCGGAATAGCGGCCACGCCAGGCGCCCAAGGCCCCGCAAGGGGCCTTTATTGTGCTGGGTGACTTAGCCCGGCACGCGCGTGAACGCACCTGGGCATGATCAACAATCAGGAAGTCACCGACACGGGTATCTATTTTGCAAATCTGAACGATCCGCAGAGATGGGGAATCGTGTTGAGATACCGATACTGAGAAACGTACTCGTTTACCGGCCCATGGGGCGGGTAGGCCGTTGCAGCCAGATGCTCGTCCAGGCTCGGTCAGAAGCTGGGCCTCAATATGATTTGTCCACTCGCCTGCGAGGGGTCCATAATCCGCTCTTGCCTGGCAGCGAACGTAGGGGTATCTGGATGTTAATCAGGTCTTGTTTGGCGCCTGGATTGCTCATTGCCGCCACGTCGATGCTTATAGCATCAGCGACAGCGCAGGAATCGACGGAGGCTCCTGGGGCGGAGGTCGCCGAGCACATGCATGAGCACCTGAGCGCGATCAGTGCCATGAAGACTTTCATTATTGCGGGTCAGCTGGATGGTATGCGTGAACCCGCGGTGTGGATGGAAGAGCACGTAGCGACGCCGGGCCTGCCCGGCGACTGGGAGCCTTACGTGACCCAGATGCGGCGCTACGCCGGGGAAGCCGCGTCTGCCAGGCATCTCGTGTTTGCCGCAGCTTCCGTGAGCGAAATGGCGCGCGTCTGCGGTGACTGCCACGAGGCGAATGGCGCAGAGGTGGGTTTAGGCAACATCGGGTCACCGCCTGCCGACAACCAGGATGTCCGGACGCAGATGCGACGCCATCTGTGGGCGGTTAATCGCATGTGGCAAGGCCTCATTGGGCCATCAGACAGCGCATGGACCGGGGGTTCGGAAGTCCTCGCCATGGTGCGGGTCAAAGCGTCGGATATCGCCAGGGTTCCGAGCGAGGAACCGCAGGTCGGCTACCTGATCAAGCGGCTGCGTGAAATCGGTGCAGCCGGCAGTGAGGCAACCTCGCGTGAAACGCGCAGCGTCCTGTATGGCGAGCTCCTGTCGTTGTGCGCCGATTGCCATACCTGGACGGGCGGCGGTCCCGGCAACTGACACGCTCTCGGCGGCGCCACTCGCCGCGGGCCAGCCACATTCGTTGCTGGCTAGTTAATAACCCGCAGGCTGAAGTCAGCGGTGCCGAGGCGTTCGAAACCGTTCGCCGTGA
>CAZTIB010000202.1:0-5308 GCA_964613615.1 uncultured Chromatiaceae bacterium
GTGAGTGCGAATGCAGATGATAGCGCGCTGTCAGGGCGCTTGCCCGGTGTCTCGCCTACGGTGGTGGCTGCCAACCGCCGCCGAGGGCCTTGTAGAGCTGAACCACCGCATCGAGGCTGGTGCGACGCGTGATGGACTCCGCCAGTTCGTTGTCGAACAGCGAGCGCTCGGAGTCCAGCACTTCCAGGTAGCTGGTCACGCCGCCGTCGTAGCGGGCGCGGGACAGGGTGGTAGCGCTGCGTGACGAGGCCACCTGGCGTTCCCGGTATTGCAGTTGTTCGTTGAGCGTCCGGATGGACACCAGCGCGTCTTCGACTTCGCGCAGCGCCTGCTGCACCGTTAGCCCGTACTGGTTCAGCAACTGCTCCGTCCTGGCGATTTCCACTTCGACTTGTTGCTTGGTGCGGCCGGCATCGAACAGGGGTCCGGAAAGTTCCCCGCCGATGGTCCACAGGTCGGTATCGAACAGGTCATCCAGGTTGTCGTCCACGAAACCCAGCCGCCCGAGCACGTTCAGGGACGGCCAACGATTCGCTTCGGCGACACCGATACGCGCCGTTTGCGCGGCCAGTTCCTGCTCGGCCTGCCGCACGTCGGGGCGCCGGGCCAGCAACTCCGCCGGCACGCCGGTGGGCAGGCTCGGGGGGAAGACCTGCATTTCCAGTGGCATGCCTCGGCTAATCGGTCCCGGGTTGCGGCCCAGCAGGATACTGAGCAGGTTCTCCGTCGCGATGACTCGCCTGGACAGTACCGAACGCGTGACCTGTGCCTCCGCCAGTTCCACGTCCGCCTGGTTCACATCGATCAGCGGCACGGTGCCTTCGTCGTAGCGTGCCTGGATGATGCCCAGGGACTCCTCACGGGTTTTCACCGTGCGCTCGGCAATGACGTAGCGATCGTCCAGGTCCCGCAGCAGCAGGTAGGCGCTGGCGACATCGGCAATCAGCGTGATGGTGACAGCACGCTGGGCTTCCTCCGTGGCCAGCAGCTGGGCGCGGGCGGATTCGGTGGCACGACGCAGCTTGCCCCAGATGTCCAGTTCCCAGGATAACTGTGCGCCCAGGGTCAGTGTGGTGTTGGTGCCGAGATCTTCATTGATCAGTTCCGCCGTATTGCCGCGTTCGGCCTGCGTGCCGGCGTCTACGGTCGGGAACTGGTCGGCCCGGGTGACCCCGAACTGCGCCCGCGCTTCCTCGACACGTGCGGCGGCAATGGCCAGGTTCTTGTTCTCTTCCAGCGCGACTTCGATAAGAGACCGCAACTGCGGATCCTGGAACAGCTCCCACCACGCGAGGTTCGCGATCGTTGCACCTTCCTCGGCCGTCTGCAGGTAGGCATCCGGCATCGGCAGTTCCGGGCGCTGGTAATCCGGGCCCAGCGTGCAGCCGCCCGCCACCAGTGCGAGTAACAGCCCCCCGTGACGTAGAATCACCGTGGCTTGCCCTCCGCAGGCTCGGGAGGCGCAGGCGCGGCCGCGCCGCCGGCCGATGGCACGGCTCCCCGATTCGCGATCCGGTCGATGAATACGAACAGCGCCGGGGTCAGGTTGATGGCGATGCAGGTGGATGCCAGCATCCCCGCGAATACGGTCATGCCCATCACTTTCCGCGCCTCGGCGCCCGCGCCGCTCGCGATGAGCAGCGGTAGTACGCCAAGGATGAACGAAAAGGCCGTCATCAGGATCGGCCTGAAGCGTTCCTTCGCCGCGGTCATGGCAGCGTCGAGCGCGCTGGCACCCTGTTCCTTGCCGAGCTTGGCGAACTCGACGATCAGAATGGCGTTCTTGGCCGCGAGGCCGATCAGCAGTACCAGGCCGATTTGCGCAAACACGTTGTTCTCATAGCCGGACAGGAACAGGCCCGACAGGAACAGGCCGGCCAGGGCGCCGAACACGGCGATCGGTGTACCCAGCAAAACACTCAAGGGCGTGGACCAGCTCTCGTACTGCGCAGCCAGGATCAGGAATACAAGCAAGATCGCCAGCAGGAATACTGATGCGCCCGACCCCTCGGCCGCCTTCTCCTGGAAGCTCATGGCGTTCCAGGCATAGCCCATATCCGCAGGCAGGGTAGACGCCGCCACTTCTTCGAGGGCTGCGAGAGCCTGCGCCGAGCTGTAGCCGGGCGCAGGCTGGCCCGTGACTTCTGCGGCCCGGTAGAGGTTGAAGCGGTTCGTGTAGTCGGGCCCGTTGGACCAGTCCACGTTCACGACGGAGTTCAGGGGCACCATCTGCCCTTCCTTGCCGCGCACGAAGAAGTAGCGGATGTCCGTGGGCTTGCCGCGGTACTCGCGTTCGGCCTGCACGTAGACCTTGAACAGGCGGCCAAAGCGGTTGAAGTCGTTCACGTAGGCACCGCCCAGGAATGCGCCGAGTGAGTTGTTGACGTCCTGAAGGTTCACGCCGTACTTCAGCACCGCGTCGTTGTCTACGTCGGCGAAGACCTGGGGCACCGAGGCGCGGAAGGTAGTAAAGGCATTACCAATTTCCGGTCGCGCCTGCGCCGCCTCGATAAAGCGCTGGGCCTGCTCGGCAAGGTACTGCGGCGTATTGCCGGCCTGGTCCTGCAGCATGATCGAAAAACCCGACCCGGTGCCGAGACCGGGAATGGCCGGTGGGCCGAAGGCGATGGCCACCGCTTCCGGAATCTCGACGGCCAGGCGCGCATTGACCATTTGCAGAATCTTGTTGACCTGCAGCGCCCGGCCGCGCTCGCCCCACTCTTCCAGCGCCACGAAAATGAACGAAGTGTTCGGTCCGAAGGAGCCCGTCAACAGGCTGTAGCCCGCGAGCGCAGTGACGTATTCGACGCCGGGGGTTTCCCCGAGAATCTTTTCCACCTTGGCGGTGACCCGGTCATTGCGCTCGAGCGATGCGGCATCCGGCAACTGGATGTTGACGAGGAAGTAGCCCTGGTCTTCTTCCGGCACGAACCCGGCGGGCACAGCTGTGAACAGGCCGCCCATCAGCGCAGTCACCGCGCCCAGCGCTATCGCGGTCAGCGTCAGCTTCCGGGCGAAATGCCCGGCGATCCCGAGATAACCCTTGGTCGTGGTGTCGAAGACCGAATTGAACCGGTCATAGAAGGGCTGCAGGACACTCTTTTTCCCGGTGCCGGGCGGTCGCAGCAAGAGGGCGCTGAGGGCCGGGGCCAGCGTCAGGGCGTTTATGGAGGACAGCGCCACCGAGATCGCGATGGTGATGGCGAACTGCTGGTAGAGGAGGCCGGTGATGCCGGCCAGCGAGGCCACTGGCACGAACACCGCGATCAGGGCCAGGGAGGTCGCCACGATGGGGGAAGAGACCTCCTTCATCGCCGCGATCGTGGCCTCTTTCGGGTTGAGGCCCTCTTCGTCCATCTTCGCGGTAACGGCTTCCACGACCACGATGGCATCGTCCACCACGATGCCAATAGCCAGCACCAGCCCAAGCAGCGACAGCGTGTTGATGGAAAATCCGAACAGCGGGAAAAACGCGAAGGTGCCGACCAGGGACACGGGCACGGCGAGGGCGGGAATCAGGGTGGCGCGGAAGTTCTGCAGGAAAATAAACACCACCAGGATGACCAGCGCCACGGCCTGGAACAGGGTGACGATGATCTCCCGGATGCCTTCCTCGATGGCCAGCGTCGTGTCGAGTGAGACCTTGTACTCGACGTCGTCCGGGAAATCCTTCGCGATCTCCTCCAACTCGGCCGAGATGGCCTTGGCCAGCGCGAGACCGTTGGCATCCGGCAGCTGGTAAATCGCCAGCACGGCACTGGGCTGGTTGTTGAAGCGCGTGACTGCGTTGTAGAGCTGCGTGCCCAGCTCCACCCGGGCAACATCTTTGATCCTGACCTGGGAGCCGTCGGGATTCGAGCGCAGGATTACATTTTCAAACTCTTCTGAACTGTTGAGGCGGCCCCGGGTGATGACTGTGTAAGTGAATTCAGTCCCCGGTGCAGCCGGAGGCCCACCGATCTGCCCGGCCGGCACCACCACGTTCTGGTCCTGGATCGCCGCCATGATGTCGGGCACGGTCAGATTCAGCTTCGCGAGCTGGTCCGGTTTAATCCAGACGCGCATCGCATAGTCGCTGCTGCCGAAAATCGTAGACTGGCCGACACCCTGGATTCGGGCGATGCGGTCCAGGATGTTGATCGTGATGTAGTTGCCCAGGAAGTCCTTGTCGTAGGTTTCGTTCGGCGAATACAGGCTGATCAGCACCAGCGGGAAGGCGAGCTTCTTTTTCACCGTGATGCCGAGGCGTTTCACCTCTTCCGGCACGCTGGCCTGGCCTTCCGACACGCGGTTCTGTACCAGTACATTATTGATATCAAGATCTGAGCCCACCTCGAAGGACACGGTCAGGCTGAGCGTGCCGTCGTTCGCGTTGATGGACTTCATGTAGAGGCTGTTCTCGACGCCGTTGATCTTTTGCTCCAGCGGCGTGGCGACGGATTGTTCTACGGTTACTGCGTCGGCACCGGTATAGGTTGCCGTGACGTTGATTTCCGGCGGCGTAATGTTGGGATACTGCGCGGTGGGCAGCGAGCCGAAGGAGACCAAACCGACAAGCACCATGATGATCGCGATGACCATCGCGACGATGGGCCGGCGGACGAAGAATTCAGCCATGGGGGACTTAAGTCTCCTGCAGCGGCGCGCGGGTCATGTCCTTTTGCGCAACCTTCGGCTCAACGACCATGCCTGGCCGGACTTTTTGCAGGCCCTCGACGATCACGCGCTCACCCGGCTTGAGGCCGGATTGAATAACCTGGTCGTTGTCCTTGATGGGGCCGAGTTGCACTTCACGGAGTTCCACCGTGTTGTCGGTGCCTACCACCATCACGCGGAAGCGCCCCTGCAGTTCGGTGATCGCCCGTCGGGGTACCACGGTGGCATCTTTGAGGGTCGTGTAGTCGGCCTTTACCCTGGCGAACTGGCCGGGCAACAGGAGGCCATCCGGGTTCGGGAACGAGGCTTCCACCGTGAAGGTGCCTGTTTCGGGATCGATGGCCTGCGCGCTCGCATCCGCGGTGCCGGTCTGGTCAAACACCGTCCCGTCGGCGAGGATCAGTTTCAGCGGATTGTCGCGATCTTCACGTTCCGCCGAACGGGCCTCGCCCGGCTCCACGCCCTGGCTCTTGTCCTTCGCCATCATCGTGCGCGCGAGGATCAGGTATTCCCGCTCCGATATGGAGAAGCGCACGCGGATCGGGTTGATGTCAGATAGCACGTTCAGCACCACCGGGTTGGGTTCCTTGCCCACATATTCGCCGGGTTTGGCTTTGCTGAGGCCGATCAGGCCGTTGATGGGCGCATGGAT
>CAZTIB010000203.1:0-17740 GCA_964613615.1 uncultured Chromatiaceae bacterium
GGAAGCGCGGTACAACGGCACGGAGGTGGTGGCGATTTCGCCGGAGTTCACACCCACGGCCATGCACGCGAGCAAGTGGGTGAATCCGAAGCCGGGCACCGATGCGGCGCTGGCCCTGGCCATGGTGCACACCATTATTGCCGAACGCAGTTTCGACGCCGACTATATTCGGGAGCAAAGCGATCTGCCGTTCCTGGTGCGCACGGATAACCGGCGGTTTCTGCGCGGCACCGACCTTGGACTAGCGGATGATACGGCCGACCAGCGCTTCTACTTCTGGGACCAGGTCACGGAGTCACCGGTTGCGGCGCCAGGCACCGGTTTCAACGTGCCGCCGCCAGGCCAGCCGGTGCCGGAAAGCGCCGAGGGACTCAGCCTGGGCGCGTTGCAGCCGGCCCTCGAGGGGCGATGGACCATCGCAACGCCTGGCGGGTCGGTGGAAGTCACCACGGTGTTCGAATTATTGAAGGCCCACGTCGAGGCCTATGCGCCCGCGCGGGCCAGGGAGATTACCGGCGTTCACGAAGACGTCGTCCGCGACATTGCCCGCACCTTTGCCAGCGCGAAGCCGGCGATGATCTATGCCGGTTTCCGCATCTCCAAGTGGCTGCATGGAGATCTGTTTCAGCGCGCGATCATGCTGCTGTTGTCCCTGACCGGCAACCTCGGAAAACCCGGCGGTGGGCTGCAATTCATGAACCTGGCCAAGGACCAGGATCAGGCTGCGTTCTGGTTCGATGGCCTGCCGCCGACCCTGCGCGTGGCGACGCTGTCGCGCTGGGATTACGTGCATGCGGGGGGTGAAGCGCTGAATCGCGAGGTCTACGGGGATGCGGTGGCGGATCACTTCGACCGTTACTTCAAGCAATCCGTAGAGAATCGCTGGTTTCCCGATTACAGCCGCACGCCGTGGAAGATGGGCTTCTACATGGGTAGCAATGCCGCGAACTGGCGGGCGTCGGGCAAACGCTGGCGACAGGAGGCTTTTGAGCAACTCGAGACCATCGTGTCGTGTGCGACAGACATGGGCGTGACGTCCATGTACTCGGACTACGTTTTGCCGGTGGCGCATCACTACGAACGCCAGGACATCATGATGTGGCAGTGGACGCCCTACCTGCAGGTCCTGGATGCCGCGGTGCCGCCCCTCGGTGAGGCGGTGGATGACTTCGAGGTGTTCAATCGACTGGCACGGGCGATCAGCGAGCGCGCGCAGGCAAGAGGCATTGTGCCTATAGACGATAATTATTTCGGCATGCCCGTGAAGCGCGACTTCACCCAGTTCCACACGATGTTTACCAAGAACGGCGCGTATACGAGCATGCGCGATGCGCTGGATTTTCAATTGGCGGTGAATCCCGGGTTTCCCAAGGAGTCTTTCGACAAGCTGGCAAGCAATGGCATCACACGCGTACCGGATTCCGATGGCCTGATTTACGGTCCGGCCTCCCCGTATCGGGACACCATGATTCGCAGCGTGAACGACAAGAAGCCGTATCACACGCTCACGGGCCGCCAGCAGTTCTACATCGATCACGACTGGTTCCTGCAGGAAGGCGAGGCCTTGCCGACTCACCGTGCGCCGCTGGGCGAGAAAGCCTATCCGCTGCGCTTCGTGATGGGGCACGCCCGGCACGGGATACACAGCATGTGGCGGGATGACCCATTGCTGGTCGGCCTGCAACGCGGCGAACCGGACATCTACGTGAACCCGCAGGATGCCGAGACGCGCGGGGTTGCCGACGGCGACCTGATCCGCGTGTTCAATACTTACGGTTCATTCGTCGCGATGGCCCACGTAACAGCCGCGATGCAGCCGGGCATGACCTTCATGTACCACGGCTGGGATCCGATGATGTTTCGCGGCCGGCAGAACTTCGGCGCGGTCACGTCGGGAGCCGGGCTGATCAAACCCACCGGGCTGGCCGGGGGGCAGGGCCACGTGAACTTCCGGACCTTCATGTTCGAGCCCAACGCGGTCTTCCAGGACGTGACCTGTGACTTCGAGAAACACGAGGAGACGGCCGCTACGGCATGAGCGCGCTGGACCAGTTGATGGACGAGGCCGTGCAGCGCATTGGTCAGTCCGTACCGCTGCGGCCCGTGACACTGGAACCGGAACTCGCGAAACCCAAATCTTTTCTCAAGGTGCTCGACGCCGACCACTACAACTGGGAGGCGGCCAAGTTTCGCAAGCTCTTCGCGATGCGTTTCCGGGTCAAACTGCCGCCGCTGGACCAGATCAATATGATCTTTTACCCGGAGCTGGTTTACGACGCACCGATCTTCCTGTTCTTTTGCCTGCTGACCAAGCGCAAGGTGATCGGGCACCTGAACGTGAACTGTCCGTTCGATGATCCGGTATACCAGGCGAAGTGGGTGGCACCGTTGCGCGCGATACTGGGGCGTTACCCGCCTTTCGAAGCGGCAGATCGCTATCCCGAGTGGATGAAAAAATACCGCCGTGACTGCACGATCATGGGCATGTTCAAGCAGGAGCGCTACGAAGATTTGCACGCGTGTGCGATGCAGTACCTGGACTACTACATGCAGCAGATCGAAGCGTCTGAGCCGATCCGGGATCCGGGAAAGCTGGAACAAATTCGTTCCTTTCACGACACCTTCGTTGACGACATCCGCACCCAGGACAAGGCGCAGGGGATGATCAGCAAGATGATTGGCAAAGAGAAGGCGCGGCGGATCTTCCATGAGATCACTACGTGAGCCAGACGTATTCGTGCGCATAGCGTTGCGTGGGGGGCTCGAAGGCGACGCAGGGTGCCTATTGCGAGGGGGCGCGATGTCGAGGCGTGGGGTGATTGCAGCGCTGGGGCCGGCACTGGCAACGGCGCTGCCGTGTCTGACTGTGATGCCTGCGGTTGGTTGGGCGCAGGGGATGGACGAGATCGTGGTCTCCACGCGGCGCCGCGAGGAAAGCCTGCAGGACGTGCCGATAGCGATTACCGCGATCGGTGCTGAGCAGATCCAGCGGCAGAACATCAACAGCCTGGACGACATCGTCAAGCTCGCGCCCAGCGTGCAGTTCGATAATTCTTTCGGCCCAGCAGACACGCGCGTGACGATTCGTGGATTATCCAACACGCGCGGTCGTTCCAACGTCGCCTTCCTGATCGACGGCATCGATGTGACCACCGAGAACCTGGTGGTGCCGGGGTCGGGACTTCTGGCGAACCGGCGCCTGCTGAATGATGTAGAGCGTATCGAATTGGTGAAGGGCCCGCAGAGTGCACTATTCGGGCGCGCGGCCTTCGCCGGTGCGATCAGCTACGTGACCAAGGAGCCAGGCCCCGAGCCCGAAGGGCGGATCGGTGTGGACTTCGCAGAAGACGGCCAGCAGCAGATCGATTTCTCGTATTCGACACCGGTAATGGGGCTGGAGGACGTGTTGGGTGTCCGCGTGTCCGGCGTCTGGTGGGACGAGGACGGTCGTTACCGGAATAGCATCAGCGACAATGACGTCGGAGGCACGGACGGCTTTGGTGGTGCCTTCACCGCGGTGTTCACGCCATCGGAAACGATCAAGATCAAGGCCAGGCTCGAGTACACGGACGAAGACTACGAACCCCGGGCCGTTGCCCGCATTGGCGGCGGCTTGCCCCTGGAGTTGGTCGCCACCGAGACTGCCAGCCAGAACAACACCTGGCCATGGCAGATTATCGAACCGGGTCAGCCGGGGAACGAGAACGGCACCGAGCCGATCCGGATCGCTGATGATGCGGACGGGGACGGTTTCCCGGACGTGAACCTCGGCGACTATACCTGCCAGGACAGCGGCAACGTGTTCCTGCGCTATCCGAATAGCGCACTGGATGTGGACTTCGGGGTTGGTACCACCTTCGGCTTCTCGGCGACCGGGCTTGCGGACTTCGGTCCGGGCTTTTGTCTGCCGGAAAGCTTCGGCAATGGGGGCGATCTGGTCGTGACTCAAAGCGAAGATCCGTTCACGGGCGAGGATTACCAGGGGACGGACCAGCAGACTTTTCGCGCCTCCCTCGTCGCATCCCTGGACGCGGATTTCGGCACCTTCACATCGTCTACGGGCTGGACCGATTTCGATGCCTTCGACAGCTACGACCAGGACCAGCAAGCGCTCGGGCGGCCGGACACGCTCCTGGCCGCCAACCAGGCGCGTGCGAGCACGGACACGGACCAGTTCAGCCAGGAACTCCGTTTCACGTCGAACTTCGACGGCCCGGTGCAGACCACACTCGGTGTCTCGTACTGGCACGAGACCCGGAAACTGCTGGACCAGAATTTCATCGTTCTCTGTGCACCGGTGAGCAAGGTCCCCCGTGGGGACCCGACACTCAGCCCGGTCGCGAACGCGAAGTACGGCGTGCCTCGCACCAGCGACGTCGAGCGGCGGATCTGCGACGGGCAGAACGGCACCGTATCGTCCTGGCAGGAGTACGCCCAGTTGCTCCCGTTATCCGGCTTCAACTCGGCGACCGGGGTGGACGATCCCTACATCAATGGCACGCAGTGGCGAGCAGAGACGGAGTCCTGGTCGGGCTACTTCATGGTCGAATGGTCTCTGACCGAGCAGTGGAAGCTGACTTTCGAGACCCGGTACCTGAGCGAGGACTTTACGCTGTTCAAACCGGCGAAGAGTTCCTGTACCACCACCGCATTCTCACCAGGCCCGGCGCCGGCGCTGAACGACGAGAGCAACCTGGCGGCCGATCCGTCGCGCAACGATGTGGTCTGTGAATCGGAAGCGGTGTTGAACGACAACATTTTTAACCTGCCACCGGAGTTCAACGGCCCGGACTGGAAGTACGTGGAAGGCAGCGTGTCGTCGGAGTTCAGCACACCGAAGGTGACCCTGGAGTGGTTCCCAACGGACGACACGCTGCTCTACTTTTTCTGGGCACAGGGGCAGAAGCCGGGCGGTATCAATCAATTGATCTCCGGCGGATTCGCGACAGAGATTATCGAAGACACTTTCGATTCCGAGAAGCTGGAGGCCTGGGAGCTGGGGATGAAGGCGTCCTGGGACCTGGCGGGCTTCTTGCAGACTAATGCAGCATTCTTCTTCCAGGATTATACGGACAAGCAGATTGGCACGCAGATCCTGGTGAACAATGAACTGCAACCCCGGGTGGTGAATGCCGGTGGGGCAGAAGTGTGGGGTGCAGAGCTGGAACTCACGTGGCAGCCGTGGTTCACCGAGGGCCTCACTTTGCTTGCGGCTTATACATACCTGGATGCTGAGTTCACGCGTTTCGACCTGCAGTCCGCATCCGTCGTGCGCGCAGCGCTGCTTGGACGGTGCGACGTGGTGACCGTTCTGGCAGGCACGCCCGGAGAGTTCCGGACCTGCGACTACGACCTCTCGGGCAACAAGCTGGAACGCACGCCCGAGAACGCGGTGGTGCTGCAGGCTGGCTACACGCGCCAGTTCGGTAACCAGGACTTTGACTGGTTCATTGAAATCAATGCGAACTGGGAAGACGAGCGTTTCCTGGATGAGAACAACTTCATCAGGTGGGACGATTACTGGCTGGCGGATATGCGCCTGGGACTGTCGGGGGAACGGTGGCAAGTCATCGGCTATGTGGACAACCTGTTTGATGAGGACACGATTCGCACTGGCGGCAACGGTCCGGATTTCGGCCAGCAGGTCACAGAGACCGGGTTCCTGGCCGGCTTTGGTGTCAACCATTGGTTCGGCACGCTGCCGGATCCGCGGACCGTCGGCATCCGGGCCAGCTACCGGTTCTGAGCCCGCGACGCGGTGCTGTGTCCGGGAGCGTGCCGGCGGCCCGCACGCACTACCTGCGAACGAGCAGCTGTTGTAACGAGGAGCTGTTGTTGTAGATTAGGGGTCAGGCGCAGGGCTCGATCAGCAGGGGGGAAAGCGATGTCGCCGGTTAAGGGCATGACGGTCCTGGGCCTGACGCTGCTAACGGCAGTGCCGGCGCTGTGCCTGTTGCCCCGTGCTGGATGGGCGCAGATCGAAGAGATCGTGGTGACGACACGCCGCCGCGAGGAAAGCCTGCAGGACGTGCCAATCGCGGTCACAGCGATTGGTGCAGAGCAGATCGCGCGGCAGAATATCAATTCCCTCACGGACATCGTCAAACTCGCGCCCAGCGTGCAGTTCGATAACGCCTACGGCCCGTCGGACACACGCATCACGGTGCGCGGCCTGTCCAATACCCGCGGCCGCTCCAACGTCGCCTTCCTGATCGACGGTATCGACGTGACCACGGAAAACGTGATCGCCGCCGGTTCCGGCCTGCTCGCGAACCGGCGTCTGCTGAACGACGTGGAGCGGATCGAGCTCGTGAAGGGCCCGCAGAGCGCGCTGTTCGGTCGTGCCGCGTTTTCCGGCGCGATCAGCTACGTCACCAAGGAACCCGGTCCGCAGCCCGAGGGCCAGGTCGGCGTGGATTTTGCAGAGGATGGCCAGCGGCAGATCGATTTCTCGTACTCGTCGCCGGTCAAGGGACTGGAGGACTTGCTGGGCGTGCGCGTGTCCGGCGTCTGGTGGGACGAGGACGGCCGGTATCAAAACAGTGTGTCCGGTAACGACGTCGGCGGCTCAGATGGTTTCGGGGGCGCGTTCACCGGCGTGTTCACGCCGACGGAGACGCTGAAGATCAAGGCGAGAGTCGAATATACCGACGAACACTACCAGCTGCGGCCGGCCGTACGGATCGGCGGTCTGCTCCCGACCGAGCTGCTGGCGACGCCGGACGCAAGCCAGGACAACACCTGGCCATGGCAGATCATCGAGCCCGGCCAGCCGGGAAACGAAACAGGGACTGAGCCGATTCGGATAACGACCGATGCGAATGGTGACGGCCTGCCGGACGTAGACCCTGGCAATTACACCTGTCGTGAACCAGGCAACGTCTTCAGGCTGTTTCCAAAAACCGCGCTGGACGCGGACCTTGGCGTCGGCGACATATTCGGTTTCGCGTCCACCGGCCTTGCGGACTTCGGCCCGGGTTACTGTTTGCCGGAATCCTTCGGCGGCGCCAACGGCCGCGCGGTGACGTTGAGCGAAGATCCGTTCACTGGCCAGGACTACCGCGGTACCGAGCAGGAGACCTTCCGCGCGTCGATGGTGGCGTCGCTGGACACGGATATTGGTACGTGGACTTTTTACACGGGCTGGACGGATTTCAACGGCTTCGAGACCTACGACCAGGACTACCAGGCCCAGGGCCGACCGGATACGCTGTTCGCGCAGCAGCAGGCGCGCTTGACGACAGACACGGATCAGTTCAGCCAGGAACTCCGGTTTACGTCGAACTTCAGTGGTCCGGTGCAGGCCACGCTCGGCGTGTTGTACTGGCAGGAGGACCGGCGGAATATGGACCAGAACTTCATTATTTCCTGTTCGCCGGTGACCAAGGTCAGTCGGGGCGACCCCGGTCTCAGCGCGCTGGCGAATGCCAAGTATGGCGTGCCGCGTTCCAGTGATTTCGAACGACGCGTCTGTGACGGCCAGAACGGCACCGTGTCGTCCTGGCAGGAATATGCGCGGCTGCTGCCGCTGTCCGGCTTTAATAGCACCACGGGCATCGATGATCCCTATTTCAATGCCACATCCTGGGAGGCTGACACCGAGTCCTGGTCGGCTTACCTGATGCTGCAGTGGGCATTGACCGAGCGGTGGCAGCTGACCTTCGAGACCCGCTACGTGGATGAAGACTTTACGCTGTTGCGACCGGCGAAGAGCTCCTGTGCCAACACCGCGTTCTCGCCCGGGCCGGGGAATGCGTTTAACAACGAGGCTAACCTGGCGGCCGACCCGGCGCGCAACGACGTGGTGTGTGAGGCGGAAAACGTACTGAACGACAACATCTTTACCCTGCCGCCGGGCTTGCCAGGGGCTCCCGACTGGAAATACATCGAGGGCAACCAGTCGTCCAGCTTCAGCACGCCAAAGGTCACGCTTGAGTGGTTCCCTACCGATGATGTGCTGTTATATTTTTTCTGGGCCCAGGGCCAGAAACCCGGCGGCATCAATCAGCTGGCCGGGGGCGGGTCATCGACGGACATTATCGAGAACCTGTTCGACTCGGAGAAGCTCGAAGCCTGGGAGTTCGGTACCAAGTCGTCCTGGGAACTCGGTGGCTTCCTGCAGGCCAACGCCGCGTTGTTTTTCCAGGACTACACGGACAAGCAGCTCAGTACCCAGATCCTGGTGGGAGGTGAGCAACAGCCGCGGGTGCTGAACGCCGGCGGGGCCGAGGTGTGGGGTGTCGAGTTGGAGACCACCTGGCAACCATGGTTTGCCGAGGGTCTGACGTTGACCGCGGCCTACACGTACCTGGACGCGGAATACACGCGCTTCGATCTGCAAACCGCGTCCCTCCTGCGCGCCGCGCAGATCGGCAGCTGTGACGTGGTCACCGTTCTCCCCGGCACGCCTGACGAGTTCAAGACCTGCAACTTCGATCTTTCCGGTAACAACCTGGAGCGTACGCCCGAGAACGCGGTCGTGTTGCAGAGCAACTACACCCGCCAGTTCAGAAATCTCGATTTCGACTGGTTCCTCGACATCAATGCGAGCTGGCAGGACGAGCGTGCCGTCGATGAGAACAACTTTGTGAAGTTCGATGACTACTGGCTCGTGGACGCCCGACTTGGCCTGTCGGGCGAGAAGTGGGAAGCTATCGCCTACGTGGATAACGTCTTTGATGATGACACTATCCTTACGGGCGGCACGGGCCCCGACTTCGGGCGGCAGGTCTTCGAGACGGGCTTCACGGCCGGCTTTGGTGCACTGTATTCCTTCGGCATTCTCCCGGATCCGCGCACCGTCGGTATCCGGGCGAACTACCGGTTCTGAATCTTGCGCGGTTAGCACTTGTGGTGACCGGCGAGAGAGACGCCGACCTCGCGGCCCGGCCGTGACCGTCAGCGTCCCGCCTAAGGCCACCAAGCGGTCACCCGGCGTGCCACGAGAGCATTGTCACCCGGCAGATCTTTTCATTCTGCGTGCTCATCATATATGGTCACCGACTACTGAGCCTGACGGCCGTTGCTTGCATGCAACGTCACGCGGGAAAGGTCCGGAAGATTCTGATCGACGGGGGCAACCCGGCAAGGCCACGAGAGGCTCTGCAGGGGGCGGGGGGCACAGCAGAGGCGTGCGAGTCGCCATACACAGGGGGAAGTAATGTCGCGGGTTAAAGGAATCACGGTGCTGGGTGCGGCGATAGCCGCGGCGGTGCCGGCGTTGACCATGTTGCCGGTGACCGGTTGGGCGCAGATGGACGAGATTGTCGTATCGACGCGTCGTCGGGAAGAAAGCCTGCAGGATGTCCCGATCGCGATCACGGCCATTGGGGCCGAGCAGATCCAGCGGCAGGGCATTAACAACCTGGCCGACGTGGTCAAGCTTGCGCCGAGCGTGCAATTCGACAACCCGTTTTCTCCTGCGGACACGCGCATCACCGTTCGCGGTCTGTCGAACACGCGCGGCCGATCGAACGTGGCCTTCCTGGTAGACGGCATTGACGTCACCACGGAGAACCTGATTACTGCCGGTTCGGGTTTGCTGGCCAACCGGCGCTTGCTGAATGACGTCGAGCGCATCGAACTCGTGAAAGGACCGCAAAGCGCGCTGTTTGGCCGTGCGGCTTTTGGCGGCGCACTCAGCTATGTTACCAAGGAACCAGGGCCCGAGCCCGAGGGCCGAGTCGGCGTGGACTTCGCCGAGGATGGCCAGCGGCAGATCGATTTTGCATACTCGACGCCCGTCAAGGGCTTCGAAGACACCCTGGCGGTGCGAATCTCCGGTGTCTGGTGGGACGAAGACGGGCGCTACAAGAACAGCGTCAGCAATGAGGATTTCGGTGGCAGCGATGGATTCGGCGGTGCCTTTACCAGTGTGTTCACGCCGTCGGACACGATCAAGATCAAGGCCCGGGTCGAGTACACGGACGAGGACTACCAGCCGCGAGCCGTCTTCCGGCTGGGCGGCGGATTGCCGATCGAGTTGTTGGCGACGGATGATGCGAGCCAGGACAACACGTGGCCATGGATCATCGACGATTCTGACCCGGCCAATATCACCCGGACCGCCATAGACGCCAACAACGACGGGTTCCCGGATGTGGACCCGAACGACTATACCTGTCGCGAGCAGGGCAACAGATTCGTACCGTACCCGAACTCGGCGCTGGATGCCGACTTCGGCGTCGGCACCACCTTCGGGTCCTCGGCGACCGGCCTGGCAGACTTCGGCCCGGGCTTTTGTCTACCGGAAAGTTATGGTGATGCTGACGGACAACAGGTGACGCAGGGCGAGAATCCCTGGACCGGCATCGACTACCCGGGTCTCGATCAGCAGACTTTCCGCGCGTCCATCATTGCCTCACTTGATACCGATTTCGGTACCTTCTCGTCTTATTCGGGCTGGACCGATTTCCAAGCCATCGACAGCTATGACCAGGATTACCAGGCCTTGGGGCGCCCGGATACCCTCATGGCTTCCAACCAGGCCCGCACGGAAGCCGACACGGACCAGTTCAGCCAGGAGATTCGCTTCTCGTCGAACTGGGACGGGCCGATTCAGGCGACGGTGGGTGGGCTCTACTGGTCCGAGAACCGCAAACTGCTGGACCAGAACTTCATCATCCTGTGCGCACCGGTTTCCAAGACCTCCCGCGGGGACCCTGCCCTCAGCGCGATCGCGAACGCGAAGTACGGCGTGCCGCGTTCAAGCGACGTCGAAAAACAGATTTGCAACGGCCAGAACGGCACGGTGTCTTCCTGGCAGGAGTATGCTCAGCTGTTGCCCTTGTCCGGCTTCAACACCGTCACCGGTGTCGACGATCCGTATTTGAATGGCACCCAGTGGGAAGCGGATACAGAATCGTGGTCGGCCTACCTGCAGCTCGAGTGGGAACTGTCGGAGAAGTGGAAGCTGACCTTCGAGACCCGCTACCTGAGCGAAGACTTCGATTTGTTCAAGCCGGCGAAGAGTTCGTGTACCACCACGGCGTTTTCGCCGGGACCGGCCCCAACGCTGAGCGACGAGAGCAACCTCGCAGCAGATCCATCGCGTAACGACGTCGTCTGTGAATCGGAAGCGGTACTGAACGACAACATCTTTACCCTGCCGCCCGAATTCAACGGGCCCGACTGGAAATATATCGAAGGCAACCAGTCGTCGGAATTCAGTACCCCGAAAGTCACGCTGGAGTGGTTCCCGACGGACGACATGCTGGTGTATTTCTTCTGGGCGCAGGGCCAGAAGCCCGGTGGCATCAACCAGCTGATTGCGGGCGGGTTCGCGGCCGAGATCGATGAAGAACGCTTCGACTCGGAGAAACTAGAGGCCTGGGAGATCGGCACCAAGTCCTCCTGGGAACTGGCGGGGTTCCTGCAGGCCAACGCCTCGTTCTTTTTCCAGGACTATACGGACAAGCAGATCGGCACCCAGATCCTGGTCAATGATGAATTGGCGCCCCGGATCGTGAACGCCGGCGGTGCCGAGGTCTGGGGTCTGGAGCTGGAGACGACCTGGCAGCCCTCGTTCTCCGAGGGCCTGACCCTGTTCGCGGCCTACACCTACCTGGACGCGGAGTACACCGAGTTCAACCTGGAGTCCGCGTCGGTGCTGCGCGCCGCTCAGGTTGGCAGCTGCGACGTCACGACCGGACTGGCGGGTACGCCGAGCGAATTCCAGACCTGCGCCTATGACTTCGCGGGCAACAAGCTGGAACGGACACCGGAAAATGCGCTGGTACTGCAGGCGAACTACACGCGCCAGTTTGGCAGCCTGAACTTCGACTGGTTCGTGGAAGCTAATGCCAATTATGAAGACGAGCGCTTCCTGGACGAGAACGAGTTCGTGAAGTTCGATGACTACTGGCGCGTCGATGCGCGGGCGGGCCTTACCGGTGAGAATTGGGAAGCGATTGCGTATGTGAACAACCTGTTCGACGATGACACGGTCATCACGGGCGGTTCCGGACCGGATTTCGGTCGGCAGGTCACGGAAACGGGCTTCCTGGCTGGCTTTGGCGCGGGGCACTTTTTCGGGGTATTGCCGGAACCTCGGACCGTCGGAGTCCGGGCCAGCTACCGATTCGGCGCGAATTGAGGCGCGCGAGTTTGACGCCGGCGCCTCATGGTGCCGCTGTTGCCTTTATCGGCCGTCAAAGCCGCACTCGGGTCACTCTGACAGCGCAGGCACGATGTGCTCGCCGATGATGCGGATCGCTTTATCCGGTTCGTCGTAAACCCGCAGCGCAATCTGGTTCAGGCCCGAGGCCTCGAAAGTCCGGAAGCGCTCCACTTCCCGGTCGATCTTGCTGAGCGGCGATGCGGACACCGAGCGATCAATAATCTTGTCGATGATGGCATCGGGCACCCCGTCGATGTCCGGACTGCGGTTGTAGTACGCCTTCGCAAAGCTGTCGAGGTGCTCGCTGACAATCCGGGCCTCGTCCTCGTCTAGCACGTCGCGAATGTACTTCGGATAGATCGTGCCGCGCACACAGAGCCACGGTCGCGCTTCGCGGTGGGCCGCCTCACGGGTCTCTTTCACATGCCAGGCCCAGAAGTTGTTGAGCGGGAAGTGCTCGGGCTTGCGGCCAGCTTCGCGCAGAACCGGGTCGATGATATCCCGGGCCCAGCACACCCGGTCGGGCGTAAAATCGCTGACCATCACGCCGGGCGCGTGCCGGGCAGCGGAGGTGAGCATCTGCGGACCATTGGCGCCAGCATAGATCGTGGGCGCTGCAGCCTTCGCCCAGCGAGTGTTCATCCAGTTGATGGGGAACATCTCACCGTCATACTGAAATCTGCCGCCCTCGGCAGCCTTGACCAGTATTTCAATGGCCTCCCGCACGGCGCGCACCGGCCGTTCCGGCTGCTTGCCCATGGCCTGCACCGTACCGCCGCCGGCGCCGACGACAATTTGCGCCCGGCCGTCAGACAGCTCATTGAGGGTCAGCAACGCCAGCGCCATCTTGTACGGGTGGAGTTCAAAGGGACTGACGGCGATGGGGCCCATCCGGATCTGGCTGGACGCCAGCGCGAGGGCGGAAAAATTGACGAACGGGTCGCGATTGTTGTTGTTGTTCGGTACCCAGATGCCCGCGATGCCGTAGCTTTCTGCCAGCTGCCCCAGCCGGGCAAAGTCCTGCGCGCTCTGGTCCGGCTCGATGATGATGTCGATACGCATTCAGGCGATGGGGCCGCGTTTAACGGGCCGTGCCAGACGCGTCTCTTTGTTCCAGCACGTGGGCGGCATCTCGCTCCGAGCCGATAATAATGGCGATCCAGCGGGTCGAATCGTCAGTCTCCAGCGCCAGCTTGACAGTCATGGTCAGCGGCACCGACAGCAGCATGCCCACCGGGCCCAGAATGAAACCCCAGAAAAACAGGCCGGTAAACACGACCAGGGGCGAAATACCGACGCCGTGGCCCATCAGCCGGGGTTCCAGGAAGTTCCCGAACACGATGTTGATGGCCATGAAGCCGGCCGCCGTGGCACCAGCTTCCGGCCACCCGAGCTGAATGACCGCCAGCAGAACGGCCGGGATCGCCGCGATGATCGAGCCGATGGTCGGGATGTAGATGAGCAGAAAGGCCAGCATGCCCCACAGCAGGGGGAAGTCCAGGCCGATGAGGCCCGTCACCAGGCCGGCGCAGACACCGGTCATCAGGCTGACGGCGGTCTTGATGCCGAGATAGCGAGCGAGATTGTCCAGGAAGGTTTCCTGGCCTGTAAACGAGGCGCCCTCGGCACCAAAGGCCGCCCGGATCTTGGTCGGGATGCTGGACGCATCCAGCAGGATGAAAACCATCGTGAAGAAGACCAGGAACGCGTTGGTCAGCACCTCGCGTGTACCTACGAGGATGCTGGCAGCCAGGCGCAGGGCCCACCCGGGATCCGCGAGATCCTGCAATCCCTGGATAGACAGCTCACGGCCGGCCAGCCGGGAAAGGATCTGCAACAGGCCCTGGACGATCGCATCCAAACGGGCCTGGTAGGCCGGCAGCGCGGCGGCGAAGTCGCCGACCGAAGTCCCCAGGATCGTCACGATCACGAACAGCAGCAGCATGATGCCGCTGAGGATGACCAGCGCGGCCAGGATGGCGGGGACCCGGTGGCTCTGCATCCAGAGCATTGGCCGGACGGTGATCAACGCGAGGAACCCGGCCAGCAGGAACGGCACGATGATTACCTCGGCCGCCTGCACGCCGTAGATAATGATCATGACCGCTGCCACGGTGATGACCGCGTTGGTTTTTACCCCCAGCAAGTCGCGCAAAAAAGACCTCCCGACGGTCCCGGTGACTCAGCGCTGGCAGAAATCATCGCATACCCCAAACGAACCCGCACGGCTGCGAGGCGGCGAGCTGGCGCCCGGGGCGTTTAGACGGCCCCTCGCGGCACCGGCTTCATGAACAGGAACACGACACCGGCGACCATGACCGGGACCACCGCGCACCACGTGAAGGCCTGCTGCCAGCCGACGGCGGCAATCACGTAGGAGGCGGCCAGGGGTCCGCCGCCGAAGCCCAGTTCAATGGCCAGCGAGCCCGCGACACTGGCGGCGGTCGCCCGCAGCTCGGCCGGAAAGTTTTCGGCAATGAAGGTGGCAATCACGGCATAGGCGCCGTAGAAGAAGAATGTCATGCAGCTGAAGCTGATGATGATCTGCCACCAGCTCTCGGCGAGCCAGATCATCACGGCAAAGGCCAGGCCGCCAAGCCAGCTCCAGATGACGATGGTGTTCCGGCGGGTGACGAAGAACTCGCCGACGAAGGCCGCCAGTACGTAACCGAAACCGCCCACCAGGAAAGACAGCCCTACGGTCTGAATAGCCTTTTCCGGTTCCCAGCCGAGGTCTTCCTGGAAATAGGCCGTCAGCAGGATCGTCGTACCGTAGGCAAACACGTACAGGAACTGGCCAATAAAGAGCAGGATGGTCTTGCGGCGCAGGTGCGGCTCGAACAGGCGGCGAATACTGGGTTGCGGGGCGCCTGCTACCGGTGCCTGACGAGCGTCGACCCAGGCTTTCGGCTCCTTGAGGTAACGGTGAATAATCCAGACGTAGGGCAGAAACAGCAGCGCGAGCAGAAAAATGTAGCGCCAGCCCCAGTTCGTCAGCACCCACGCGCCCAGCATCGACGCAATGAAGGCGCCGATCGGAAAGCCAATCTGCAACACGCCGGAGAACAGGCCGCGCAGCCGGGCCGGCGCCTCTTCGATCATCAGGGTGACGGTAATGGGCGACTGCGCGCCGGCGAAGGCGAAGCCGAAGGTGCGGGCCACGATCAGGCTCAGCGTATTCGGGACCCAGGTGAGGGCGGCCACGAAAAAGGGCGTCAGCAGGTTGGTGACCACCAGCATGCGCTTGCGCCCAAGGCGATCCGTCAGTACGCCGAGCCGCGTGATCACGATGCCGGCGAGCGCAAAGGTCAGGAAAATGTACCAGCCGCGCTCCGTTACGCTCCAGCCGAATTCTTCCGACATTTGCGTCAGCACGAAGTTGAACAGCAGGTGATCGAAATTGGCGAATACGACGCCGATCAGGCAGATCAGGAAGACCCGCCAGGTATGGCCGGGGACGCCGGCAAGCAAGGTCAGGATGCCGGGTTCTTTGTCCGTGGGTTGATTGGCGGGCACGCTCAAGGCTCGATCTCCCGATCCGATGCGCTAGACTCGGCGCAGCATAACAGGGCTCATGCCGGTTGCCGGGGCGCGGCAGCGGTGTGACCAACCAGCAGAAGGCAAGACAATGACGCTGCAATACACGGCCGTGGGTATCCAGAACGAATCCCACATGGCCCTGACCATCGACGACTACTGGACGGACCTGCGTGCGTTGGCAGAGAGCATTAAATACGCGGTCTGGAACTGCAGTCTCGATTTGCCGGTGCGCCTGGTGTCGGTGTCCGAAGGCGGCATTGGCGGATGGTGTCTGGGTGGCGGCGACGAGCACCTGCGCATCGCCCGTGAGGTAGTACCGACGATTCCGGGACCGGAGACCGAGTTTCTCGGTGAACTGTGCAAGGAATTCGATTTCTACCTGATCGCGCAGATGATCGCGAAAGATCCGGAGCTGATGGAAGACCGGGTCTTCAACATTGCCTTCGTGATTGCACCGAACGGCCAGGTCATCCACAAGCACTACAAGACGGCCTTTTATCAGCGTGAGCCTAATACGGCGCCCAGCGATATCTGGAACCTGTACCTGGAGCGCTATGGCGACGATCCGCAGCGCCTGTTCGAGGCCATATTTCCGGTGGCGAAGACCGAGATCGGCAATATCGGCACGCTGATCTGCGCAGAGGGCAGTTTCCCGGAGGCGGCCAGGGGGCTGGCCCTGAACGGTGCCGAGATCATCTGGCGCACGCAGTATCCGGAGCCCTGGATGGGCAACGGTTTCGCCGAGATCCAGAACAGGTCCCACGCCATCTTTAATACCTGTTACGTGCTGGCGCCGAATATTGGTGAAATCTGGTTCCCTGGCGGCCAGCAGAAGATGAGCTGCGGCAAGAGCCAGATCATCGACTACCGAGGCAACGTGATTTCCGAATATCTCGGTGGCGGGCAGACCCTGGTTGCGTCCATCATCAACATCGATGGCCTGCGGGACTTCCGCGTGCGAGCCCAGTGGCAGAACCTGGCCAAGGACCTGCGTGTGGAGGAGTACAAGGTCATCTACGACGCGATGATGGCCCGGGGCGGTATCTACCCGGCTAATCTCGCAATGGACAAGCCCCCGATGGACGAGGGGCAGCAACTGGAACTGGTGAAACACCAGATCAACAAGATGGTGGCCTGGGGCGTGTACACCGCGCCGCCTGGCTGGGAACCCTATGAGGTCGATCCGGAAGTCAAGGCTCGGATCGATGCGGCTGACGCACTTAGTAAAGGAGCAAACCGATGAGCGACGCACCCGCAGTGGACTTTTCACACATTCGTGGTGACTGGCACTTTCACATGAATTTCCTCGCGAACGCGGTCAAGCAGAGCCTCGTGCGTGCCCAGAAGATGTGGGGCGAAGTCGAGTCAGAAGCCGGCAGCGCGGCTGTTGGCGAGCTCGTCAACAAGCTGGGTGACGCGTGGTCCCGGCTGGAAGGCACCGCGACGGACAAGGACCCGATTGAGATAGCCAGCCCCATTGTGGACGAGTTCATGGAACTGTGTGCCCAGTGCAAGGCGCCGTGTGATGAGCTGGAAGCGGCGAAAGGCCTGAGTGGTTCCGCGTCCACCTACGACACGCCGCTGGAGCAGTTCACGGAGGCCATGCGCCAGGTCCGCAGCTTCAACGACGACCTGGTGATGATGCGGGAGCAAAAACCCTAGAATCCACAGAGGTTTCGCTGATCTGGGCCTTCCCGCATCCACCGTGGGCCGAAGTCCGGTCTAGTTCTCGTCGGCGGCGCAGTCGTTGCCGCTGATTCAACCGCGGCCTTGGCCCGGCGCGGCGAGTGGCTCGACCTCAGTGCATTCCAGAATCAGCGGCACCTGCCAAAACGCGGATGTCAACGAACTCGTCGACCCACCAGGCCCAGCAGACTCAATCCTCCCAGCAGCAATGGCAGGCTAGCCGGCAGCGGGACAATCACGATCGGCGTAATGTCGACGAACAAACCCGCTGCGTCCATCTGCAGCGCGTTGGCGTTGGGGTTGCCGAGAATCGCGGTCACCTGCTGGGCGGTGAGATCGAAACCGGTCAGCTGGCAATCCATCAGGTTGGGTGGCGTGCTGATCGGCGGATTGCAC
>CAZTIB010000204.1:0-28945 GCA_964613615.1 uncultured Chromatiaceae bacterium
CTACACCTGCGCCGGCGGTGTACAACGCCAGCTTGCCGATGGAGATGGCCATGCCACCTGCGCCCTGGTCGCCGATACCCAGGATCGACGACCAGGGCGCAGGTGGCATGGCCATCTCCATCGGCAAGCTCGCGTTGTACACCGCCGGCGCAGGTGTAGACCCCAGCACGGTGTTGCCCATCAGCCTGGACGTGGGCACCGAAAATCAGCTGCTGCTGGCGGACCCCCTATACCTTGGCTGGCGTGAACGACGCCTGCGTGGCGATGCGTACCTGGAGCTGCTGGACGAATTTGTGGCGGCCGTCGGCGAAGTCTTTCCACAGGCGCTCGTGCAGTGGGAAGACTTCCGCAAAGACAATGCGCTGTACATTCTCGACCGCTACGTCGAGCGCATTCCGTCGTTCAACGACGATATACAGGGTACCGGTGCCACCGTGCTGGCGGGACTGCTGAGCGCCGAGCGCGTGCACGGTCGGCCGCTGGTGGACGAGCGCATCGTGATACTGGGCGCGGGTGCTGCCGGCCTCGGTATCGCCCGGCAAATACGTGCGGCGCTGGTGGCCGAAGGTTTGTCAGCGGATGACGCACGCCACCGTGTCGCGGCCCTGGATAGTCGCGGCCTGTTGATCAGCGACGGCGGTTTGCGCGATGCGTACAAGCGCGAACTGGCCTGGGATCCTGCGGTGGCGTCGGCACGCGGCCTGGCATCGGGTGGTGACCTGGCCGCAGTGACCAGGGCCTTTGCACCCACGGTGCTGATCGGCACCTCCGGACAGGCTGGCGCCTTTCACGAGGACGTCGTCCGGCAGGTTGCCGGCACCGTCGAGCGGCCCGTGATCATGCCGCTATCGAACCCGACGGATCAAAGCGAAGCCGTGCCGGCCGCGGTGCTGGACTGGACGGACGGCAGGGCCTTGATGGCCTCGGGCAGCCCGTTCGCCGACGTGCAGCGCGGTGGCCGGACCCATCGCATTGGCCAGGGCAACAACGCGTTTATCTTCCCGGGCGTCGGCCTGGGGGTGATGCTCGCCGGCGCGCGGCAGGTGACCGACCGCATGTTTTACGCCGCGGCGCGGGCGCTGGCTGGCACGGTGACGAGTGCGGAACTGGAGACCGGTTTGCTGTATCCGTCGGTGGCACGTCTACGCGACGTATCCGGCGTGGTCGCCGCGGCGGTCATGAAAGAGGCTGTACAGACCGGTCTCTGCAACACCCTGGACGAAGCTGCGATTCAGGCGCGATTAGAGGCCGGTACCTGGTCGCCGGTCTATCGCCCGTACCGGGCCGTTGACTGATCGGGCAATGCGTCCGGCCGGTCGGCGCCGACGTGGGCGACCCCGCCGGGAAAGTAGGCTTTCAATACGTACTGCTGGACCATGCGCTGCGTGTTAAAGAACGCGCCGTTCAGCGCAATCGCATGGCGCATCACGTTCGTGTAGCCGTCCGGGTCCTGGTAGAAGAGGGGGGCGATTACGTTCTCGAGCTTCGCGTAAAGAGACCCGGCATGCACGCCCGGCTCCTGCACCATGCGCAGTTCTTCCCCTGGCTCGCCGATGGCCCAACCGGTCAGCCCCTCGATGCAGCCCTCGATCCACCAGCCGTCCAGCACACTGAGACTCGGGGTGCCGTTAACAGCAGCCTTCATCCCGCTCGTGCCCGAGGCTTCGTTGGGTGGCAGGGGAGTGTTCAACCACAGGTCTGCGCCTGCGGTCAGGCGCCGCGCGAGGTCGAGGTCGTAGTTTTCCAGGTAGACCAGCGGCACGTCGTCGCCGAGCAGCCCGGCGACGTGCACGATGTCCTGGATCATCGCCTGGCCCATCTCGTCCCGGGGATGCGCTTTGCCGGCATAGATGACCTGGAGCCCGCCTGTCTCGCGGGCGATGGCCTTCAATCGCTCAATGTCGTGGAATAGCAGATCGGCGCGCTTGTACGCGGTGGCCCGGCGGGCAAAGGCGATGGTCAGGACCTCCGGATCCATGACCAGCCCGGTGCGTGTCTGCACGATCTCAAGTAACTGTTCTTTCGCCTTACGGCGGGCCGCGCGCAGCTCGTGGGTCGGAATGCTCAGCGCCGCCCTGAGGCTGAAGTTGTCCCGGCGCCAGTCGGGGATGTAGCGGTCGAACAGCGCCTGCATGTCTTTCGATGCCCAGCGTGCGAGGTGCACGCCGTTGGTGATCGCGTCGATTTCATAGCCCGAATACATGTTGCGCGTGATCTCACCGTGTTTTTTTGCCACGCCATTCACGTAGCCGCTCATGTTCAGGGCCAGGTAAGTCATGTTCAGCCGAATTCCCGGCCGGACCAGGTCGCGAACGCGATCAACCAGCCGGGCGTCCGTGTGCAGGATTCTCTCGATCATGTCGACGGCAGCGGCATCCCGGAAATCCACGTAGTGCTTCGAATCGATGCCCAGCACCTCGTCCAGCAATTCGACCGGAAACTGATCGTGACCGGCCGGCACCGGCGTGTGGGTCGTGAAGATGCACATGTCGTGCACGGCCTCGAAGTCGGCGCGGGTCACCCGGCTGCGGCCGTGCCTGGCGGACTGGTCGCGCAGCAGCTGGAAGATCAGCAGGGCCGGATGGCCCTCGTTCAGGTGATAGCGGGCCAGCTCGTCATAGCCCAGCGCCTTCAGCATGCGTACGCCACCGATGCCGAGCAGAATTTCCTGGCACAGTCGGTATCGATCGTCGCCGCCGTACAGGTAATCCGTCAGGGCCCGGTCCTGCTCGGCATTTTCCGGCAGATCTGCGTCGAGGAAATACACCGGCACGCTGTGGCCGCTGACGCCAGTGACATCGAGCCGCCATGCACGCAACTGGACCTTGCGATCGGCGATCTCTACTTCACAGCGCGCCTGGGTCTCGGTCAGAAAGTCTGCCGGGTCCCAGGCCACCGGTTCGGCACGCTGGCACCCGCGTTTGTCCAGCCGTTGGGAAAAATAGCCTTTGCGATAGAGCAGCGTGACGGCCGTCATCGGCACGCCGAGATCGGCAGCCGATGCAATGGTGTCGCCAGCCAGCACGCCGAGGCCGCCGCTGTAGGTCGGCAGCTCCGACTCCACAGCAATCTCCATGGAAAAATAGGCGATCTTCGGCTCTGACACGGCGCATCCCGTTGGAATAGACCGATGATGGTGCAAGGAGCCGCCCCGGGGTAATGGGGTGAAATACGGACTCGTGATAAGCAGGAATGGACCTGATTTAACATAATATACATTATGCGTCTTTCAGGCGCCCAGGCGGGGCCTGCAAACTCCGCCTTTCCGGGGCCCGGGCCAATCGGCCAGAATGCCCCCTGATCGGGCTTCTGGCAGTTGCTCATGAACATTGCGATCTGGGCTGGTGCGGCGTTCGTTGCCGGGCTGCTGGCACGCCAGGTCGGCCTGCCGCCGCTGGTAGGCTTCCTGGCCGCCGGCTTCGGCCTGAATGCGGCGGGTTTCGAAGGCGACGAAGTGCTGCATGTGCTGAGTGAAATCGGCGTCGTGCTGCTGTTGTTCACGGTGGGTTTGAAACTCAGGCTGCTCACCCTGGTGCGCACTGCGGTCTGGGGCACCGCGCTGGCCCACATGGCCATCGTCGGCCTGGTGGTCGGTGCATCGCTTTTGCAATTCGGCCAGCTGGGCACCACCCAGATCCTGATACTCGCTGCCGCCTTTGCGTTTTCCAGCACCGTCGTCGCGGCCAAGGTGCTCGAGGCTCGGCGCGAATTGCGGGCCTTCCATGGCCGCGTGGCCATCGGCATCCTGATCATCCAGGACCTCGTGGCCGTCGCCGTGCTGGCCTCCGAAGGCGGGCACGCCGTTTCTCCGGTGGCATTGCTCGCTTTCGGTGTCATTCTATTGCGCCCGCTGTTCATGCGGATGCTGGACTGGATCGGTCACGGTGAACTCCTGGTCCTCTATGGCGTGGTGCTGGCGCTGGCCGTCGGCGGCCTCGGGTTCGAGCTGTTGGGGCTGAGCCCGGAACTTGGCGCACTGGTGCTGGGATCCATGCTGGCCGATCACCCGAAGGCGCAAGAATTGAGTAATGTGCTGTGGGGCGTGAAAGAATTTCTGCTGGTGGGCTTCTTTCTCAGTATTGGCCTTACCGGTTTGCCTACGCTGGAAACCCTGGGAGCGGCGCTGCTGCTGGTTCTCGCCCTGCCCCTGAAAGGCGCGCTGTTTTTCGGCTTGTTTTTGCTCTTCGGGCTCCGTGCGCGCACCGCTTTTCTCACTGCACTCGGCCTCACGACCTACAGCGAGTTCGGGCTCATCGTCATCGCTGAAGCTGTCGACGGCGGGACCCTCGACGAGTACTGGCTCGTCGTGGCCGCGCTGAGCGTGTCAATTTCCTTCGCGATTGCCGCGCCGCTGAACAGAGTCGCCCACGGGCTCTTCGGCCGGTTCTCCGGCCGCCTGGAAAAACTCGAGAGCAGACGTCGCCACCCGGACGACCAGCCGGTCTCCCTCGGCAGTGCGGAGGTCGTGATCGTGGGCATGGGACGCATTGGCACCGTGGCCTACGATCATATGCATGCGGCCGGGTTGCCCGTTGCGGCACTGGAAAACGACCCGGGCAAGCTGCGGCGAAGCCTCTCCGCCGGCCGCAAAGTGGTATTCGCCGATGCCGAAGACCCGGGGTTCTGGCACCGCGTGAGCCTGGACCGCGTGCGCGCAGTGATGCTCACCTTGCCGGACGTGGACGGCAAGGTGACGGCTACCGAGCAGCTGCGCGCGGCAGGTTTTCAGGGCCTGATCAGCACCATGCACGCCTACCCCGATGAATGTGCGCGCATTGTTGCCGCCGGCGCCGACGTCGCGTACAACAACTCCACCGAAGCCGGTGTCGGTTTCGCCAGCCACACCTGCGCGGCCCTGAGCGAGGGTGCATGAGACGCGTCGACGTATTCGGCACGAGACTTCATGCGGTCCTGCGGGCCGCTATCAACGAAAAATACTGGAGGCCAGTCAGTGGGAAACCAGGACCCTGTCATCGATGCAAAGCTCACCTCATGGGTGGAAAAGCAGCCCATGTTTTTTGTCGCGACCGCACCGGCAGACACGAACGGCCATGTGAACTGTTCGCCAAAAGGCCGCGACACGCTCCGGGTGCTCAATCCGCGCGAGATCGCGTATCTCGACATGGGCGGGAGCGGCATCGAGACGGTGGCGCATCTGCGGGAGAATCAGCGCATCGTGATCATGCTGTGTGCTTTTGAAGGACCGCCGCGAATCGTGCGTTTTCACGGCCGCGGAGAGCCTGTTATGCCGGACGATGCGCGCTTTGAAACGCTGCTGGCACAGTTCCCCGAGCCGCCGTCAGCACCCCGCTCGTTCATCCGCGTCGACGTCACGCGTGTTGCCGATTCCTGCGGTTACGGCGTGCCGCTGATGGACTATCGGGCTGAACGCCGGTCTATCGAAAACTATATGCGGGACAAGACCGAGGCGGACATGCAGGCATTCCGGGACGAATACAATCAGGTCAGCATCGACGGCTTGCCGGGCCTCACCGACCCGGACTAGCTCGTCGCTGCCAACCGCCGACGCAGCACGAACTTGACGCCCTCGATGACCGGCAGAATGCTCCCGGCCGTCAAGCCCACCAGCAACCAGTCGGTCGGCCCCAAGGCTACGGTGCCGAAGGCCTCTCGCAGGAACGGCAGGTAAAGCAACAGTAGCAGCAGGATGACCTGCGAGCCGACGGCGAGGTTCAGCCAGCCGTTGGTGAATGGATTCCGGGTGACCGGCCGTTGTTGCGAACGAAAGCAATAGGCCTGAATGAACTCGATCAGGAACAGGCAGCTGAAGGTCAGGGTCATTGCATGGGCCTGGCTGTAGTCCAGGGTCCGTGCGCCCAGGTAAAGTCCCAGCGTGGCGACGCCGGTCCAGGCGCCTGCGACGACTAGCAGCAGCGTCACCGGGCGGGTGAAAACTCCCGTTCGTGGGTCGCGCGGTGGCCGGTGCATCACGTCTTCGTCCACGGGGTCTACCGCCAGCGCGATGGCCGGGAGCCCGTCGGTGGCCAGGTTCACGAGCAGGATCTGCGCCGCGGTCAGCGGCAGTGGTGCGCCGAGCAGCGTGGCACCGGCAATCAGGCCAATTTCCCCAAGGTTTGTCGATAACAATAATAGTAGGAATTTCTGTATGTTATCGAATATTTTTCGACCTTCTTCTATGGCTGACGCAATGGATGCAAAGTTGTCGTCCGTCAGGGTCATGTCAGCCGCTTCCCGGCTGACCTCGGTGCCGGTGCGGCCCATTGCAATGCCGACGTTGGCCTTGCGCAGGGCTGGCGCGTCATTCACCCCGTCGCCGGTCATGGCCACGGTCCTGCCGCGCTGTTGCCACGCCGCCACGATGCGCAGCTTGTGCTCGGGGGCAACGCGAGCGTAGACCCCGATCTGTTCCACCCGCGCGGCGAGTTCCGCCGCAGACATTGCATCGAGGTCCTCGCCGGTAATCACCGCGCCGTCGCCGAGCAGGCCCAGTTCCCGGGCCACCGCCTTCGCGGTGCCTGGATGATCACCGGTGATCATCACGGTCTTGATACCGGCTTCGCGGCAGGTGGCGATGGCCTGGGCCGCCTCCGCGCGGGGCGGATCCTGGATACCGGCCAGGCCCAGCAGGCACAGTTCCTGCTCCGCGGCGTCTGCGCCTGCGTCGCTGTGCCGGGCCACCGCGATGACCCGCAGCCCCTGCTCTGCCATCGCCCGGGCTGCGTCCAGCAGGGACGCCCGTTCACCGGTGCTGATGGCCCGTTCACCGCCGTCAGTCAGCACCGAGGTGGCAGCCGGCAGGATCACCTCGGGTGCGCCCTTCGTGCAGGCCAGCGTGCCCTCTCCGGCCGCATGCAGGGTGGTCATGCGCTTGCGTTCGGAGCTGAACGGGATCTCGTCGACGCGGGGGTAGGCACTGCGCAGCGCGTCGAGTTCAATTCCGCCCTTCACCGCTGCCACCACCAGCGCACATTCGGTGGGGTCGCCCTGGGCCTCCCAGCCCGTGTCGGTGGCCGTCAGCGATGCATCGGAAGCCAGTGCAGCGGCTTCCAGAAAGGCCTGCAAGCTGTCCGTCAGCACCACGGCATGGCCGCGCTCGGTGAACTCACCGTCGGGCGCATAGCCCTCGCCGGATACTTCGAGTTCGTGGCCCGCCAGCACGACGCTGCGTAAGGTCATTTCGTCGCGGGTCAGGGTGCCGGTCTTGTCGGCGCAGACCACATCGACACTGCCGAGCGTTTCCACGGCGGGAAGCTTGCGCACGAGGGCGTGCCGCGCCGCCATGCGTGTGACGCCCGCCGCCAGCGCGATGGTGACGACCGCGGGCAAGGCCTCAGGCACCACCGCAACGCCCAGCGCAACACCGAATAGCAGCATGTCCAGCCATTCGGCTCCGCGTTGCAGGCCGGCCGCAACAATCAGCACGGCGACGCCGGCCGCCAGCACCGCCAGCACACGGCCGAGACGATCCAGGTTGGCCTGCAGGGGGGTAGCGCCCCGCTCCACCGAACCCAGCAATCCAGACAGCCGGCCAACTTCCGTCTCGGTCCCGGTCGCGGTAATCACTGCCCGGCCGCGGCCATAGGTGATTGCAGTCCCCGCATAGACCAGGTTGCGCCGGTCGCCCACCGGCATCGCGCGACTTGGCAAGCGGTCGGTGGTCTTGTTCACGGGTTCGGACTCGCCCGTCAGCGGCGATTCATCGGCCCGCAGGTTGTGAGTTTCCAGCAGTCGGGCATCTGCCGGAACGCGGTCGCCGGCCTGCAACAGGATCACATCGCCCGGCACGAGTTCCTTTGCCCTGATCAATTGCGGGCGTCCGTCCCGCAACGCGGTCGCCTGGGGTGCTGCCAGGTCCCGCAAGGCCAGCAGGGCCTTTTCCGCGCGGTTTTCCTGCAGGAAGCCAAGCATCACGCAAAATGCCAGGATCACGGCAATGGTGGCCGCTTCCAGGGCCTGCCCGAGGGCGCCGGACAGGCCTGCGGCCAGGAACAGGATCGGGATCAGGGGGTTGCGGAACTGGTCAGCCAGCTGCGCCAGTGCGCTCGGTCGCGGCGGCTCGGGCAGCTGGTTGGGCCCGGCCTTGCGCAGGCGCTTGCGCGCTTCACGCGCACTCAGGCCCGCCTGGTCCGACTTCAGCCTGGCAACGGTGTCCGCGGCGTCTACCGCGTACCACAAGGGCGCAGCGTCGCGTGGGTGAGATGCCGGCGGGGCGTTTTGGGCTGTCACGCCGCCGGCAAACCGGTTATCAGCGTGCCGCTGCCTGCGCAGGTGTGCCGGGTATCCGCGTGAACAGCACGCGTTCGCCCGCATGCTGCCAGGCGACAAACAGCGTGCCGTCCGCGCTCACGGCCGTGACCGGGTAGGACGCATTGCCGGGGGGTGCCGGCAATTCGCGCGGCGCGCCCAGGATCAGGACCTCATTGCCGGCTGCCGCGGTGGCCACGTACAGCCGCCGCTCGGTGTCGGTCTTTGCCTGCCAGACCACGCGCAGCGTCCGATCCGGTGCAATGCTCAGGCACGGCGCGTCGGAATACGCAGCCTCGGGGTGCACCGCTAACCCGGCGCCGAAGCTTTTGCCGCCATCGTCCGAACGGGCGAGATAGACGCCCGCCGGGTCTTCACCCCCGGTATAGGCCGCTGCGTAGACGGTTTCTCCATCTACGGCCATTGCCGTGGGCTTGAGCGGGCAGCCGTCGATCTTCCAGGGGGCGAAGGGCAGTCTTGCGATGCTGCCGAAATTCTTGCCACCGTCCGTGGACATCGCCACCGCGCTGTCGCGCCCATCGGAATAGATCCGCCGGTAGCCCATCAGGGTCGTGTCCTCACCGAAGGCCATAGTCAGCTGGCAGCACGGGCAAACATCGCTGCCCCCCAGGGCGCGGATCTCGGTGCTGAAGGTCTGGCCGTCGTCTCGCGAGATCGCAACGTAAGCGTCGGCACCGTCCGAGTTGTCGCCCATGCCACGCACGTCCTGCCACGCGGCGATGATGCTGCCATCAGGCGCCAGCCCCATGGTGCCAAAGGAAAAGGTGGCCGCGAGGCCTTCGCCCAGCAATTTCTCCTGGTCGAAACCTGCCGGCTTGTGCAGCGTGATCGGCTGGCTAAAGGTCTTGCCGTTGTCCGTGGAACGCGTGTAGCGTGCCGTCACGGTGTCCTTGTCCATAACGTCGGACCATTCATTGCCTGGGAAAAAAATGTGAATGGTCTTGCTGTCGCCGACTGCCACGCGCGGTTTGCTGACCTGGAAACCCCACACCGAGCCGGGTTCATCGTTGACGCGCACGGGTGCCGACCAGGACTCCCCACCGTTCGCAGACTGGCTGTAATAGAGATCGGTCGTTGAGCGGTGGCTGTGTTCGCCCGGCTTGCGGGGTTTGGGCGGCGGCCGGTTCGCCACCAGCCCCCGGTCGAGCCAGATCAGGTGGATGGTGCCGTCAGGACCGACCGTCATTTCCGGGCTGATCGCGCGTCGCTCTGCCGCACTGACCTGCTGCCAGCCGTCGTTCGCATGCGCCGGCATGAGCCAGGCGGCTGCTACCAGCGCCAGCGCCCAGCAGAATTTGGGACTCGTGTTCATGACTCCAGCTCCCGCGGCCTCGTGGTGCCACCCTATTGGAAAAACTGCAGACCCAAGAATATATCGTAATCCAGCTCTTCCTCCCCGTCCGGCTCGCGCAGCCCGGTGGCTGCGGAGAACAGCAGGTGGAGATCTTCGGTAAAGGCAAAGTCGAAACCGGCCCGCGCGTCCAGGATGTCATCGTCGAAGTCCGTATCCGTGGCGCCGGACAGCTCGAACAGCAGTTCCCACCGCTCGTTCAACCGGAAGGCCACCGCGGCGCCGTAGCCCCATTCGTCCCCGCTGTCTTTGACACTCGCATAACCCGCCGACGCGTTCACCCGCCAGGCGTCGTTGATCTGGTACTCGGCCGCCAGCGGGAAGGCGGCCACATCGGTGTCGTCGCCGATGCCCTTCTCAGCCGTGTCCCGGGTGACACCGAAGGCATAGATCGGGGCGAAGGCCACCTGCAGTGTCTCGGTATTCCAGAAGCGCCACTTCACCCCGACCTCAAGATTGCCAAAATCCCATTCGGAATCGCCATCGTTGGGGTCTGCATAAACGTACGGATAGGCCGCGGCAATCTGCACATAGTCGCCAATTACGCCGAGGGAAATATCCAGCAGCGGCGCCTGGTAGAAGTCGCCACCATCCGTGGACGTGGCCGTCGTCGCGGTGATGATTTCCCACTGGCCAGGCTCGAGAATGCCTGGGTCCTCGATGCTCAGCGGCGGGCCCGCAATGGCCTGCGTTAGCGCGCACGACACTGCCAGGGCCGCTCCGGGCCACCAAACTTTAGACTGCATCGAGGGTCGCTCCGCTATTGCGCCCGATGAGCACATGAGTACGGCAACAGGCCGTGATCGCCAGCCAGACTAGGAGATTGTTGCCACTGCGGTTCATGAGGCGCGGATTATACGACTGTAAAATCAACCCGCGGAAGACGGTAATATCCGCGTTGCCCTGAAGCTTGGATAGACATCGATGGACCTGCCGCTGCTGGTGACCATGCTGACGACCTGCGTGATCGTCTTTGTGTGTGTGCTGCTGCACTACGAAGGTTTGCGAGCATTGAGCCGATGGATCACGTCTGACCTGCTGCCCCCGCGAGGGCGCATCGTCACCATGATTTTCGGTCTGATCATGTTGCACGCGGCGGAAATCTGGGTCTTCGCGGGTGGTTATTTTTTTCTCGAGGAGGTCACCGGCTATGCCGATTTCCTGCACTTCGGTTACGGCACCGGGCTGGCGGAAATGCCCATGACGCTCTTCGACCACGCCTACTACTCGTCGGTGACCTACACGACCCTGGGATTCGGCGACATCGTCCCTGTCGGGGCAATTCGCTTCATGACCGGCACCGAGGCCGTGACCGGCCTGGGGTTGATCACCTGGTCCGCATCGTTTGTCTTTCTGGAGATGCAGCGCTACTGGGGCCGCGACTGAGGGCGGCAACGACCGGCACCTAAGCGGTTCGGCGTCTCGCGTCAATCGGCAGTTTCTTCTTCCACGCCCAGCCGCTTCTGCATGATGGGACTGGTGGTGGTGTACTGCAGCGGGACCTTTTTTCCGGGTTCAATAATCGCTTTCGCGGCAAAGGCCGCCAGCGCTGCCTCGTGGAAGCCGCTCAGAATCAGTTTTTTCTTGCCCGGGTAGTCGGCAATATCGCCGATGGCAAAGATACCGGGAATGTTTGTGGAAAAAGTTGCCGTGTCGACACTGATGGTCTTGCGGCCCATTTCCAGGCCCCACTCGGCGATGGGCCCGAGTTTCGGCGACAGACCGAAGAACACCAGCAACTGATCGGTCTCGAGCACGCGCTTGGTGCCTTCCCCCAGCTTCGTGATCTCGACGCCGGTCAATTTGTCGCCGTCCAGCTGTAATCCCGTGGCGTTGGAGCTCAGGATGATTTCGGCGTTACCACTGGCGGCCAGGGTCCGCAATTTTTCGGCAGTGGCCTCCGCGCCGCGGAACTCGTCACGCCTGTGCACCAGCGCCAGGGTTTCAGCCTCGGGTGCCAGCGCCACCGCCCAATCAAGCGCCGAGTCACCGCCGCCTAGAATCACGATGCGCTGGCCGGCAAATTGCCCCGGGTTTCTAACCCGGTAATGCAGCTGCCGCTCTTCGAGGCTCTCGGCTGCCGGGAAACGCAGCTTGCGCGGCGTGAACGAGCCCACACCCCCGGCGATGAATACCGTCTTGGCCTGAAATATCGCGTCCTTGCTGGTGCGGACACGAAAGCCGCCGTCTTGCGCGGCGACTTCCTGGACCTCTTCACCCAGGTGGAAGCCGGCCCCGAAGGGCTCGATCTGCGTCATCAGGGCCTGAACCAGTCCTTCGCCGGTGCACATCGGCACCGCGGGAATGTCGTAGATGGGCTTGTCCGGATAGAGCTCCGCACACTGGCCGCCCGGGTGCTCCAGGCTATCGACAATGTGCGCCTTGAGGCCCAGCAGGCCGAGTTCGAAAATCTGGAAAAGACCGCAAGGGCCGGCGCCTACGATTAGCGCGTCTGTGTTTATGCTCATGGTGTCCGTTCAGGCCGGTGGGGTTTGCGGCGGTGCCCGCCGCGGCAGGGGCCGAAATGGTACTCGACGCCCCGATCACCAACAATAGGAATCCGCCCAAGATTCTTGCCCCGCGACGCCTGGAGAATCTCCGGGGCCTGGGGCGAAAAACCGCCGCTCGAGGCTAGTCCGGGTCGAACTCAATGACCTCCCACTGGGCGGTGTCTTCATTGCGCGCCAGGCGGCGCACCGCATCGGTAATCACCCGATCGTTCCACTCCACGAGGTCGTTGCAGCGATCCAGGACTTCCTTCGGAATAATGACGGTGCCGCCGAAGGAGCGCACCGCCAGAATCGGAATCTTGTTCGCCTGGGCCACGTCCATCTGATAGCGGACCAGGTCGGGATTGCGGTCGAATGTGATCACCGGCAGCACGAGGATCTCGGCCCCCTGGATTTGCTCAAGCAGGGCCGCCTTGATGGGTTCGGGGCCGCCCAGGGTCGGCATGTCGTCCGGTTTGGACAGATTGACGTAGAAGAAATTGTCGCGGCTCTGCATGTATTCGAAAACGCGCAGATAGTCGTCATCTGCATCGAACAGGTGCGACACGAAGACGCGGATCGGATCGTTTTCCGACATCGATAATACTCCTGCTCTGACCCCGCAGCGGCAAGTTTAGCCCACGGCCGCGCTCCCGGCACGCGCTTTCATGGATATGCACTCGCGCATTACACTGCGCAGCATGCGCCTGCTTGTGTACAACATCTGCTACGGCATCGGCCAGAAGGAGTCCGCCGGCCGGCGGCTGCCCGGGGCTCGGTACCTGTTCGGCCAGTCCGGTGTGCTTGAGCAGATTACCGAATTCATCAAGGACCAGGATCCAGACATCGTCGGCCTGCTGGAGGTCGACATCGGCTCGATGCGCAGCGGACGGGTGAACCAGGCCGAGACCATCGCCCAGGCCCTCGGACATTTCTCTGCCTACGAGTGCAAATACGGCGAGGAGTCGGTCAACCAGTACCTGCCGATTCTGCGCAAGCAGGGAAATGCGTTTCTTGCGGCGCCCCGCGTTACCGGCGAAAGATTTCACTACTTCGAGCAGGGCGTGAAAAGACTGATCATCGAACTGGAACTCGAAGATGTGGCAATTTTTCTCGTGCACCTGTCACTGAAGTATCGGCACCGTCATTTTCAGCTCCGCTATCTCTACGAGCTGGTCAAGCAGTCGCACAAACCCGTGATCGTGGCGGGCGACTTCAACACCTTCTGGGGCGAGAACGAAATTTTCCTGTTCAAGGAAGCCGCGGGTCTGCGTAGCGCCAATCGCGACGGATTGCCTTCCTATCCCAGCCGCGCACCGCGCATGGAGCTGGACTTCATTCTCTATGGCAAGGGCATAGAGGCAGTGAATTTCGAAATACCCCGGGTGGATTATTCTGACCACCTGCCACTGATTTGTGACCTGGAGGTCAAGGGGGGCACATGAGCGAGACCACATCGCCATACCGGCACTGGCGACTGGAGACAGATGCCGACAGCATTGCCTGGCTCTGCGCCGACCGGGCCGGCTCCAGTACCAACGTGCTCTCCCGCGCCGTACTCGAAGAGCTCGGCGCCGTGCTCGACGGCCTGGAATCGGCGCCACCCGCGGGCGTCGTGCTGTACTCCGGCAAGGCCCAGAGTTTCATCGCCGGTGCGGATATCGACGAATTTCCGCAGCTGCGGGGCGAGGAGCAGGCCTATGAACTGACCAGTGAGGGGCACGCGCTGTTCTGGCGACTCGAGACCCTGAGCTGTCCCACGGTGGTTGTGATGAACGGCTACGCGCTCGGCGGCGGCCTGGAACTGGCGCTGGCCTGCGACTGGCGCCTGGCCTTCGAAGGCTGGCAGCGCACGATCGGCCTGCCGGAGGTCAAGCTGGGCCTGCATCCCGGCCTCGGTGGCACCGTCCGCCTGGTCAACCTGGTGGGCGCGCGCGAGGCCATGCCCATCATGCTTGCGGGCAAGTCCGTCACACCCCAGCAGGCCCGCCGCATGGGCCTGGTGGATGCGCTGGTGACTGCAGACGATTGGCGAACCATGGCCCTTCGCTACGTGCGCCGGGCGCCACCGGTGCGCCGCGCACCGTTGCTGGACCGGCTGCTCACGACCGCGCCGCTGCGGCCGTTGCTGGCCCGCACCCTGAGGGCCAACGTCGCGCGGCAGGCAAGGCGTGATTTTTATCCGGCGCCGTTTGCGATGGTGGATTTGTGGCGCGCTCACGGCGCCCGGGGTGCACGCGCCTACGACGCCGAGGCGCGCTCCTTCGCCAGGCTCGCCGTTGGATCCACGTCGAAGAACCTGGTTCGCGTTTACGGTCTGCAAGAACGCCTCAAGCACGCGGGTGGCGACAAGCGCGACGTGGCCAGCCACGTGCACGTAGTCGGCGCCGGCGTTATGGGCGGCGACATTGCGGCATGGTGCGCGCTGCGCGGCCTGACCGTGACGCTGCAGGACCGCGAACTGCAGTACATTCAGCCGGCGCTGGACCGGGCGCGCAAATTGTTCGAACGGCGTTTGCGCGGCCCGGGTGAAGCTGCCGCAGCTGCCGAGCGGCTCGTGGCGGACGTCACCGGCGAAGGTGCGGGTGACGCGGAGATCATTATCGAGGCCATCTTCGAAGATCGGGATGCGAAACAGGCGCTCTACCGCGACCTGGAACCGCGTATGACCGGGCAGGCCATCCTGGCGACTAACACCTCGAGCATTCCCATCGAAGAGCTCGCACCGTGCCTGCGCCATCCCGAGCGCCTGGTGGGGCTGCATTTCTTCAACCCGGTGGCGAAGCTGCCGCTGATCGAGGTGGTGGCGGGCGACAACACCGGGGCGTCGGCGGCTGCCGTCGCCAGCGCTTTCAGTCGCCAGATTGGCAAGCTGCCCCTGCCCTGCCGGAGCCTACCGGGATTCCTCGTGAACCGCATTCTCGGACCCTACATGGCCGAGGCCATGGTGCTGCTCAGCGAAGGCCTGGCGCCGGCTGAAATCGACCAGGCCGCCGTCGATTTCGGCATGCCCATGGGGCCGGTAGAGCTGGCGGACTCCGTCGGCCTGGATGTGGCCTTGCACGTGGCCCGGATACTGAGTCCCGTCATCGGCCGCCCAGTGGACGCCCAACTGGAAGCGAAGGTCGAGTCCGGGCGCCTCGGCCAGAAGTCCGGTGAGGGCTTCTACGCCTACGAAGACCGCAAGCCGGTCCGGCCCCGCATTCCGCCCGATACCGTCGATCCTGAGGTACAGGAACGGCTGATCCTGGCGTACCTGAACGAAGCGGCTGCTTGCCTGGACGCCGGTGTCGTGGCCGACCCGGACCTGGTGGACGCCGGCGCGATCTTCGGCACGGGCTTCGCCCCGTTTCGGGGCGGTCCGCTGCACTACGCCAGGGCCGAGGGCGTGGCCACGATCGTCCAGAGACTGGAGCGGCTGGCCCAACGTCATGGTGACCAATTCCGTCCATCGCCGGGGTGGGCCACCGTCAGTGGGCCCTAGCTGGAACTGGTCGGTTTCGCGACGCAAATCCGTACGGGTAGAATGGCGCCTTCCGCGCCGGGGCGCGGCAAGTGCGCAACAGCTTTAATCGATGAATTCTCGACACGTCACCATTGAAGAATTGCGGCGGTTTTCGCCGCTGGACGGCCTGAAGCGCGAGAACATCGCTGCTCTCGCCAAGAAGACCACCGTGCGCGCATTGCCCACCGGCGAGTCGCTGTTCAAGATCGGCGACAGCGAGAAACGCACTTTCTACCTGATGGCCGGCGCGGTGGAACTCACGGACGCCAAGGGCACTAGCCAGGTGATCCGGGCCGGCAGCGAAGAAGCACGCAACCCCATTGGTCCCATGTTGCCACGTCGTTTCAACGTCATTGCAGTCGATGACGTTGAGTACATGTCCGTGGACACGGATCTGCTCGATGTCATGCTCACCTGGGACCAGACTGGTGACTACGAGGTCAGCGAGTTGACCATGTCGCACCAGCCGACGCCCGACGACTGGATGACTACCCTGCTGCAGACCAAGGCTTTTCACCGGGTACCACCGGCGAACCTTCAGGCTATTTTCATGCGCATGCAGCGCGTCGACTTCAAACCCGGTGAGGTGATCATCAAGCAGGGTTCGGAAGGTGACTTCTTTTACGTGATTACCGATGGCAGCTGTGTGGTCACGCGCGAGACGCCCCTCAACAAGGAAGGCATCAAGCTGGCCGAACTGGGTGTGGGTGACACCTTCGGCGAAGAGGCGCTGATCTCGGAGAATCGCCGTAATGCGACCGTGACAATGCTGACGCCCGGCACCACCATGCGTCTGGCGAAAGACGACTTTAACCGCTTGCTCAACGAACCCATGATCGACTGGGTGGAGTACGAGGCGGCCAAAGACCTCGTGAACAAAGGCGGCACGTGGCTGGATGTCAGGCTGCCCAGCGAGTTCGATGCCTATCACGAGCCCGATGCAATCAATATCCCGCTGTACTTCATTCGCCTTAAGCTCGGCACCCTGGACAACAACGCGACCTATGTTCTTTGTTGCGATACCGGCCGACGAAGTTCAGCTGCGGCCTTCATTCTGAATGAACGCGGGTTTACGACGCGGGTATTGAAAGGCGGGCTGAATCTCTCCGGCCTGGATGCCGAAACGGGCTGAGTCTGCCTACATCGTGTGGGTCGGCTTGTCGCCGCCCAGCGCGCCCGCAAGATAATTCTCGATCTTCTTCTGCGTCGTGCCAGCGTCCTGGTCGCTGAACTGCACGCCTATGCCGGCCGTGCGTTTACCCTGCGCGCCTTTTGGTGTCAGCCAGATGACGCGGCCGGCTACCGGGATCTTCTCATCCTCTCCCATCAGGTTCAGCAGCATGAAGACCTCGTCGCCGATCTTGTAGCTGCTGTTGGTAGGGATGAACAGACCACCGTTCTTGATAAAGGGCATGTACGCCAGGTACAAGGCGCTCTTGTCCTTGATGGTCAGCGTTAGCAGTCCCGGTTTCGACATTCTCTCGACCTCAGCGGGGCGCGTCAGCGCCATACCAGCCATCCAGCAACTGCGCCAGGGCCAGCTCCATGTTCAGTCCGGAGCCCGTCAGGCGGCGCAGTTCGCCCAGTTCACGCAGCATCATGTGCAGGCGGCTTATGTTTAGAAGATCCGGCGCATTTTGCAAGGACCCAGTTCCGGCATTTTCACCTGCAAGGCTCCGGGCCCGGATTTCCCGCGCGGTGCGCCGGTACAGCCATTCCACACAGCGTGGGGCTCCCACCTTGACCCAGCGACGGGCTACCGCGACCGGCTCGGCGTCCGCGCGGGCCAGGGCGGCCAGTTCGTCTTCCAGCCGCCGGGCCTCGGCGCCGAACCTGGCTGCATGCAGCCGCAGAGCGGTCAATGGCGCACCCCCGGCCAGCTCCAGCAGCTCAGGCCAGTCGGCCTCGCCCTGGGTCCTCTGCAACCAATCGGCTGCCAGGCTCCGGGCCGGCAGCCCCACCCTGACCCGCTGGCAGCGGCTCAGCACGGTGGCGGGCAAACGTCCTGGCGCCGAGGCTACCAGCACGATCAGCGTTCCGGCTGCGGGCTCTTCCAGGGTCTTCAGCAAGCTATTGGCGGCGGAGTGGCTCATGGATTCCGCGGGCGCGATCACGGCGGCCTTGCCCCGTCCCTGGTGGGCGGTCAGCTGCAGGAAAGCAATCAACTGTCGGACCCGCTCGATGGGCAGTGTGCGCTTGTCCGGCGGCGGTTGAGCGATGAGCAGATCCGGGTGCAGCAGTGCCTCCGTCAGGCCGATGTCGGCCTCGGGATCGCCGGTAATGGCGGGATCGGGACACTGCGCCCCCAGCACCCGCGCGCTGAGCCAAAGGGCCAGGTGCCGACGGCCGATGCCGGCCGGCCCGTGGAGCAACACTGCGTGCGGCAACTGGCCACGTTCGTGCAGGGTGGCCAGATCCGTGGCTGTCGGCTCGAGCCATGGGTAATAGATTTCTTCTAAAACAGACATTTATAAACTATTTATGAGTCAGTTTCTCAGGAATCTGGCGAGACACTGGCTGAGTTCATCCTGGACCTCAGCGAGGGGGCGGGCCGCGTCGATGACCTGAATGCGCTGTGGCTCTGCTGCGGCCCGCTCCAGGTAGGTATTGCGTACCCGCCGAAAAAATTCCGTCTGCTCACGCTCAAAGCGATCCTCGGTGCCCCGCTGGCTGCGGCGGGAGGCGGTGGCTTCCGGCGCCGCGTCCAGCAGCAGGGTCAGGTCCGGGCGGCGTTCGCCCTGCACGGCCCTCTCAAGGGTCGTGATCAAGCCCGGGTCGAGTTGCCGGCCTCCACCCTGGTAAGCGTAGGTCGCATCGGTAAACCGGTCGCAGAGCACCCAGTCTCCTCGCGCCAATGCCGGTTCGACGAGATCGCGCAGGTGGCTGCTGCGCGCGGCGAACATCAGGAGTAGCTCGGCCATGGGCGGCACCTGGCCTTCACTCTCGAGCAACGCATTGCGCAGGCGTTCCGCCAGGGGGGTGCCGCCGGGTTCGCGCGTGATCACCACGCTTTCGCCCCGGTCGCGCAACCAGTTAGCCACGAACTCCAGGTTCGTGGACTTACCCACGCCCTCGATGCCTTCCAGTGTAATGAACCGCCCGCTCATCACTCAGCCCCCGTCGCGATTGCTGCGCAGTCTCGCAAGGTACACCGCCACTGCCGCATTGTGTTCTTCCAGCGTGGCACTGAAGGTGTGGCTGCCGTCCGGCAGCCCGGTAGCGACGAAGTACAGCGCGTCCTCCGTCACGGGGTTCACCGCAGCCCGTAGCGAGGCTTCGCCCGGCAGCGCGATGGGCGTCGGCGGCAGTCCCTTGCGGGTGTAGGTGTTGTAGCGGGTGTCGCTGCGCAGATCTCTGCGCGTGAGGTTACCGTCGTAGGCGGTCCCCAGACCGTAGATCACGGTAGGATCCGTCTGCAGCCGCATCCCGCGCTCCAGCCGGCGGACGAATACGCCGGCAACCCGGGACCGCTCTGCGTCGAGGCCGGTTTCACGTTCGACGACCGAGGCCAGGATCAACGCCTCATAAGGCGTGGTGAACGGCAGGCCGACGGCGCGTTCCGCCCACGCGGACGCCAGCTTTTCCGCCATCAGCTGGTAAGCCTGGCGCAACAGTTGCGTATCTGCCGTGCCGCGCGGAAAGCGGTAGGTATCAGGAAAAAACCAGCCCTCGGCGTGCTCGAGGTCCAGGCCGAGGACGGCGGGCAGCAACTCGGGGTCGTCCGTCTTCAGGGTCTGCCGCAGCGACGGATGCGCGCGGAGCGCGGTCAGCAGTTCGCGCACCGTCCAGCCTTCGACGACGGTCAGGGAATACAGGCGCACGTCACCGCTCACGAGTTTGTCCAGTATCTCCAGCGGCGTGAGTGCCGGATTCAGCAGGTACTCGCCCGCCTGGACGCGCTGGTCCAGCTCGCGCCACCGCGCGTACCAGCGCAGCACGCGGGGCCGGGCCAGGATTCCGTCCCGCGCCAACTGGGCCGTCAGATCGCTGAGATTGCGGCCCTGGCGAACGTCCAGCACATAGCCGTCCGCGGCCGCGCCCACGGGTCTGTCGAGACTGCGGGCCGCCTCCAGCAGCGCCAGGCCGCCGGCGGCTGCCCCCAGCAACACCAGCCCGACAGCTGCCAGGATCAGTCGCCGGCGCATTCCTGCACCCCCCGTTGCACCAGGGCTGCCATCAGGCTGCGCGTGAGCTTTCCGGTGGCCCGGCTTTCATCATTCCACCGGACGATGGGCCCGATACCCTGCAGGCTGTTGCTGACAAACAGTTCCGTGGCCGTCGCCAGGGCCGCAACAGTCACGACCGGGGTCTGCACGGCGATCCCGAGCCGGCCGGCCTCTTCCAGGATGACCCGGCGCATTACGCCGCTCACCCCGCAGCGATTAACAGGCGGTGTCAGCAAGGTGCCGTGACGAACCAGGAAGAGGTTGCTCTGGGTGCCGCAAACCACGTGCCCGGCCGCGGTCATCATGAGACCCTCGGCGATATCCGGCGTGTGCCACTCGGCGCGGGCGATCACCTGTTCCAGACGGTTAAGCGTTTTCATCCCGGCAAGGGCCGGGTTTTCGCTCAACGAGGTCGTACACAAACGCACGCGAATGCCGCTGCTCCAGGGCTGCGCAGCACTGCTGTCGGTAGCCGTTACGCTGATCACCCGCGTGGGCTCCACAATTTCCGGTGGCCGGTAACCTCGCGGCCCCAGGCCGCGGGTGAGGATGATCTTGGCCGTGCCGTCGCGGCAGTCCTGCCGCGCCACCTCAAGTTCCCGGGTGAGCTGGCTAAGGTCCGGTGCCGGGATACCCAGCCTCGTGCACCCAGCGACCAGGCGGTCGAAATGGTAGTCGACAAAGCGCAAGCGGCCGCCGCGCAGGGCGATGGTTTCGAACAAACCGTCACCATAAGCAAGCCCCCGGTCCGCGGGCGACAGGACCCCGTCCCGTTGGCCGTTGACCAGCCAGTTCGTCACCTTAGTCCAGGGCCAGCAGCATGCCTTTGGCTTTGGCCCGGGTTTCCTCCAATTCTCGTTCCGGCACCGAGTCTGCCACGATCCCGCTGCCTGCGGCGAAAGACAGGCGGTCATGCTGGGTCACCATGGTGCGAATCAGGATGTTCAGCTCCAGGTCGCCGTCGTGGCCCAGGTAACCCATCGCGCCGGTGTAGAAACCTCGCGCGCGCCCTTCCAGCGCGGCGATGATTTCCATGCAGCGCACTTTCGGACAGCCGGTAATCGTGCCGCCGGGAAACACCGCGCGAATCAATTGCGCGGGCGTGACATCTTCGCGCGACCGGCCACTGACATTAGAGACGATGTGATGGACATGGGCGTAGCTCTCCAGGGTCATGAACTCATCAACCTTAACGGTACCCGCCGCGCAGACTCGACCGAGATCGTTGCGCTCGAGGTCGATCAACATGATGTGCTCCGCGCGTTCCTTCGGATGGCCGAGCAGTTCTGCTTGCGCGGGCGGGTCAGCACCTTGCGCCTGGTGCCGCGGCCGGGTACCGGCAATGGGTCGGGTTTCGATAATCCTGCCGCGCCGGCTCACCAGGCGCTCCGGAGATGAGCTGATCACCGCGCAGTCGTCGAGCACCGCGAGACCCGCAAAAGGCCCGGGATTCGTCTGCCGCAGTCTTGCGTAGAGGTCGCCGGCGCGGATACCGGGCGCCGTTTGCGCGTGCCACTCTCGGGACAGGTTCGCCTGGAAGATGTCCCCGGCGCGGATGTAGTCCTTCGCTGCACCCACGGCCGCAATGAACTCCCCGGCCGGCGCTTCGCTGATGCTGCCACCGAGGAGCGGCCTTGCGTCCGCTGGCACGGCCCGTGCGTCACGCAGCGCGTCCGCAAGGGCCCTGGCCTCCTGTTCGTGACCGGCTTCGGCCGTAATCCACGCCGTCTGCGTCTGCCGATCCCGGACCAGGGCCACGGGTACCCGCACGGCGACCGCAACCGGCTGGCCGGCGGCCCGCGGTAGCCGGAGGCTCGGCTCCACCTCGCCTGCCAGTTCGTAGCCGAGCAGCAGGAACCACCCGCCGGCGAAGGGGCCGCTGGGCCTGCCAGGCGCCGCCTCGCGGGCCCAGTGGCGGTCCAGCGTGTCCAGGAAGGCCGTGGCCCCGGCCCCGTCGCCGTGCAGCTGGCCGTCGGCGGTCAGCTCGAGACGACCGCCGGGGGCAGCAAACAGGATGTCATAGCGCCCCTGGGCCGTGCCGTCGGCCGTGCTCTGCAACAAAAACGGGTAGATCCCGGGATCGGCAAAGTGCAGCGCGAGGGGGTCGACTGCATAGGGTGCCGGTAAACGCAGGGCCGGCTCGCTGGCCATGCTCATGGAGACAAGCGCTGGGGGTTGAACGTCGTCAGACCCGTCGGAACACCAGGCTGCCATTCGTTCCACCGAAGCCGAACGAGTTGCTGAGCGCGGCCCGCACGGGCATTTGGCGGGCTGTGTGCGGCACGTAGTCCAGGTCACACTCGGGATCCGGATTGTCCAGGTTGATCGTCGGTGGGACGACAGAATCGCGCAGCGCGAGCACGCAGAACACCGACTCCAGGCCGCCGGCTGCAGCCAGCAAGTGACCAGTGGTGGACTTGGTGGAACTCACCGCCACGTTGGACGCGTGTGATCCGAATACCTGCTTGATCGCCACGGTCTCGGCCTTGTCGCCCAGCGGCGTGGAGGTGCCATGCGCATTCACGTAATCGATATCGCCGACGTCCAGCCCGGCATCGTGAATGGCGGCAATCATGCACTGGGCGGCGCCCTGCCCGTCTTCGCGCGGCGCCGTGACGTGATGGGCGTCCCCGCTCATGCCGAACCCGGCCACTTCGGCAACGATGTTCGCACCCCGTGCCTTGGCCGCCTCGTATTCTTCCAGCACCACGCAGGCGGCACCGGCGCTCAGGACAAAGCCATCGCGGTCCCGGTCCCACGGGCGGCTGGCCGCCTCGGGATCGTCGTTGCGCGTGGACAGCGCGCGCGCCGCACAAAAGCCCCCGACGCCTAAAGGTGTCATCGGATTCTCGGCGCCGCCGGCGATCATTACGTCGGCGTCACCGTAGGCAATCGTTCGGGCAGCAATGCCGATTGAATGGGCAGCTGTTGTGCAGGCAGTGACCAGGGCCAGGTTGGGTCCCGTAAAGCCGTAGCGGATAGAGACGTGTCCGGACACCATGTTGATGATGCTGCCAGGAACAAAGAACGGCGAGATTCTGCGCGGATTGTGAGCCTCAAAATAGCGCTCGCAGTTGTCTTCGATAAAGCCGATGCCACCGATCCCCGAGCCGATGGCTACGCCCACCCGGTCGGGCGCATGCACGCCGTCTTCCAGGCCGGCGTGCTCAATAGACTTGCAGGCTGCGGCAATGCCGTAGTGCATGAACGAATCGATCTTGCGCAGATCTTTCTTTGGCACATACTCGGTAGCATCGAAATCCTTGATGCACCCACCGAAGCGCGTGGAGAAAAGGCTGACGTCGAGTTCAGTAATCGGGCCGATGCCGCTGCGACCTTCAACGACATTTTGCCACGCGGGCTCGATTTCGTTGCCAACAGGGGAAATGATCCCCATGCCGGTCACGACGACGCGTCGACCTTGCATATCAGTTTGTCAGAGGCTGGGCAGGTTGAAACTCAGGCCCGGCGTTCCGCCCGCGGAACTTCAGGACGAGCCCGAGCGCGCATTGATATAGTCGATGGCTTGTTTGACCGTGGTGATCTTCTCGGCGTCTTCGTCGGGAATTTCGGTCTCGAATTCTTCTTCCAGAGCCATCACGAGCTCGACTGTATCAAGCGAGTCCGCCCCGAGATCTTCAACGAAAGAAGCCTCCAGGGTAACTTCCTCTTGTTTGACACCGAGCTGTTCAGCAACGATGTTCTTAACCTGTTCCTCAATAGTGCTCATTTTGGCTGGTTCCTCTGACTATAGACGCCTGGCTCATGGCTGGCGGCGGCAACCGGTCATGGCCGGGCCGCGGTATTCTAGGTTAATCGGAATGCTCAGGCTAGACTGTCCTCAGCCGCCTGGGGCCAGGGCCGTGGGCGGCTCAAATCATCAACATCCCACCGTTGACGTGCAGGGTCTCGCCCGTCACGTAGGCGCCCGCAGCACTGCTGAGATACAACACGGCCGCGGCGATGTCCCCAGTGTCGCCAAGGCGCTGCAGCGGAACCTGTTGCGTCAGCGCCTCGCGCTGCGCCTCGGGCATGGCAGCCGTCATGTCGGTATCGATGAATCCGGGCGCCACGACGTTAACGGTAATGCCCCGCGATCCGACCTCGCGCGCCAGGGATTTGCTGAAGCCCACCAGGCCGGCTTTCGCAGCTGCGTAGTTGGCCTGCCCGGGGTTGCCCATCGAACCCACAACCGAGGCAATGCTGATGATTCGCCCGCGCCTGGCTTTCATCATCCCGCGCAGACAGGCCCGGCTGACATGAAAGGCTGACGACAGGTTAGTGGCGATGACCGCATCCCATTCCTCGTCTTTCATCCGCAGCAGTAAATTGTCGCGCGTGATGCCGGCATTGTTGACCAACACGCTGATCGTTCCTTCGTTTGCAGCGATGTCTTTTTCTGCAGCCCGCACCGCGTCGGTGTCCCGCACGTCCAGCACGATGCCGCGACCGGTAATTCCGGCGGCTTCGAATCGTGTGCCAATGGCGGCCGCGCCGGCCTCAGTCGTGGCCGTGCCGACAACCGTGGCCCCCGCGTGCCCCAGAGCGTCGGCAACAGCTGCACCGATACCGCGCGTTGCGCCGGTTACCAGCGCGACTTCACCGGTCAGTTCGAATAGTCCTGGCATCGCTTCCAAGTTCACGGAGACCGCGTGGCGGAGCGCGCGATTATAGCGGCGCAGACCACTGGCGCCAGCACGGCCACTATGGGGGTGCAGGACCGCGCCGGAAGGCCACTCGATCGAGGGCAGCGGCCGCGACGCCACCCAGTGCACCCCAGAGATGCGCAGCAGTGATGACGGGGCCGCCGACGATCGCCTCGGATACGGGCAGGCTGCCGCTCCATTGCTCATAGCCAATTTTCAGCGCAAGGCCAGCCAGCAGCAGCCAGCCCACCCGGTCGCCCAGCCGGATCCAGCCGATCGCGCCGAAGGCAAACAGGCCATGCAGCGCGCCGGACAGGCCGATCAGCCAGAACACGTGTGGACTCCCGAGGTGCACGCCGAACGTTGAAATCACGCCTGCCACGACCAGCGCCAAGAGCCAGCGCCACGGGGGCCAGTCGCGCGCAAAAATCCACGACATCAGCACCAGCCCGGTGGCGTTCAATGCCAGGTGTAACCAGCCGAGGTGGACGAAGCAGGCGGTGAGCACACGCCAGCCCTGCCCTGCCTGCAGCAATGCCCGGTCATAACGCAGCCCGTTCTGCCAGGCAGCGGGCAGCGCCTGACACAGGATCATCAGTCCCAGCAAGACGCCGACGGGAATTGCCCAGCGTGGCCAGCGTAAATCGGTGGGGATGGTGGACATCACTTTGCTACAATCCGCGGGTGCTGCAGCGGGGCGACGAACGGGCGTCTGCACCTCGCCAAGAGCACGGAATGTTGTCAGAAACACGGGTGGTTTGCATGAACGGCAGGAAGCACACGCGCCGCTGGATGCGGCAATCAGGGTTCACCCTGATTGAAATCATGGTGGTGGTGGTCATTCTCGGCATACTTGCCGCACTGATCGCACCCAACGTGATCAGCCGCATCGACGATGCGCAGATCACCAAGGTGAAGCAGGACATCCGCGCCCTGGAAAGCGCGCTGAAGCTCTATCGCCTGGACAATTTTCGCTATCCGACCACCGACGAGGGTATCGACGCCCTCGTGACGCCCCCGTCAGACCCCAACGCCCGTTGGCCGGAGGGTGGCTACCTGGACCGCTTGCCGAAGGATCCGTGGGACAAACCCTACGTGTACCTGCAGCCCGGCAACCAGGGTGAATACGACGTGTATTCTCTCGGCCGCGACGGTCAGCAGGGCGGCGAAGGCCTGGACGCCGATATCGGCAACTGGAACCTGAACTGACGCTCGATGGCCCTGCGCAGCCGGACGGACTGAACCGGTTACAGCAACATGGTCCCGGATAACAACCGCGGCTTCTCCCTGCTCGAACTGCTGGTGGTGGTCTTCATCATCGGCATACTCGCCACCATGTTCACCTTGTCCGTGGGCCTGACCAGCGGCGATCGTGAACTCGAACGGGAAGCCGACCGGCTGCAGGCGCTGTTGCAGCTGGCCTCCGAAGACGCTGTGATGCAGGGTCGCGAACTGGGGCTGCGATTCTATCCGGACGGCTATGAGTTCTCAGCCCTCGATCCCGTCGAAAACCGGTGGAGTGTCGTATCGCAGGACCCGCTGCTTCGCGAGCGCAAGCTTGAAGAGGACGTGGAACTGCTGGTCACCATCGAAGGCCGCGAGATCGACCTGGAAGCCGCCCAGGACGAACGTGACGAACGCCTGGCCGCAGCTGCCAAAGCTGAAGACGATGAAGAGGCCGACGACGACGACGACGAGGAAGACGCCAAAGCAGATTACCGTCCCCAGGTGTTCCTGTTTTCCAGCGGTGACCTGACCCCGCCCTTCAAGATCGAGATGCGCCGGCGCTTCGGTGACCTGCGCCTGTCTCTGGAGGTCGCAGAAACCGGCGAAGTCGAGCTCACCCGTGACAATTTCTGAACGCCACTGGCAAGCCGGCGGTTTTACGCTGCTGGAAGTTCTCGTGGCCCTGGTCATCATCGGCCTGGGTTTGATGGCCGTATTCAGCCAGTTGAATCAGACCCTGATCACCGCATCGATGTTGCGCGAACGCACCCTCGCCCACTGGGTTGCGATGGATCGAATTGCGGAACTGCGCCTGGCCGGGCAATTGCCCGATGTGGGCGAGACCAGCGATGACGTTGAGATGGCCGGCGTCGAGTGGACCTACCTGCTGAAGTTCAGCGATGTCGGTATCGAAAACTTCCGGCGTGTCGACGTCACGGTCAGCTTTGCCGACAGGCCCGACCGCGTGATTACCGAACTCGCCGGTTTTCTCGGCGCAGCGCCGGAAGGCGTGGGGCCGCCGGAGTGGAGTCCGCTGGATCAGAACGCTGAATTCAGTGAAGGGGAAAGCGAATGACCGCGCGCGGCTTCACGCTGATCGAACTGCTCGTGTCGATGGCGATCTTCGCCGTGATCAGCGCGCTGGCGCTGGGCGGCCTGAATGCGGTCATCACGCAGCAGCAACTGGCCCGCGAAGACATGGAAGACCTGGTCCGCCTGCAGCGGACCGTGCGGGCGCTGATGACGGATTTCGGCCAACTGTACCCGCGCTACGTACGCGACTCCCTCGGCCAGGGCAGCGAGGCGCCGCTGGTCACGGACGGGCGCGGCGAATTTTTCGTACGGCTGACCCGCGCCGGCTGGCGCAACCCGGCGCAGCTCCCCCGGGGCACCCTGCAACGGGTCCAGTACCGGGTCGAGGACGAAGAACTCATTCGTGAAAGCTGGGTAGTGCTCGACAGTCCGCTGGGCGCAGAACCGCGGAGCGAAGTGCTGATCGACGGGGTCGAGGAATTGCGCATCGAGTATCTCGACGGCGAGGACGCCTGGTCTGAAAGCTGGCCACCGCTGCGGCGCACGAGTGCTGCCGGTGCGGGTGGCCCGCGAGCGGCCAGAATCACCCTGAGCCTTGCCGGCTGGGGAGAGATTCAGCGGCTGGTAGAGATGTTGCCGTGATCGCCGCAGCATCCCACCGGCAGTCGGGCATCGCCGCTCTCACCGCAATGCTGGTTGTCGCCCTGGCCACCGTGCTGGCAGTCGAACTGCTGTGGAATACCAGTCTCGACCTGCGCCGCACGCAGAACCTGCTGGAACGTGACCAGGCGATCCAAATCGGCGTGGGGCTGGAATTGCTGGCGGGCGAGCTGCTGCGGGTGGACTTCGAAGACGACCCCAACATCGACTCGTTGAGCGAGCGATGGGCAGAGGACTACGGCTTTCCCTTCGAAGGCGGCAACGTGGTGGGGCGACTGGAAGACATGCAGGGACGCTTCAACCTGAACTCACTGGTCAACGAGCGCGGCCAGAGAGTGCCAGAGGCCGCCGCCCAGTTTCGCCGCCTGGTCGAAGTCATCGTCGCCGGCGACAGCGATCTCACGGTGGACCCGGAGAGTGTGGTGGATGCGGTGGTGGACTGGCTTGACCCGAACACGCTGCCAGACGGCATCGGTGGCGCCGAAGACGGCGTGTATACCAATCTCACACCGCCCTATCGCGCCGCCAACTTCTGGTTCACCACCACCTCGGAACTGCTGGCCGTGGATAACGTGACGCCGGATTTCTATACCCGGCTGGCCGGCCTGGTGGCCGCGCTGCCGCCGCGGATCGCGACCCCGCTGAACGTCAACACCGCCTTGCCGGAAGTCCTGCAGACCCTGGCGCAGGACATCAGCTCCAGCGACGTGGAAACCTGGGTGGAAAGCCGCCAGTCCGCGCCCTTCGAGAGCCGTGACGAGTTCCTTGAGCAGGCGGGGGACATTTTCACAAAAGACAACCCGGCGCCGGCCCTGGAGACCGGCAGCCAGTGGTTTGGGCTGACTGTGATCGTGTCCGTTGGTTCTACCCGCCTCGCCATGTACAGTCTCCTCGAACGCAATGCCCAGAATGGCAGTGTGACCGCGAGACTCCGCGCCTTCGATACCCCCTGACACATGTCTGAACTGCTGGTAGTCCGTCTCGAGCCCCCCAATCCGGCCGCCCGGTGCTGGCTGGTCGTGGACGAATACGGCACCGTGATGGAGCCGGGTACGGCATCCCTGGACGATGCGGCCGCCCATGCTGCCGGTCGCAGGGTGATTGCGCTGGCACCTGCCACGGAGGTGCTGCGCACGGCCGCAGACGTGCCGGTGCGCAGCCGGTCGAAGCTGGCCCAGCTGCTGCCGTTTGCGATGGAAGAGCAGCTGGCGGACGACGTCGAGTCACTCCATTTTGCGGCCGGTGGCGCGCCTGCGGATGCGCCGCTGCCTGTCGGCGTGGTGCGGCGGGAGCAGATGGCCGACTGGCTGGAGGCCCTCCAGGCGGCAGGCCTCGAACCGGTAGCCCTGTACTCGGAAGCGGACGGCATGGACGAACTGCCGGGCACCGGGGTGTTGTTCATGGAGCCCGGGCGCGCCGTCCTCCGGCGCAGCGATGGCGCCGCGATTACCACCGAGACCGACGGCCTGGAAGCTGCGGTGAGCCTGTGGCTCGCAGCTGCCGGTGAAGAAGCCACCGGCGCCAATCTGCTCGCCTATGTCGACGCCGCCTGTGGGGCCGACGTGGACGCGAGTCTCGATGCGGTGCGGGCCGAGGTGCACACGCTGGAAGTCAAGCGGCTC
>CAZTIB010000205.1:0-8968 GCA_964613615.1 uncultured Chromatiaceae bacterium
CACCGGCGCACTCGCCTGTCTTTTTGCCACCGTGGCGCTGTCCGGCGCCCACGACAATTTTTCCAAGGTTCCGGAACGCTACGATGCGGAACTGTCGGCCGAGATCCAGACATTCCTGGACGACTATGCCGAGTTGTACAACCGCCAGGACTACGACGCGCTGCTCAAGATGTGGGACCGCGGCTTTGGCGGCGCCATTTACATGGCCGAAGAAGTCGACCCGCCGATGCACGGCTGGGATCGTATCGATAAATACTTCAACCCGGTGCCGGGCGTGAAGATTCTCGACGGCATTTACAACGAATATTCCGATGTCCGCGCGAGCTACCTGGCCGATGACCTTGCGGTGGCCACCTATCACCTGCGCTTTGACATCAAGGTCCGGCGCCAGAAGCCCATGTCCAGCTGGGATCGGGTGATGGCGGTGCTGCGCAAGATAGACGGGGAATGGAAGCTGGTGGCCTATGCAGAGGCGCCGATGGCGCCGGCAACCATGGTACGCCGGATGCTGGAAGACCAGGTACCGGAGGAATTCGAAGCCTACCTGGAAGCCCAGAAGGCGGCGGAGTAGTTCAGTCGGCTGGCTCGGCGGCGCCGCCGTCGGGAGTTTCGATCTCCGGCGCCACCGGCTCGATCTCCGGCGCCACCGCCTCGGGTTCTATTTCCGGCTCGGCCAGCAGCAGTTCGATCTGCTCTTTGCTGATGGGTACGAACTTGCCGAGCCCGCACGCCACCGTGGGTGACAGCTCACCGCCAAAATTACGCAGGCCGCGAATCACGTCGAGATGGCACAACTGCGACAGGGAGGTCGCGTAGCTGAAGGCGTCGGTCCGCTTCAGGCCGTTGCACTTGCGTGGCAGGCGGTTCACGTACACGTCGGGGCCGAGCATATAGAACAGGATTGTCTGGTCGTCCACGACTCGCGTCTGGTCGATACTTCTCAGCGGCACGCAGTTGCGCGTGCCCGGCACTTCCAGCACTTCGGCGTCTTCGCCCGCGCTGCCATGCTCTTCCGCCACCGCTACGGCACCGAGCAGCACCAGTACAATCAGACAGCTTCGCATCACCATTTTGACCCGCCGGCGGCCGGAATGTTTCGCGGTGGCCGGCCATTATCGCTTCAGCTACGGTACCAGCTTTCATTGGCAACCCGCCCGGCATGTCCCTGACGCCATCCAATATGCCTGAACCGGGCTTGCCGACAGAACAACGGCCGGGTATCGGCCGCAACATCAATTGGAAAGCAGGCGATGCGCCGAATTGAATTAGCAACCATGATGCTGACCGTGGCGCTGACCACGGCGCTCACCGCCTGCAGCGGCGGCGACGAGTTCGCGCTGCGCGAGACCCCCGCGGAGGCCGACTACTGCGGCGCAGCCCAGCGCCTGGTAACGCGCACCACGTATCCCGTGCGGGTGAAGATCCACGACGATTTCGATGCCTTCGTGAAGTCGAAGGCGGTGATCGACGGCCCGACCATCCAGCAATACGTGTGGCGCGACGCGGACGGCGCCGCCGTCGGTATTTCCTGCAAACTGAAAAGCGCAGACCACCTGAACCTGGCCTTCGGCGAGGGCACGGCGGGGCCCGACGGTTTCTGCCAGGACATGAACCGGGCCGTGTTCGAAAAACTGACGCGCGGCAACCTGCGCCCCGCGTACACCACCATCATCTTCGACCCGTTGGAATCCGTGAGCAACGACGAGGAACCGGGCATGACCGGCCCGGACTGGCTGGCCCCGTACCGGGCGACCTGGACCGATGCCGACGGCGCGCTGCATATCAAAGCCAAGGGCTTCCGGGTGGATTTCACGGACCCGCGCTTTGCCCAGGCCCCGCCGCGTTTCCGTGGCATTCACTACTGCCATTTCGTGGCGCCCGGCTACCTGAACGAACTGCTGGCCGGGCGCGCGCAACCGGGCATCAGCATCGGCCGGGAAGTGGACACGAGCCAGCCGCCGCGCCCGGAACAAGGGACCTAGTCGGGCGACGAAAGCCGGACCAGCAGGTCGGCAAACGCGTCGGCCGGCTGGGCGCCGGACACCGCATAAGAATCGTTGAAAATGAAGCACGGCACACCGCTGACCCCGCGATCCGCAGCCTTCTGAATCTGCGCCCGCACGCGGTTCGCGCGCGCCGTGTCCGCCAGGGCCGCGCGCAGGGTCTCTGCATCGAGCCCTGCCTCGACGCCCAGCTTCGTCAATACGGTTGCGTCGCCCAGGTCTGCGCAATCGACATGGTGGGCGTGAAACAAGGCCTCCGCCAGCGCCGACGTGTCGCAACCGGGGGTGCCGGCGGCCACATCCATCAGCACGTGGGCCCCCAGCGTGTTGGGCGAGCGAGCGCCATCGCGCCACTGGAAATCGAGACCCTCCTCACGCGCGGTCTCGGCCATGCTGTCGCGAATCACGGCAGCACGCTCAGCGCCGAATATCGCCGCGTAGTGTTCCGCGCGGTCGCGTCCGTCACGAGGCATATCTGGCGTGAGTTGAAACGGTGACCAGCGAATCTCCGCAGTGATCTCCGGGTGGCTAGCCAGGGCCGCATCGAGGCGCCGTTTGCCGATGTAACACCACGGGCAAACCGGGTCAGACACGATCTCGATGCGCAGTTTCGTCATGACTCAGTCACCGAACAGGGTCAGGATCCAGCCCACGCCGATAAAGGTGCCGAGCGAACTGCCAAGGTTGGCGAGGATCACCACCAGCAGGACGCGGGTCACACGGTTGCGCCAGATGCCGCCCACGGTGGCGACATCTTCACCCACGCGCTCCAGGTCCAGCACCCGCGGTTTGCGTAGCCAGGCCTCGACCAGCCCGCACACCCAGCCGGCCGCGACGGTGGGATTCAGGGAGGTCAGTGGCGCGGCTACAAACGCGGTCACGATCGTGACCGGGTGGGCCAGCGCGATCACGGTGCCGGCCGCCGCCGCGATACCGTTCGCGAGCACCCACGCAATGATCATCTGCTCGCCTGTCTCGCGACCGGAAAACAAGAAGCCGGCGCTCACCAGCGCGAACAGCAGCAGCGGCACGCCCCAACCGATAATCCGAAAAATCGGTTTCGGCGGCGGCAAAGTCTCGAGGGCCGCCAGGTCAATCTCGTCGCTGAACAGGCGCTTGATGCCGGGGACATGGCCCGCGCCTACTACCGCCACGACGCGCTCGCCCGGCGCACTGCGTATTTTGGCGGCCAGGTACTGGTCACGCTCATCAATCAGCGCGGTCTTCACGCCGGGTAACGCACCGGAAAACTCTTCCAGCATCACCGTGAGTTCATCGTTGCCCTTGAGTTTTTCGACTTCTTCTGCCGTGACGGTTTCGCGGTTGAACATCGATACCACCAGGGACCAGATCATGCGCACCATGGCGCCGAAGCCCGCGCCAGACCAGGCGCGCTTCAGCGTCGTGCGGATTTCTCGATCCACCAGCACGATTTCGGCGTTGGTGGCTTTAGCCGCCCGCATGGCCCGATGCATTTCCTCACCGGGCCGGATCTTGAATTCCCGGGCGAGCTTGCGCTGAAAGGCAGCGAGCGCCAGCTGTGCCATCAGCACGTAAGCCCGACCGTCGCGGATCACCGAGTACAGGTCGGTTTCCTTCCAGCGTTCCGGATTGGTCAGGGTCTCGTAACGCGAGTTGCACAACTCCAGGCAAACCGTGTCGGGACGCTGGTCACGAATCACCCGGTCCACCAGGAGCGCGCTCGCCGAGCTCACATGCGCGGTGCCCACCAGGTAGATGGATCGCCCGTCGACTTCCAGTCGGTCGACGTTGTCTTCGATGGGGGTTACAACATGCATGGCGAGCGCATTCTGCCTGAGGCGGGAAAACTCCGCATTTTCCACGATAGCCGGTAAGCGGGGACCGTGGCCCAATGGCTAGTCACAATAGGAGAATTTACCGTGCTGCACGAAGTTTCCGGCGACATCCTGCTCACCCGGGCCCAGGCCATTGCCCACGGCGTGGGGCCCCACGACAACTTTGCCCAGGGGCTCGCCCTGTCCCTGCGCGAACGCTGGCCAGCCATGTACAAGGACTTCAAGCACTATTGTCACGTTCATAACCCCCGGCCGGGCGGGCTATGGGCGTGGATGGGCGCCGACAGTGTCCGCGTGGTCAATCTGTTTACGCAGGACGCACCAAAGGCCAAGGGCGGACACCCGGGGCGTGCCTCGCTGAAAAACCTCGGCCATTGCCTGAAGGCGCTGCATGGCTGGGCCGAGAAGGAACGCCTGACGAGCATTGCATTGCCGCGGCTGGCCACCGGCGTGGGCGGTCTCGACTGGAACCTGGTGCGCCCGGAACTCGAAGCCCACCTGGGCAGCCTCGACATCCCGGTGATCATCTACACCACCTACCACGCAGGGCAGGCGGGGAAAGAACCCCTCTAGGCGGGGCCAAACGGTTACAGCAGGTCGGCGATGTCCTGCAGCATGCCCTTGTCGTCAGGCGGCGTGGCCGGCGGGTAGCGTTTGACTACCTGGCCTTCACGGTTGACGAGAAACTTCTCGAAGTTCCACTCGATGTCGTCCGGAAAGTCTGTCGTGAGCCAAGCGTATAGCGGATGCCGGCCGTCGCCGTTGACATCGATCTTCTCGGTCATTGGAAACCCGACGCCAAACTTCGTCTCACAGAACTGCACGATCTCATCCTCGCTGCCCGGCTCCTGGGCACCAAACTGGTTGCACGGCAGACCGACAACCGTAAAACCCTCGTCCTTCAGGTCTGTGTAGAGCTGCTGCAGGCCGCTGTACTGGGGTGTCAGACCGCACTGGCTGGCCACGTTAACCAATAGCACCACCTGCCGGTCCAGGCCCTGAAGGGGGTTCTCGCCGCCGTCGATGCCGTCAATATTGAAGTCCTGCAGTTTGCTCATCGCTGTATCTCTCCGGTGTCAGTCGTCGGCGTCGTCGCCACCCAAACCACTGTTTGATGTGCGCACGGGCCGGGCCTCTGGTATCAATGGCACAATCTTACAATGGGTTCATTATTGGGGGAGACGAAGAATGACGCTGAGAATCATTGCCATCGCCGTTGGCACCCTGGTACTCGTCGGGCTGGCGACAGCCGCCGACCAGAGCTTCACCGGTCGCCAGGCCTGGGAAATTGGCCGCAAGACCACCTGCGGCACCCTCGAGGCAGGCGTAACGCGCTATGGCGTCTGGCAGGGGAAAGCCTACAGCCGGGTACCGGGAGAAAAGGATCGCCACCTGTTCAGCCTGATCGGCGTGAACACTCGCCAGTGTGCCAGTCTTAGTGACAGCGAGCGTGGCGACGGTTTTCGCAGCGTGTCGCGCGAGGTGATGTTGTACCTCGACCCGAAGACTGGCGAGTTACTCGATGAATGGCTGAATCCCTGGACCGGCGAGCGCGTGACGGTGGTGCACGTGGCCAACGACCCGGTGAACATGCGCAAGCCGCGCTTCGAGGCCGACGCCCGGGAAGTCACCCTGCGCCGCTACGGCGAGCTGCTGGTGTCGGCCAGCGAAGTGCCGTTGTTCTATGACAATCCGCTGGGCGGCGAGTTCCAGCAGTACGTCGGCGGCACTTATCACGCGATGGAAATTTTCGACACCTTCTATCCCGCTGACGAATTGCTCGATCCGGCGCGCCGCGTGGAACGCTCGTGGATCGGGTGGGTGCGAGTGGCCCAGTGGCTGCCGTGGATGGAGATGGGCAGCCGGTCCGGCCTGATGGTGTTCAACGCCACCGGCAGCAGTACCTTCGACCGCGATTCGATTCCGGAATCCCTGCAAGCCATTCTCAAGGCGCGTTATCCGAGCTACTTCGAGCCGCCACCGCTGAACGATGAGCGGCCAAACGAGACCAGCTGGACCGTGTTCCGGAAGACATTAGAAAACACCGGGGACTGACATGCCGACAAGAATTGCATTAGTCCTGTTGACGCTGATCCCAGGCCTGTTACTCGCCCAGGGCCAGGACGGCACCCCCGCCGAGCGCGATCTGCAGGTCATCGCCGAGCTGCTGCCGGGCCTCTACGACAACGCCAACCAGGCCTACTTCGACCAGCGGCTGAAGCTGCCGGAAGCCCGGCGGCATGGCCGTGCCAGCCTGCGCGTGGATAGGGATGCTGCCGGCGCTGACAACACCTTCGTCTACCGTTGGCAGGAGGGCGACGCCGAGCAGACATGGACCACCCGGCTGGCCGCCGCCGCTGATCCGGAACTGGTGGCCATGGCCGTTCGCTTCGACGAGGCAGGGCGTGACGACTGCGTGGTGGAATGGCGCCGCGACGCCGGACAGTTCACCGGCGTGAGCGACTGCGGACTCGAAATGCAGCTGGATACCGACGGTCTTTGGGTGAGCTGGAACGGCGAACGGCCCAATCGGCTGCTGCGCGCCCGCGAGTTCAGCTGTTACGTCGATATCCCCGGTGTGGCCGGCGGTCGCGAAGAGGACTTTGACCGCTACGTCATCGACACGCTGCACGACCAGGGCGGCCTGCAGTGGATCACGACCAAGGACCAGCGGGAGATCGGCATTACGCTGCGCCACGTGCGCTGGCCGATGAACAACGAGCGCGGTGCGTTCACTCGCAACTCCCTGGTGATGTACGTGCTGGAGCGCGAGGAAGGCGGCGTGCGCACCCATACCTACGGCTGGACCGAGCCGCGCGCGGAACGCATCGGGCTGAACCTGCAGTGGCTGCTGGTGAACTGCTATCTAGTGTCCAACCGCGACGTGAAACCGTACTTCGACTGAGCCAGAACCCTGCCGATGGAAGTCACCGCCAACCTGCTGTCGTCGACCTGGCTAATCGCCGGCTGGGGCCTGCTGCTGGGCGTGCTGGCCCCCGCTGCCGTCACGGCCCCGTGGCAACGCCTGCGGGAAACCGAAATGCAGCACGCATTGTTCGGCGGCATCGTTGCGCTGGCCCTGCTGTGGTGGATTCGCGCGGGTATTTTGCCGGGCCTCGGCTTCCACTTCTTCGGCGTCACGACGCTCACCCTGATGTTCGGCTGGCAGTTTGCCTGTCTCGCTGCGGTGCCCGTGCTGCTGGCCGGGATCTTCACCGGCCAGGGCGACCTGGGCGGCCTGGGGCTGAACGCCCTGCTGTTGTTCGTGTTACCGGCCGCACTCACATGGGTCGTGCATGCGCTGGCATCTCGCCACCTGCCGCCGAACTTCTTCGTCTACGTGTTCATCAACTGTTACCTGGCTGCGGTGCTGGCCATGGCCGGCGCCACCGTGATGATGAGCGCGGTGTTGATGGCAGCCGGCATCGTCGAGTTGGGCTATCTGTGGCGCGACTACCTGCCATTTCTGCCTATGATGTTGCTGTCCGAAGGCTTCATCAACGGCGCGGCTATTGCCGTGCTGGTGGCCACGCGGCCCGGCTGGGTCTGGACTTTCGACGACGCCCGCTACCTGAAGGGTTGAGCGCAGGCCCATGACCACCGACAGCCGCCCTGATTATTATCGAATTCTGCACGTGCAGCCGGACGCACCGACCGAGGTCATCAAGTCGAGCTACCGCACGATGATGCAGCAGTTGAAAATGCATCCGGACCTGGGCGGCGATCATGGCGACGCGGCCCTGATCAACGAAGCCTATGCCGTGCTGAGTAACCCACAAAAGCGCGCCGCCTACGATGCCGAGTTGTCGACTGGGCAGCAAGCGCACGCGCCAGCGCCAGCGGCGGAGCAGACCGGGTCACGCCGGCGGCGCACCCCGGGCGGCGGCAGCGGGCAGCAGTGCCCGTTCTGCCACGAGGGGCATGGCAAGCAGGTGACGCCTGACACCATGTGCACTGAATGCGGCAGCCCGCTGCTGCGCCTCAAAAGTGTGCGCTCGGACGCTGACTGGTTGCGCGCGTTGGAGCGGATGCCCCGGGAGATGCCAATTCGCTACTGGGTAGCCTGGCCGCAGGAAAAGCCTGCTCTTGGCACCGTCACCGACGTGTCGCTTAGTGGCCTGGGCTTCATCACCACCGAGGGCCTGGCTCGCGATCAGTTCGTAAAACTCGACAGCGAATTACTGCAGGCCATCGGCAGGGTCGTGCACTGCCGGCCCGCCGACGGCGGCTGGCAGGTGGGCGTGGAGTTTTTCACGCTGCGGCTCACACGAACGCGCGGTGCGTTCGTGTCAGACCGTGTCTAGCACTCAGCCTGGCGGGCCAATATCCCAGGTTTCACCGTCGTCGTGGACGACCGTCCACTCCGGCACCCGGAGCGCCGCGAGCCGGCACTGAAACTCCGCCGCGCCGGTGACCCTTTCTACATAGCGCCCGCCGACAGAAAAATCTATGCAATAGACATTGCGCCGCTGCCCCATCCAGTGATGCGGTTCAACACCTGCAAACACGTCCGGGCCGTATTCGTCCATCAGGGTCTTGCTGGTCTCGCTATAGCGCCGCCAGTAGTGGCCGATGATCACCGGGATCTCGCCGTCGTAGTGGTCCCACCAGGTTTCACGCTCGACCATTCGCCAGCGACCGCCGGCCCACAAAGGCCTCGGCGCCGGCCGTTCCGCGCCTGAAGTCAATACGGCCACCGGGTTCGCCATCTGATTCTGCGAATCCACCGTGGCCATTGCGTCGAGGCGAACTGCGTCCCAGTCGCGGGACTTCAGCGCGCGACCGAACTGTCGCCACTCCGCCGCGTATTCGGTCCACAAACCCGATGCCTGCCAGCGCTCGCGCAGTTCGGCCTGGAACCGGGTGAAGAGATCCAGCGCCCCCGTGCCCTCGCCGTCAGCCGCGCGGATAGCCGCCACGGCATCCGGATGCCAGCACGCGTGCACCACGCGCAGGTCCGGCCGCTCCAGGATCAGCGGCAAGGTCTGCAGGAAGGCCGCATACCGGGGCTTGTCGGCCGGCGATAGCGGGCGGGCGGGATGCTCCATGGGCTTGTCGGGCGTCACCCACCAGCCGTTGCCGTGTTTCTCCACATTACGCAGCAGGTTCAATTCGTGGTTGCCCAGCAAGCACTGGGCCCGGCCCGCC
>CAZTIB010000206.1:0-9304 GCA_964613615.1 uncultured Chromatiaceae bacterium
CGGTGCCTTCGATCAGCACCTGCTGCCGGCGTGGATCAGCAGCTACCCGGAAGCCCATGCAATACAGAGCGTGGGTGCGCTGTACCAGGCCGCGTTCAACGCCGGTACGCTGGCGCCGGAAACCAAGCACCTGGCGGCCTATGTGCTCGCGCGCGGGACGAATCACCCGGTCATGGCGGCAGACGAGCAACGCATTGCCCGCTTGGTGACCGAAGATGCGGGCCAACTCGATAGCAAGCTGCGCGAGCTTGACGCTTATGCCACGGGCGGTGAGCTGGCAGCCAATACCGTGCTCACGCCGGCAGAGGTCGCCGCTGTGCGCCTGGCCCGCGTGTCGCAGAGCTTCCCGCATGAGGTGCGCGGTGAGCTGGTGCTGGAACTCGACCGGGCGCTGGAGCCTGCGCAGATAGTGGAACTGGTGGTCGCCCTGGCCGTCGCGGGCATGGGCCAGCGCTGGGTGAACATCCACAAGGCTTACTCGGACTATGCCTTGGGTTGAAACCGCAGGAGCGCGACGATGAGCGTGAAGTTCAGTATCGGGCTGCAGGGGAGCTATCCCATCAAGGATTACATCCGGATGGCGCAGCGTATCGAGTCCTACGACTTTGACGAGGTACACGTCTACGACGACCTGATGTTCAAGCCCACGTGGCCCCTGCTGACGCTGATCGGCGAGCACACGGAACGTATCAAGGTGGGGCCCGGCATCATCACGCCGCAGATCGTTCACCCGTGTTATCACGCGGGCAACCTTGCGGAGCTGGATGAACTGACCGGCGGGCGCGCAGTCTGCGGCATAGCGCGCGGCGCGTTCTGGGAATTGCTCGGCATCGACAAGCAGGACAAGCCCATCACGATGGTCCGGGAAGCGATACAAATCATCCGCCGCTTGCTGTCCGGAGATCGCACACCTTTTCACGGTCAGGTTTTTACAGCCACCGACGAACTGTTCTTCCGCTTCGAGCCGCTGCGCAGTGATGTGCCCATCTTCATCGGCACCTGGGGGCCGAAGATGTGCCAGCTGGCAGGGGAGATGGCATCGGGCGTGAAGTCCGACGGTTTGTGGAACCCGGACTACGTGAAGATCCTGAAAGAGAACATTGAGATCGGTGCGGCGAAAGTCGGCCGCGATCCGGCCGAGGTGGAGATCATCGCCGGCCCGCTGAGCGCGATCTCAGCCGACGGCGACAAGGCCCGGGACACCGCGCGCCAGGTCTTGTCCGTTTACTTGCCCTACCTGCGACCCATGACCGATGTGGCCGGTATCCCGGAGGCAGAGGTCAACGCGGTCCGCGATGCGGCCGCAGTGGGTGACTTCGCTCGCGGGGCGCGGCACGTGTCTGATCTCGCCGTGGCGAAGTGCTCCGTGGCCGGCACCCCGGAGGATGTAATTCCCCAGATCGAGGCCATGGTCGAGGCCGGTGTCACCCACGTGGCCTTTGGTCACTGTCTGGGGCCGAACTTCAACGAGGCGCTGGATCTGATCGGCAAAGAGGTAATCCCGCACTTCCGGCACTGAGCCGCCTGCACGCCGGAGCGCCGACCGGCGCTTTTGGTATGGTAGTGGCCCCTTTTCTCCTGAGGTCGGCCTGCCATGTCTTTCCTGCCTTCGAGCCCTGGGATCACCAATTTTCGTGACGTGATGCAGATGTATCCGCAGCGGTCGGTGCTGATGCTGCGCCTGATCGACGACATCATGCGCGGTGACTCCCCGCTGACCGTGGCCGAACGGGAGTTGATCTTTGCCTATGGTTCCGGCCAGAACGCCTGCAACTTCTGCTACCAATCCCATCGGCCGGTGGCCGCTGCCTTCGGTATCGATGAAAGCGTGTTCGATGAGTTGATGACCAGCATCGACGGGTCGTCAGTCGATGAGCGCCTGAAACCGATCCTGCGCTTCGTGCAGAAGCTCACCCTGACGCCCAGCCGCATGACCCAGGCTGATGCCGACGCGATCCTGGACGCCGGCTGGGACGAGCAGGCACTCGTGGATGTGGTGAGCATCTGCGCCGTGCACAATTTCTTCAACCGCTTCGTCGATGGGGTCGGGGTCGACGTCGACACCGCGACCGCGCGGCGCTCCGGGGAGGAGGTGCTGCCGACTATAGGCTATGCAGGCCTCGCCGACCGGCTAGAGGAGGCAGAAGGCGGGAACCCGTAGCAGGTTCCCGCCCGTTCCTGGGTTTAATGTGTCAGAGCTGGAAGCCTACTTGCTCCAGGCCTTTATTTTCCTGTAAGACGCGGTGCCAACAATTTCCCGGATGTCCTCGACGTCGTCGTTGAAATCCTCGTAGGCTTTGCTGGCAAACATCGCGTCCAGGTGTTCGTTCAGCGCCGCGAAGCTCGGTCCGGACATCACGACGTAGTGCGTTGGCGCCACCCCCGCTGAGCGATTTTCCAGCAGCCGCGTAATACCGGGAGCATTCTTGCCGATTTCTGACTTCGCGAGCTTGTCTAAGGCTTTCGCATATGCACCGGCATCCTTCACATCGATCGAGTAGACCATGATGAAGTTGTCGCGCTCTGGCCAGCCTTCACCGTAGTTGGCCCGGATAACGCCGAAACCACTACGAACAGGAACGGCGGCGCCATTGATTGCGCGCATTGCGTTGCCCCAGTCACCCGAGCGAACCTTTTGCGCTGTCATCGCATCGTAGTCCGCGTAGCTGTCGTACTCGGATACCAGGAAATGCGTAGCGGGATCATCACCGTCGAATAGCGACCGAACGAGAAACAGCTTCGACCCTCTTGCGGCTTCGGTGGCGAACAGGCCGTCGAGCGCTGCCACTACAGCACTTGGGCTTTGAACGTCGAAACCAATGTAGGTCTCAACTGGATCCGCCGCCAAGGAACCGCCGCTAAATATCAGTGCGAGAAGGGATGCGATCGACAGTTTTAGCTTTTTGCCCATGACATAGACTCCATTGTTATTAATCCAACTCTAGGTTTTTTACATAATTATCGCGAAAATTCAATAAGTTAAAGTACTTACGGTGGCCCGATGCGCCGACGGTCCAGCGGCGGCGAGCGGTGTCTGCGGCACGTTTTGTTAGTCTTGACCCATGCTGCGCCGACCGCTCCTCGGGCTCGTTGTCCTGCTCGTGACCGTTGCGGGTCAGCCGCTGGCGCGCACGGTGAACCGGGTGGTGCTGAACGTTGGCGGCGACTGGGCCTTCTGGGGCTTCGTGTTGATGGGCCTGGCCGGCGCCGCGCTGGTGGCCGCGGCCCTGCACTGGGACGAGCTGGCGGCGTCAGTCGCCGGCTACGCCGGCGGCCTGCTGATGTGGCACGGGCTGGCGGAGGGGTGCCTGCGCTTCTTCGCGGACCAGTTCCAGGTCCCGGCCGTGGACTTTGGCGGCTTTCCGCTGGACGGCCGCTATGCGCTGCTGATGTCCACGACCACGATCATGCTCGGTGTGTTCTTTGTCTACGGACTCATGAACCGCGAGACCCGCTGCAACTTCATGCGCTGGATTTTGCGGCGGCTGCACTGGTCGCCGGGCGATCCCACGCCCGGCTTGCGGCGCAGCTACGCGCGCATCACCGCGATGGAAACACTGTTCGTGCAATGGTTTGTCTTCATCCTGTTTCTGTATCTCGGCGGCTGGCTCGGCACGTTCTTTTACGCGGCGATGCTCGTGTGGTGCGCTTACCTGCTTTGGCGGTTGTCCAGGATCCCGCGCCCGGGCATGGCCTTCCGCTACGGGATTCCGGTAGCAGTCGTGATGTTCTCACTGGGGGAGGTCGGGGCCTTTTTCGGCGCCTATCCGGAATACTGGAAAGACATCATCGAGTACCCTGTGGCTAACTTAGTTACGCTGGTGTTGTTTGGCATGGGGGTCGCTGGCATATTGCGGGCGTCACGAATGGGAATCGACTTATCCAGCAACAATTGACGTAACGATCTCGCGGCAGTCTTGCACGGACGAGCAGCCGGTCGCGGGCGCACGGATCGCGGGTCTTTGCTAACAGCCTCGCCGGCTAGCAGTGTAGATCAGCGCCGCGAGTGATCCTGGCCGCCAAGGGGGAGGGTTGGTATGGGGGGCAACCCCAGGTCCGGACAGTGGAGTGCAGCAAGAATGGTTCTGCACGGACTGCTGTTTGCTGCGTTGTGGGCGATCCTCAGCGGCGGTAAAGGCTGGGCCTTTGGTATCCCCGTGGTTCTTCTTGCGGCCACCGCCAGCTGCGTGCTGGTACCCAAAACACGACTATCACTCGATGGCCTGGTGCGTTTCGTGCCTTATTTCGCCTGGAACTCGCTCCGTGGGGGTATAGACGTGGCTTCCCGTGCCGTGCATCCCCATATGCCGATCGACCCGGCGCTGTTGCGCTACGAGTTGCAGCTCGATGACCCGGTGGGGCGGGTCGTGATGGCGAACGTCGTGACCCTGCTCCCGGGTACGCTCAGCGCGGACCTGCAAGGCAACGTGCTGCTCGTCCATGTCCTGAACGCGGGCGGGCCGTTCCCGGAGGCATTCCAGCTTTTGGAGGGGCGCGTGGCTGATCTTTTCGGGCGGCAGGATTCTGGCAGGACGTCGTGACGACCTTCTACCTGGCAATTGCCTTCATATTGCTCGCATCCCTGTGCGGGGGTATGTACCAGGTGCTGCGCGGTCCGACGCCCGGGGACCGCATGCTGGCAGGGCAACTCTTCGGCACTGTCGCCGTCGCGGTGCTGGTCCTGATTGATCAGGTGAGCGATGCAGCTGCACTGGTGGACGTCGCGCTCGTATTCGCCCTGCTCGCGGCGGTCACCGTCGTGGCGTTTGTTCGGCGTGCGTGGCGGGAGAGCGATTCCGATGATCCACATGCTTGACATCATTGCAGTCGTATTACTGTCGGCAGGCGCCGCGTTTTTCGTGGCGGGCACCATCGGGCTGCTGCGCTTCCCCGATCTCTATACCCGGCTGCACGCGCTAACCAAGGCCGACAATGTTGGCCTGGGCCTGATCGTGCTGGGTCTCGCCATGCAGTCTGCTTCGATAGCCGCCGCACTCAAACTTATCGTGATCTGGTTGCTCGTACTGCTGGCTTCGTCCTCTGCCGGTCATCTGATCGCCAGGGCGGCCCTGCGCAACGGGATTCGACCGTGGACGATACGCTGATGGATGTCGGTTTCCTGTTCGATGTTCTGCTGGCCGCCCTGATCGTCTGGCTAGGCTGGCGCGCGTTGACCAGCGAATCGCTGTTCCGGGCCATTGTGCTCTTTGTTGCCTTTGGTCTTTCCACGGGGCTGGCCTGGGTTCGCCTGGATGCACCGGACGTGGCGCTGGCGGAAGTGGCGGTGAGCGCCGGCTTGACGGGTGCGTTGCTTCTCGCCGCTTTCGGTGGCGAAGGTCGTTCGGGGGATGACGATGAGCCGCGCTGACCGGAAGATGCCCGGGCGGCTGGCGCACGCGCTGCTCACGCTGGCTGTGACTTTCGTGTTCGCGGGTCTGGCGTTTGCGATGCTCTCGCTGCCGGTAGAGCCGTCCGGCCTTGCTGAAGCAGTGGGTGCCGAACTAGCGGGGGCTGGTGCACGCAATCCGGTCACCGCAGTCCTGCTCAACTTTCGGGGCTACGACACTTTGCTGGAGATCGCCGTGCTGCTGCTGGCACTGATGGCCATCTGGACAATGCGTCGCGGCGAGCTGCGGGCGCAGCGCGATCCCGGCGAAATACTGGCGTTTCTGGCCAGCGTTCAGGTCCCGGTGATGATTGTCGTTGCGGGCTACATGTTGTGGTCCGGTGGCAACGCACCGGGCGGCGCTTTCCAGGCTGGCGCAATCCTGGCCGCCGCGGGCGTACTGCTGGTCCTGGCCGGCAGCGATTGGCCGCAGCGGCTGTCTGGCTGGCCCCTGCGCGTGGGTCTCGTGCTGGGCCTCACCGTATTCATTGCTGTGGGCGTGACCACTGTGCTGAGCGGTCGTGCCTTTCTCGATTATTCAGGGAGTCTCGTTGCCCCCACCATCCTGATTCTCGAAGTCAGTGCCACCGTGTCTACAGGCCTGGTGTTGCTCGACATGTTCCTCAGCGTGCTGCACGGTCGCGCGAGCAATACTGAAACAGCAGCGAGCATGGAAGATCCGTGAGCGTGCCGTTGCTATACAGCCTGGCGGGCATAGCGCTTTTCTGTATCGCGCTGCGTGCCGTCATCCTTGCGACCGCGCCGCTGCGTGCCATTCTGGCCGTGAACGTGATGAGCAGCGGGGTATTCCTCGTGCTGGTGGCGCTCGCGCGCAGAACGCCTGGCCTGGTGCCCGACCCCGTGCCCCACGCGATGGTCATTACCGGCATCGTGGTGGCCGTTTCGGCAACCGCAATGGCCATTGTCCTGACCCAGCGGTTGCGGGCCGCAGCCGGCACGAATACGACCGAAGACGCTCCCAGGGCTGATCCATGAACCCGGCGGAAACAGGCGCAACGTGGGCAATCTGGCTGATCGTATCGCCACTCGCCGCTGCGCTCATCGCCTTTCTCCTGCCTCGCGTTGCTGCAGGTATCGCGCTCGTGAACGCGGTGTTCATGACGGCGGCGGCGCTGGCCTTGCTCGATCAGGTGACCGAAGCGCCGCAGTGCTGTGCACTGGGAGGCTGGGGTGCGCCGCTGGGCATCGATCTGTATGCAGACACGTTGAGCGGCGTATTGCTGGTGGTCACCTCAGTCGTCTTTCTGGCCACATTGTTGTACTCGCGGAGCTACCTGGCGCGCACCGCCATCGGGCCGCTTTTCTGGCCGATCAGCCTGTTCCTGCATGCTGCCCTGAACGCGCTGTTCCTGTCGGCCGATGTGTTCAATCTCTATGTTACGCTCGAATTGCTGTCCCTTTCCGCTGTGGCGCTCGTCGCACTCGCCGACGAAACGCGCGCGGTGGCCGCCGCGCTGCGCTATCTCCTGGCCAGCATCGTTGCATCGCTCGCTTATCTGCTCGGCGTGGCCCTGCTGTACCACGCAACAGGCGTGCTCGATCTTGCTGCGCTGGCTGAACGCGTCACGTGGACGCCCACGACCTGGGCGGCGCTCGGACTGATGACAGCCGGGCTAGCCCTCAAGGGCGCGCTGTTCCCGGTGCATTTCTGGCTGCCGGGCGCGCATTCGTATGCGCCGTCTCCCGTGAGCGCGCTGCTGTCGGCCCTGGTCGTGAAGGCGCCGTTTTACGTGCTGTTGAGGCTTTGGTACGCGCCATTCGTCGGTGCACCGGAGGTGGTTGCTAACCTGCTGGGACTACTCGGCGCAGTCGCGATCATATGGGGCTCCGTGCAGGCGCTGCGCCAGGAGCGGTTGAAGCTGCTCATTGCGTATTCGACAGTGGCCCAGATCGGTTACCTGTTCCTGCTGTTTCCGCTGGCGCAGACCCGCAGCGCCCTGCAGGGCGTCACCGTGTTTATTGTCGGGCATGCACTCGCCAAGGCGGCAATGTTTCTCGCCGCCGGCAACATCTATCAATACCTCGGGCATGACCGCATTCACGACTTGCGTCGCGTTGCGCGGGAACTGCCGGTCACGCTGGCGGCATTCGCCGTGGGCGGTGTCTGCATCATTGGATTACCGCCAAGCGGGAATTTCATCGGCAAGTGGCTACTCATTGAAGCCGCCTTCGAGCAGGGCGACTGGGGCTGGGCAGTGATCATCGTTGCGGGTGGTCTGCTGTCAGCGGCCTATATTTTTCGCGTGCTTGGTCACGCGTTTACCCTGGACAAAAAACGGGCGGAGGGGACCGGCGCCCGAGCAACGATGGCCTGGACCGCGTTCGGGCTGGCCCTGCTTGCACTGATGCTCGGGCTGGCTGCGGCGCCGCTGATCGACATCATTGGCTCGCCGGTAGCGGTTGCTGTCGCCATCGCTGCGGTTCCGGCGCAATGAGCTGGCAAGCAGCTCTGCCACTCCTGGTACTCGCCAGTTCGTTGTTGCCCGGGCTGGTGATTTTCGCCTTGCCCGAACGCAGCCGGACTCTGCGCACCACGCTCAACCTCGGCGGCGCAGTCGTGAAACTGGTCCTTGTAGTCTGGATGATCTGGCAGAGTGGCCAGGGGGTTCACTACGAGCTGAGAGCGGCACTGTTGCCGGGGCTCGACCTGGTCCTGCGCGGCAGCGAGCTGGGGCTGTTCTTCGTTGGCCTGTCCGCCCTGCTGTGGCTGGTCACCACGATTTATGCCGTCGGCTACCTGGAAGACTCGCCGAATCGCAGCCGGTTTTTCGGGTTCTTCAGTCTCTGCGTGACGGCGACCGCCGGCGCGGCGCTCGCGGGTAACCTGATCACGTTTCTCGCTTTTTACGAGATGTTGACCCTCGCCACCTATCCCCTGGTGGTGCACCGGGGTACGGCGGCGGCACGGCATGCGGGCCGCGTGTATCTTGCCTACACCATTGGCGGTGGCGGCCTGGTGACGCTCGGAACGCTCTGGCTCTACAGCATTACCGGTACGCTCGAGTTCCAGCCGGGTGGTGTGGTCGCGGCCTTTGTCGACAGCGAGGCCAGGGCGCTGAGTGCCATCTTCGTGGTGCTTGCTGCCGGTATCGGCGTGAAAGCGGCACTGGTGCCGTTGCACAGCTGGCTGCCGACGGCGATGGTTGCACCGGCGCCCGTGTCCGCCCTGCTGCACGCAGTCGCCGTGGTGAAAGTTGGTGCCTTCGGCCTGATGCGCCTTGTCTTCAGCATTTACGGGGTTGACGTTGCCACCGGTCTGGGTCTCGCCCAGGGGCTCGCCGTCGTCGCTGCTATCACCATCGTCTACGGCTCGCTGCGCGCGCTGTCCCAGCGCAATCTGAAACGGCTGCTGGCCTATTCCACCGTCAGCCAGCTCGCCTTCATTGCGCTGGGCATCTCCATCGGCGGTGCAGTTGCCGCCACCGGCGGCATCGTCCATCTCGTCCACCAGGGCCTGATGAAGATCACGCTGTTCTTTGCGGCCGGCAATCTCGCCGAAACGCTCGGCGTACACGAGATTCGCGACATGCGTGGTGTTGGCCGCCGCATGCCCTGGTCCATGGCGGCATTTACGCTATGCGCCTTCGGCATGATCGGCACACCGCCGATGGCCGGCTTCGTAAGCAAGTGGTACCTGGGAGTTGGTGCCGTTGACAGCAACGCGTCGTGGGTCGTGTGGTTGCTCGCGGCTTCCAGTATTCTCAACGCCGCTTACTTCCTGCCGATTATCCGTGCTATCTGGTTCGACGCGGCGCCCGAACAATGGCCGAAAGAGCGCAGCTTCGGCCGCGCAGAAACCTCCCTGATGTTGTTGCTGCCGACAGTGTTCACGGCCGCCGTCGCACTCGCAGTAGGGTTGTTCGCTTCCACGCCCTATAGCCCGCTGGAATGGGCGCG
>CAZTIB010000207.1:0-7701 GCA_964613615.1 uncultured Chromatiaceae bacterium
ATCAATGCGCTGGAGGAGTACCAGGAGGGTTCGATCCGGGTGGAGAACACGGTGCTGAAGAAGCTCCGGGATATCGAGGCCGTGCGCCGGGAAGTCGGCATGGTCTTCCAGCAGTTCAACCTGTTCCCCCACCTGACCGTCATGGAGAACCTGGAGCTCGCACCGATGCGCGTGCGCAAGCTGCCTGAAAGCAAGGCCCGCGAGCTGGCGCTCCATTACCTCGACCGGGTGAAGTTAACGGAGCAGGCGGAAAAATACCCGGCACAGCTCTCGGGCGGTCAGCAGCAGCGCGTGGCCATCGCCCGGGCGCTGTGCATGGAACCGCGCATCATGTTGTTCGACGAGCCCACGTCGGCCCTCGACCCCGAAATGATTCACGAAGTACTGGACACCATCGTCGGCCTGGCCGACTCGGGTATCACCATGCTGTGTGTGACGCACGAAATGGGCTTCGCACGACAGGTCGCCAACCGGATCATCTTCATGGACGAAGGCCAGATTATCGAGGCCAACGATCCGGACACCTTTTTCGACCACCCGACGACGGAGCGGGCCCGGACCTTCCTCGGGCAGATCCTCAAGCACTGAACCAGTTCACATCTGCCGGTGCAGCGCCTGCAGCCATGGGCAAAAGAAAGCTACTGTTTGTGCACCTCTCCGCCATCGCTGGCGGAGGACGGTATGCCGTTAGTCCGGCGGGTTAGCGCCCGTCGACCACCACTGCGTGTCGTTAACCTCGCGAATGAACTCCGCACGCTGCGCGTCGCTGAGCTCGCGCAAGCGCTGCACCACCTGCTCTGCCTGCCGACCCGCCGGATATCGAAAGCGGGGCTGATCCGTCGCAACGATGTCGGCGATCAGTTCCGCAACGCGCTGCGGATCATCACCCTGGCCCAGGTGACGCCGCGCCCGGGCCGACAGATGGCGGAGCAACGGCCGGTAGGCCGAAGCCGGGGGGCCCACGTCGCTGGTGGCCAGTCTTTCCGGCATCGCGGTGTCGAAGGCGCCGGGCTCGATCACGCTCACGTGAATTCCGAAGCGGTCCACCTCGTAGCGCAGGCTCTCCGCCGCCGCCTGCAGTGCGGCCTTGCTCGCAGCGTAGATACCCTCGCCCGGCAAACCCACCAGCGCCGACAACGACGACACCATGATGATCTTGCCCGCGCCCTGCGCGCGCATGCCCGGCAGCACGGCGCGTGTGACCCGCAGCGCACCAAAGAAGTTCGTCTCCATCACGCCGAGCAGGTCCGCTTCATCCAGGTCTTCCAGCGCACCCAGCCGCGCGATGCCCGCGTTGTTCACCAGCACGTCAACACCGCCCGCTTCATCCATGACGAGTGCGATAGCACCGTCAATGGACGACTGGTCCGTCACATCCAGAGCCAGCGTCGTGAGGCCGTCGAGACCTGCGGTGGTGGCCCGCAGTTCATTGGCTGCGGCGTGCGTTCGGCAACTCGCAAAAACCCGGTGGCCGCGGCGGGCCAATTCAACGGCCGACACCTTGCCGAAACCGCTGCCGCAGCCGGTAATCAGAATTCTCGCCATGGGCTGACCCTCGCAGATGGACAAATAGTTTAGTAATAAACTAATATCGGCGGACGCGCCGGCGCAGGCTCTTAACCACCGTTTACCAACGGGGCGGAACCGCCGGGCGCGCTACAGGATAGGCGAATAATGACTCGGATGACCGGCGCCCAAGCCATCGTACGCTCCGTGGTGAACCACGGTGTCGACACGATATTCGGCCTGCCGGGTGGCCAGTTGTATTACCTCTACGACGCGTTCTACCGGCAACGCGATCAAGTCCGCATCATCACTTCCCGCCATGAACAGGGCGCCGCGTACATGGCCTTCGGCTATGCGCATTCCACCGGCCGGGTCGGCGTCTACGATGTAGTGCCCGGCCCCGGCGTGCTGAACACCACCACTGCGCTGTGCACCGCGTGGGCCTGCAATGCCCCGGTGCTGTGCCTGACCGGCCAAGTGCCGACGGAGGGCATCGGCTCCGGCGCCGGCTACCTGCACGAACTGCCGGACCAGCTCGCCATCATGCGCGGACTCACCAAGTGGGCCGAGCGTATCGAACGCCCGGAAGATGCGCCGGGACTGGTGGCTGAAGCCTTCCGCCAGTTACGCACTGGCCGACCCCGGCCCGTTGAGCTGGAAATGGCTCCGGATATCATGGAGTTAGAGCATGAAGTTCAACTACTGGATCCAGTTAGGGAATACGCGCCTGCCGAGCCGGATCCCGATGCCGTCACCGCGGCCGCACGCCTGCTGGCCGGTGCAAAACGCCCGCTGATCATGATCGGTGGCGGCGCCCGGGATGCCGGCGACGAACTGCTCGCGGTGGCCGAGATGCTGCAGGCGCCGGTGGTCTCCCATCGCCAGGGCAAGGGCGTGGTCAGCGACCGTCATTACCTGAGCCAGACCTATCCCGCCGGGCACCGCTTGTGGGCCGACGCGGATGTCGTGCTCGCGGTGGGCACCCGCCTGAAGTACCCGCTGATGTACTGGGGCACAGAAGGCCTGGACATCATCCGCGTGGACATCGACCCGGAGGAAGTCACGCGGGTCAAGGAACCGGCGGTGGGGCTGGTGGCCGACGCGCGTTGCACGCTGGCGGCGCTGATCGATGAACTCCCCAGACACCTCAGCACCCGCGCGTCCCGCCAGGACGAACTGGAGACGCTGAAGGCGGGCATGGCCGCGGAATACGAACGTATCCAGCCGCAGCTCGCATTTCTCAAGGTCATGCGCGAGGAACTGCCCGACGACGGCTATTTCGTCGATGAAGTTACGCAGACGGGCTTCGCTTCGTGGTTCGGTTTTCCGTCCTACCTGCCGCGCCACTTCATCTCCAGCGGCTACCAGGGCACGCTGGGCTTCGGCTACGCCACCGCACTGGGCGTGAAGGTGGCGCACCCGGACAAACCCGTGTTGCAGATCAGTGGCGATGGCGGCTTCATGTACAACGTGCAGGAAGTGGCTACGGCGGTGGCGGAAGGCATTCAGCTCGTAACCGTGATTTTTCGCGACAATCGCTTCGGCAACGTGCACCGCGACCTCCGCACTCGCTTCGGGGATGAGAATCTCGGCGCAGAACTGCGCAACCCGGACTTTGTGGCCCTGGCCGAAAGCTTCGGCGCGCTGGGCCTGCGCGCAACGACGCCTGAAGAACTGCGCGGCGCACTGCGCCGCGGTTTCGCGGCATCCGGCCCGGTGCTCATCGAGGTCCCGGTCGACGAAATGACCAGCCCGTGGGAATTCATCATGCTGCCGGCGGCCCGGAGCTGAGGTCATGCGCAGCGGACTCACCCGGCAGCGCCTGACTCCACTGGCACTGCTGGTGGTCACCATAACCATCACCATGACGATCAGCGTCGCGCGCGCCGATACGCTGGAAGACGTGCGCAAACGCGGCTTCCTGCGCTGCGGGCTGATCGAGGGCAGCCCCGGCTACAGCACGCTGAACGACAAGGGCGAACGGATCGGCTTCGACATCGATCACTGCAAGACCATTTCCGCAGCGGTGTTCGGCAAGGTCAGCATCGAGTACGTGCCGATCACCCCGAACACGGTGTTCACGCTGCTGCAGTCCGGCGGCATCGACATCTTTCCCGGCGGTGCCACCTGGTCGTTCACCCGGGACACGACCATGGGCCTGGATTTCACCGGCGTGTACATGTGGGCAGGCCAGGGTTTCGTAGTGCACAAGTCGACGGGCGTCACCCGGGTGGCGGAACTCGACGGCGCGACGATCTGCGTCGCCCAGGGCACCACGCTGGAACAGAACCTCGCCGACTATTTTGATGCGAATGGTCTGAGCTATACCGCTATCACCTTTGCCGACATCGACAAGGGTCTGCAGGCCTACCGCGCGGATCGCTGCGACGCGTTTACCAACGAGCGCGTCTCGACCGCCGGGCGCATCAGCGTGTGGCCCGACCGTGACGAGCACCTGATCCTGGACGAAGTGATTTCCAAGGAACCGATGGCGGCGCTGGTCCGCCAGGGCGATGCCCGCTGGCGGGACATTGCACTCTGGTCTTTCAACGCGCGCATTGCGGCCGAGGAACTGGGCATTAACCAGGCCAATGTCGCCCGGATGCGCGCCGAATCCGACAACCAGGAAGTGCGCCGCCTGCTCGGTGTGCAGGGCAACTTCGGCGAGAAGCTGGGGCTGTCGAACGACTGGGCCTACGACATCATCCGCATCGTCGGCAACTCCGAGGACATGTGGAACCGGCACTTCGCGCCGCTGGGCGTGACTCGCGGCCTGAACCGCACCTGGCGCGACGGCGGCCTGATGTCGGCACTGCCGTTCCGCTGAAACTCATGAGCTGAGAATGCGCCGCACGTGGATCTACCAGGGCCTGTTAGTCGCCGCCATCGTCGCGGTGCTGGCGCTGATCGTGTCGGCGACCAACGCGAACCTCGCGAGACTCGGCGTGGAAACCAGCATGGATTTCCTGTGGCGGCGGGCGGGTTTCACAATCAGCCAGAGCCTGATTCCCTTCGATGCGAACTCCACCATTGCCCGGGCCTTTGTCGTCGCGCTGCTGAATACGCTGGTGCTCGCGGCCGCGTCCATTGTCGGTGCGAGCCTGCTGGGACTCGTTGTCGGCACGGCCCGGCTGTCGCGCAACTGGCTCGTGTCCCGGCTGGCGACTGCCTACGTGGAATTGTTCCGCAACATTCCGTCCCTGCTGCAGATTTTTTTCTGGTACCTGGTGGTGCTGCGCTCGCTGCCGGGCTTCCGCGACAGCCTGTCGCTGGGTGAAGCGGTGCGGCTGAACAACCGCGGTTTGTTCCTGGCCGCGCCGGACGTGGTCGGCGGCAGCGGCTGGATTGCCGGCGGCTTGCTCCTCGCGATCGCCGCCATCATCGGCCTGTCGCGCTGGGCGCGGCAACGGCGGCTGGCATCCGGCCGGGGATTTCCGCTCACGCTCACGGCCGTCGGACTGCTGATCGTGGTGCCCTGGCTGGCCGCGCTGATCGGCGGCGCACAACTCGGCTGGGACATTCCGCAGGCCGGGCGCTTCGGCTTCGAAGGCGGCCTGGTGATCATGCCGGAGTTCATGGCGCTGGTGGCCGGGCTGTCGGTCTACAACGCCACCTACATCGGCGAAATCGTGCGCTCCGGCTTCGCCGCGATTCCGCGCGGCCAGATCGAGGCCGCAGACGCGCTGGGCCTGTCCCGCTGGCTGAGCTTCCGGCTGGTGCTGTTCCCGCAGGCCCTGCGCGTGATCATTCCGCCCCTGACGACGGTGTACCTGAACCTGTTCAAGGCAACTTCGCTGGCGGCCGCCATTGCCTACCCGGAAATCGTGTCGGTGTTCGTCGGCACCGTGAACAACCTGGTGGGCCAGCCGGTGATCATCATGGGTATCACGCTGATCATTTATGTGCTGGTGTCGCTGGCCATCGCGCTGTTCATGAACTGGTATAACCGGCGCATCGCGCTGTCGCGCGCATGAGCACGCTGATCACATCGCGGCCCCCGCCCCGCCACGCCGGCGGCGGCTCGCGGTTGATAGCGTGGTTGCGCGCTAATTTGTTCTCCACGCCGGCCAATATCCTGCTGACGGTGGCGGCCGCGGGCCTGATTTATGCCGCCGGCTCGGCGGTGTTCCAATGGCTGGTTGTCGACGCGCAGTGGCGCGGCACCGGCCCCGAAGCCTGTCCGGACAAAGGGGCGTTCTGCTGGCCGTTCATCCGGGCCCGCTTCGATCAGTTCATGTATGGCCTGTACCCGGCCGACCAGCGCTGGCGGCTCAACCTGGGTGTGGGCCTGGCCCTGCTGCTGGCCGTGCCGATGTTCCTGCCGCGCTTTCGCCGCAAAGGCTGGCTCGCCCTCGGGCTCGCCATTGCGTATCCGACCATCGGCGTGGTGTTGTTCCGGGGCGGGCTGTTGGGTCTGCCGGCGGTGGAAACCAGCCTGTGGGGCGGCTTTTTCCTGACCATCGTGGCGGCCGTGTTCGTGCTCGCCACCGCGCTGCCCCTGGCCCTGTTGCTGGCCCTGGGCCGCCAGGCCAACGCCCCGCTGGTGCGCAGCGTTTGCGCGCTGTGGATCGAACTATGGCGCAGCGTGCCGGCCCTGGTGCTGTTGTTTGTTGCGATCGTGATGTTTCCGTTATTCACGCCCCCGGGCATCGAGATCGACAAACTGCTGCGCGCGCTGATCGCGTTGACCATACTGATGTCGTCTTACCTTGCCGAAGCGATACGCGGCGCGCTGCAGAGCATTCCGAAAGGCCAGTATGAAGCGGCCGATGCGCTGGGCATGAGTTACTGGCAGCGCACCCGGCTGGTGATCCTGCCCCAGGCCCTGCCCGTGGCCCTGCCGCAGATCACCAGCAACTTCATCGGCCTGTTCAAGGAAACCACAGTGCTGCTGATCATCGGGCTGTTCGACCTGCTCGGCATGGTCACCACGGCCGCATCCGACCCCCAGTGGTTGAGCGTGGGCACCACCGCCACCGGTTATGTATTCGCCGCCGTGTTCTTCTGGATTTTCTGTTTTTCTTTTTCCCGTTACACCGCCTACCTGGAACGCAAGGCAACCCAGGGTCAGCGCCAGATGGCGCTATAGCCATCGTCAGTGGAGATACCGTACGTGAGTGACTCCGACAAGAAACCCATGGATGACGCCGTGACGCGTCCGCAGATCGTCCCCGGCGTGGCGCAGCTCTCGTTGTACAAGATGGGCAAGAGCCAGCTCGACGACCATGCCGCACCCATCAAGCTGTCGAGCAATGAGTCGGCGCTGGGCACACCACCGGCTGCCGTCGCGGCCTTCACGAGCGTCAAGGATCACCTGCACCGCTACCCCGACGGCGCCCAGGCGGAGCTGCGGGGAGCTATCGCCGACGTGTACGGGCTGGACCGGGAGCGAATTATTTGCGGCAACGGTTCCGAGGAGCTGATCGGTTTTGTGATCCGCTGTTTCATGGCCGACGGTGACGAGCTGCTGCTGTCAGAGAACTATTTCCCCATCTGCCGCAACTATGCGCTGTCCGTCGGCGGCCAGGTGGTGACGGCGCCGGAAACCCACTTCGTCACCAACGTGGACGCACTACTCGAGCGGGTCAGCCCGCGCACCCGCATCGTGATCCTGGCCAACCCGAACAATCCCACCGGCACTTACGTGAGTGCGTCCGAAATCCGGCGCCTGCACCAGGAGCTGCCCGCCGACGTGGTGCTGCTGCTCGACGGCGCCTATGCCGAATACGTGAGCGTCGACGATTTCGACGCCGGTGCGTCGCTCGTCGATCAGCACAACAACGTCATCATGACCCGCTCGTTCTCGAAGATGTACGGCCTGGCGGGGCTGCGTATCGGCTGGGGCTACGGGTCGCAATGGCTCATCGATGCGCTGCAGAGAATTCGCGTGCCCTTCAATGCCAATGCCGCGGCGATGGCGGCCGCCGCCGCTGCCGTGCGCGACCGCGCGTGGGTGGAGCGAGCCAGGGCACACAACACGCGCTGGCTGCAGACCATCAGCGAGACGCTCACCGATCTGGGTCTGCAGGTCGTGCCCAGTGTCGCGAATTTCTACCTGCTGGTCTTTGACGATTGCCCCGGCAAGACGGCGAAGGCCGCGGCCAGCGCGCTGGAACAGCAGGGCATCATTCCGCGCCCGGTGGGCGGCGCCGCTGGCACCGAACACGACGTGTTGCGCATCACGGTGGGCAACGA
>CAZTIB010000208.1:0-20985 GCA_964613615.1 uncultured Chromatiaceae bacterium
TCGGGCAGCCGGCATCGCACCAGCCATCCCAGATGCAGGCTGGCCGGCCCTGGTAGGGCTGCGTCAGAATGGCCACCGGCACCGGCGCCACGTTCAGCCCGGCTTTCTCAAAACCCTTGGCCAGTATCTGGCCCTGGGCGAAGCGCGGCACCGGGGGCAGCGGATAGGGGTCGCCGGGTGGCCGCCAGATTTCCGCGTCGGCATCGCCAGCCACGCCGACTTCCTTCTGCACGCGGTCGTACCACGGTCGCAGGTCGGCGTATTCCAGCGGCCAGTCCAGGCCCTTGCCGAATTCCGACCGCTCCTTGAAGTCGTTCTCGTGGAAACGCGGCCAAACTCCGTAGTGGTGCACGGCGGCGCCGCCCACGCCGCGGCCGGCATTGAAGTTGAAGCTCAGGGAGTCCTGCGGGTTGACCTCCGCCACGTGAGGCTCGGCCCACTTGAGTTTGCGCGCCCAGATCTGCGAGCTGTAGAGATCATCGAGTTGGCGCGCCGGACCGGTTTCCAGTATTTGCACCCGCTTGCCGGCCTCGGCCAGCAGAGCGGCGAACACCGAGCCAGCTGCACCGGCCCCGACGATCGCGACATCCGTTTCCCTGATCGCCACCGTCGTCACCACTTCGCCGGCGGCATGATGTGCGCCATATAGGGCACGCCCAGGCTCTCGATGCCTTCCGGCGTGCCGTAGACGACGTCCACCGCGTCGTTACGCAAGACCAGGTAGACAAGCACGGCGGGCGGTCCCTGCCAGCCGTCCGGCTCACCGGTCAGCAATTCCTGCAGCAATTTTGTCGCCGTGCCGCTGTCGAGGTCGGCAAAGGCCTGCTCGTGGCGGACCCTGCTGAACCCGTTCAGTGCAGCCAGGCTCGCGCCGTAGAAATCCGCGTACGGTGGCGGTACGTTGAAGTATCTCGCCATCAGCAGCGAATCGTTCGGCGGCACGGTGAGCTGCTGATCGACGAACCAGGCGATGCCGGCTTTCGTGGCGCCGGGCGCGAAGGTCTCGCCGACGGCCTCCAGGCTGGCGGCTTCTGCGGCTGTCAGCGCCTGCAGCGTGGCGTCCGCAGCCCGCGCTTCGGCAGGTGTGAGGAACACCCGCGCGCCGGCCACCGTGAACCCGAGCAGGCCCACGCCGGCACCCCGAAGAAAAGTCCTGCGGTCAGAAACAGGCATAGATACCCCGCATAATCGTCTAGAATACGGGAAGAATTAGATAGTCGCCAAGCAGCGCGCAGTCGCTGAGGTGCCAACAGCAGTCCATGGAAGCCGCCCAGAAGATCTACGACAGCCAGGAACCCAACGTCATTGCCGGCTGGGTGGCCGCGGTGGCGCAGGCCTGTGACGCCACCGGGCTGCACAGCGAGGAGCTCTTCGCCGAGGCCGGCATCAACATCGGGGACCTCCGTAATTCCACGGCCCGGTTCCCCATATCGCAGATGTCCCACGTGTACGAGCTCATTCGCGACGCGACGGATGACCCGTCTTTCGGCCTGCGTATCGCCGACTTTGTGCACCCGACCACGATGCACGCGCTGGGCTACTCGCTGTTTGCCAGCAGCACGCTGGAGTCTTTCTGCCGACGCATCGTGCGCTATTTTCGCCTGGTGTCCACCAACGCGGAATCGCAGCTCGAGCGCACGGCCAGCGAATACCGCCTGGTGATGGTGCCTACCCAGCAGGGCGAACAGCACTATCCGCAGGACGCGTGGATGGCGACGATCCTGCGCTATGTCCGCGAGATTTACCGGCCCGACTTCACGCCGCTGGGGGTGTGCCTGACTCGCCCCATACCGCAGCGCAACGGGCAGCGTTTCGAGCAATATTTTGGCGCCGAAGTCACCTTTGGCTGCGATGCGAACCGCCTGATTTTTTCCCCGGCAGATATGCACGCCGACCTGCCGGCAGCCAATGCCGAACTGGCCCGCAGGAACGACGAAGTCGTGATGAACCTGCTGGCACGCATGGACAAGGAAGACATCATTACGCGACTGCGCGCGCTGATCGTGGAGCTGCTGCCGTCCGGTGAGTGCAGTAAAGAGGCTACGGCCGCGCGGCTGAACATGAGCGAGCGCTCGCTGCAGAGCAAGCTCGCGGCGCGCGGCACCAGTTACCGGATCCTGCTGAACGAAACGCGCAATGAGCTGGCAGAGCAGTACATGCGCCAGGGGCGCCACTCAGTGAGCGAGGTCACCTACCTGCTCGGTTTTGCCGACGTCAGCAGTTTTTCCCGCGCGTTCCGCAACTGGACCGGGGTGTCACCCAGCGAGTTTCGTGAGCGCAACCTGCACCGCACCTGAGGCCCCGGCCGTCGGGCAGGCCTGATGACCACTGCAGAAATACTGAGCCTGCTGCTGGCCGTGGCCGCCTTGCTGGTAGCCATCGTTGCCTACACCCGGGCGTCGGCGGCATTGCGATCGCGCGACCAGGTGGATGCGTTTATCGCCAATCAGCAGCAGACGGATGTGCAGGTGCTGTTCCTGAAAATGGACGAGGGCAAGTACAACTTCACGCTCGCCAACCGGGGTGGCAGCGTGGCCCGCAATATCCGGCTGGAGATGCTCGACGATGTCCCGCCCGCAGCGAGCCCGGTGACCAGCGCTGCAGCCCAGTTACCGGTGCGCCAGATCGATCCCGGCGGTTATGTCCAGATCCCGGTGGCGGTGAGCGATGACACCCCGCGCAACTTCCGGCTGCAGGTCAGCTGGACCAACGCCGGCGGGCTGGAAACAGACAAGGAAGTGCCGCTGAACCTGCTGGATTGAGGCCCCGCCGGCGCCGGCCGGCCGCCGGTGCCGCTTTCGCACTAACGGGTGCCCTTTTCGCCAAAACGCCTGCTCCCGTCGGCACGCTAGGATACGGGTCTGCGCAAATCCGTCCGGTTCGGGGCTACCAGGCCGCCACCGATGCGACCGGATTGCCGCAAAACGACACGCACGCAGGCGCCGAGACCGCATGGCCCGAACAGGCGGGATCGTGCTTGCTGCGCCGCTGAGAGTATGGAACAGTCATCGATCGCCAGCGCTTCCGACCAGGGCGCTGTTGACAGGTCTTGAACCAGGGGCATTTGCCATGGCCGCGAATCCGAAAGCCGTACATAACTCCATCAAGCCCGGGAAGTGGGTGAAGTCCACCTGCAAGATGTGTCTGCACTCTTGTACGAACCTCATCCACGTGACCGACGACGGGGTCATCAACAAGGTCGAGGGTGACCCGACCAACCCGTCGAACCGCGGCAAGCTTTGCCCGAAGGGTAATTCCGCGATCATGCGGCACTACGATCCGAACCGTTTCAAGCAGCCCCTGAAACGTACGAACCCGGAAAAAGGCCCGAATGTCGATCCCATGTGGGAGCCCATCAGCTGGGACGAGGCTTTCGACATCGTCACTGAGAAACTGAAAGACGCACTGGAAGATGATCCACGGCGGATCGTACCGTCCATTGAAGATTTTCAGAAGATGGGCGTCTGGAACTGGGCGCTGTCCTTTGGCTGCGGCAATTTTTTCCAGTCCGGCGGCACCATGTGCGGCGGCGCCTATCACCCGTTGAACGGCTATATCCATTCAGCCTTCGCCGGTGCCAATGATGCGAAGTACTGCAACTTCTGGTTGAACGACGGCACCGGTGACGGCTTCTCGTCGCACCTGCACGCGGCGGCCCAGTCGGCCTGGGTGGCCGAAGCCCGTGCCGAGCGCGGCATGCAGTGTGTGACCGTGGAGCCGCGGCTGTCGATTTCCGCCGCCAAGTCGGAGCAGTGGATACCGATCAAGCCGGCCACCGACCGCCAGTTCGCGCTGAGCCTGTGTCACGTGCTCGTGAACGAAGACTGGGTCGACTTCAAGTTCCTGCGCAAGGACACGAACGCGCCGTACCTGGTGGGCGACGACGGGTATTTCATCAAGAACAGCGAGGGCAAGATCTACGTCTGGGACACGGTGGCCAAGCAGGCCAAGCTGTGGGATGACCCGAGCATCGGCAAGCTGGCCCTTGAAGGGCACTACACTGTCGAGGGTAAGGCGTGCCGGCCGGCCTACCAGCGCTTCAAGGACATCCTGGACGACTGCTCGCCCGAGACCATGGAGCCGCTGACCACCGTACCGGCGAAGACGGTGCGCGAACTGGCGAAACGCTTCTACGACGAAGCCGGCATTGCCCAGGATCTCAAGATCGAGATCGACGGGCGCATCATGCCGCTGCGACCGGCCGCGTATAACTACTACCGCGGCGCCCAGGGCCACAAGCTGGGCTTCCAGACCAACCATGCCTTCAAGATGGTCAATTTCCTGATTGGTTCCATCGACGCGCCCGGCGGCCACATGGGTGTGACCCTGGACGACCAGTGGGTCGACAACAGTCACGTGGCCATGGGTGAAAACGGCATGCTGCATCCGACGCCTCACCAGCTCGGGCCGCTGCCGCCGTTCTCCTACCCGCCCAATACCTACCACCTGATCGACTACTTCCCGGTGGGCGTGCACCCGCCGCACCTGAACATGGTGGTGTTCGAGGACCCGGAGAAGTACGGCGTGGAGTTCACGCCGGACACCATGGTGGTCTGTCACTCGAACCCGATCTGGGCCATGCAGGGGTCCCGCGAGAAGTGGTTCGATTACATGCGGAGTTTCAAGTTCATCGTCGTCGTGGACATTATTCCCACGGAGACGACCCAGTGGGCCGACGTCATTCTGCCGTCCAACGACGTGTTCGAATCCTGGAACATGACCATGATCGAGCCGCCGCATACCGAAGGCATGTGCATGCGGCAGCCCGTTACCGAGCCGCTGTACGACACCAAGTCCGAAGAAGAGATCTTCTACGAGTTCAGCGAGCGCCTGGGTATTATCGATGCGTACAACGAGTTGCAGAACGCAGTCCTGGGCTTCAACCACAAGCCGCACCTGAAGCTGCAGCCCGGGACGCGCTACACGGACAAGGAAATCGCCGAGCGCCGTGGCCAGCTCTGGAACGATAAAGACCTCGACTGGTACATCGAGCACGGCCACTCGGTGACCGAGCGGCGCGTCGACAAGTGGTACCGGCCGTGGGAGGGCATGCGGCTGCATTTCTACATCGAGGACATGGTCACGATCCGCGATGACCTGCAGGCGAAGATGGAGGCCGCCAACGTGCCGTTCCGGCATGAGTGGGCCTTTGAGGATTACCAGCCGCTGCCGACGGCCAGGCTGGACCCGGTTCACGAGGAGCCGCCCGAGTACGACCTGTACGGCATGTTCTACAAGGACGTGCAGCTGAACTTCGGCGAGAGCCTCAGCAACCCGTGGATCCAGGACATCGTCTACCGCGACCCGGTGCACATCGCGGTGATGCTGAACCCGAAGACGGCAGAGAAGCAGGGCGTTGAGGCCATGGACATCGTCAAAGTTGAGTCGCCCTACGGCATGATTTACGGCCGCATCGGGGTCTCCGAGGGGTGGCAGCCCGACACGCTCGGCGTATCCAACGCCCTGTCCCGCACCAAGGGCAAGCTGGGTGGCGTGAAACACGCCGGCGGGCACTTCAACGACCTGCTGCCCTACGACCTGAACAATACGGACGGTGTCACGGGGCAGCCGGAGACGGTCTGCAAGGTGAAGGTCACCAAGCTGGATGGCTGGCCGCAGTTCCTGCTGGACGGCGGCTCTGTCTACGACATGATTGACGAACTGGCTGAGCCTGGTAAAGGAAGGATGCATCACTGATGGCAAGATGGGGCATGGTTTTCGATCTGAAGCGTTGCATTGGCTGCAACGCTTGCGTGATCGGCTGCAAACAGGAGAACTCGCTGCCGGATGGCATCCTGTTCACGCGCACCCTGAGCGAGGAGTACGGCGTGTACCCGACGGTCAACCGGGTTTACATCCCAACGCTGTGTAATCACTGCGAGGACGCGCCGTGCGAGAAAGTCTGCCCGAGTGGTGCGACCTATACGCGCGACGACGGCATCGTAATGGTGGATTCGGACAAGTGCATCGGCTGCGGGTCCTGCGCGGTGGCGTGTCCCTACGACCAGCGCAGCGAGTTGAGCCCGCATCTCTTCAAGGACGGCCTGTTCGGAACCGGCGAGATCACGCCTTTCGAAGAACAGGGCTATGTCCGCTACACGCCCGGCATGGTCACCAAGTGTGATTTCTGCAGCGGCCGGGTGGACGAGGGCCTGGATCCCGCCTGCGTTGTTACCTGTCCGACGGATGCCCGCATCTTCGGTGACCTGGACGATCCGGATAGCAAGCCCAGCAAGCTGATCCGTGAGAAGGGCGGCCGTGCGCCGTTGCCGGAGAAGAACACTAAACCCAAGGTCTTCTACGTCAACTGGACCAACTAAAACAGCGAGGACAAGCACGTGGCGACACGCTCCAGGGACTTGCCGATCGTCGGCGACAGTTTCAACGTCGGTTACCGGTTCCAGCGCTACTGGGACACGCCGATGGCCAACGCGTTCTTCTGCGGTGAGCTGGGTGGCGGAATATTCCTGGTTGCCGCGTTCCTGGATTTCATGCCCGGTATGCTGGCCGGCCTGTTACTCACCAGTTTTCTGAAGACCTACTTTCACCTGTCGCACATGGGCGTGCCGATGAAATCCTGGCGCGCGATCCTGCGGCCTGACCGGTCCTGGATCAGCCGGGGGTTGCTGTCCATCGTGTTCTACGCCGGCTTCGGCTTTGCGTACCTGGGGCTTGCATGGCTGGGGCTGGCCGAGACGCTGGGCATTTCAGAGACTCTAGTGGGTATCGTGAAGGCCCTGGCCTTCCTGTCTGCCCTGGTCGTCGCCACCTACCAAGGTTTTGCGATGTCCCATTCCACGGCCATCTCGTTGTGGAACACCGGCATGATGCCCGTCTCCAGCCTCGTCTACGCGCTGAGTGGCGGGGTGATGGTGAACCTGGTACTGGGCTGGAACGGCGTGTTCGCCGCGGCGCCCGGACTGCGTAGCACTATCGTGACCGCCGGCCTGGTGCTGATGGGCCTGCTTGCGGTTGTGCACCTGAGTTTGCTGCACGCCGCGTATCACGGGTCTCCCGGTGGTCGTAAGTCGGTTGAGCTGCTGACCCGCAGTTACTACGCCCAGTGGTACTGGGGCGTGACGTGGACCGTGGGCATTCTCGTGCCCGCAGTGCTGCTCTGGTCCGCCGGCGGCAGTTACGCTGCGGTGCTGCTCGCAGCGGCCGGGGTACTGGCGGGTTACTACAGCTTCCGGGTGCTGATCTTCAAGGCCGGCCTGTTTGAACCCATCATGAGCTTCCGTCCCTAAGCACGGCGCAAGCCAAGCCGACGCGCTGATTAACGACGACAAAGACAAGCGCCCTGACCAGGCCGATCCCGCCGGGAGCCACGGGGTGCGCGCCGTCGATGCGTGGTTCCTGCCCGCAGACGGCAAGCCGGAGCGGGCCCAGACCCACGTCGTCGAGGAGGCCATGATCTCCATCGACGTGGATAACGTTGGCTGGTACACGCTCATGTGGACCCCGACGGATTCTTCACGCGAGGTGCTGGGCTTTACCGCCGACGCCGGCATGATGGCAGCCACGGAAGATCCCGAGGTTCTTGCTCTGGCCGCCGGTTTCATGTTCACGGAAGGCCTGATTGGCAGCATCGCCGATATCGCGAAGATGGAAATCTGCGCCAGCGACCCCAGCATCGTGCAAGTGCAGCTGGTTGATCCCGCTGCCGTGACGGTGCGGCGCAAGGATGTAGTAATGGGCAGCGCTTGCGGGGTGTGCGGGGAGCGGGAATCGGTCGAAAATGCGGTCGACGGCCTCGCGCCCGCAGCGCAGACGATTCAGCTGAGCTCGGATCAGTTCGGGCAGCTCATGGCCGCGATGCGCGAGCTGCAGCGGGTATTCGGCATGACCGGCGGCGCCCATGCGGCGGCCGTGTTCGACCGCAATGCGCGGATCCTGGCAGTGGCGGAAGATCTCGGCCGCCATAACGCATTGGATAAGGTCATCGGCAAATGCCTGCTGACCAGGACGGATCTCCGCGGGTGTGGCGCGCTGCTGTCGAGCCGCATGAGCCTGGAAATGATCACGAAGGCCGCCCGTGCCGGTTTCGAGATCGTGGCAGCGGTGTCGGCGCCGACGTCCCTGGCCATCGACATCGGCGAGCGCTTCGGCATCACGCTTTGCGGCTTCGTGCGCGGTGGGCGCGCGACCATCTACACTCACCCGGAGCGCATTGCCGAAATCCCCGGCAGTTCCTGATAAACGGACGTTCGTCGCTGGCTGCGGCGCCGAGATCGCGGGTGTCTCGCCCTGGCTTTCGCCGGTCTGGCGAATCCTGAAGCGGGCTGCTAACTTGATGCGACCATGAGGGTCGTTATCGCCGGAGCCGGGATTGGAGGACTGACCGCTGCGCTCAGCCTGGAGCGCGCGGGCATCGACGTGACCGTGTTCGAGTCCGTGCCCGAGATTCGTCCGCTGGGTGTCGGCATCAATATCCTGCCCCATGCGTCGCGCGAGTTCATCGACCTCGGACTGGAAACAAAGATCGACAGTTTTGCGATCCGTACCACGGCGATGAACTACTACACCCGCGACGGTGTGCTCGCCATCAGCCAGCCGTGCGGCACACACGCCGGCTATCGATGGCCGCAGTGGTCCTTGCACCGCGGCGAGCTGCAGATGGCCCTGCTCGAGGTTTTCAAAGCGCGTGCCGGCGCGGACAAAGTCATCACCGACGAAGAACTCGTCGAATTTCGGCAAGGCCCGGGCAGTGTCAGTGCCCGCTTCAGCCGGTCGCGGGATGCCGGGACTTTCGACGTCGAGTGCGATGTGCTGGTGGGTGCGGACGGATTGCACTCGGCCGTTCGAGCCTGTCTCTACCCGGATGAAGGACGGCCGATTTACTCCGGGCTCGTGCTGTACCGGGGGGCAGTGGAGGCACCGATGTACCTGGACGGGCAAACCATGGTCATCGTGGGCGACAAGCGCCTGCGCCTGGTGGCCTATCCGATCTCCCAGGCGCTGCAGCGCTCCGGGCAGGGCCACAGCCTGATCAACTGGATCGCAGTCTTGCCGGTGGCGGAGGGTGATGCGCCGAGCGAAGACTGGACGAAGCTGAGCGAGCGGCCCGATTTGCAGGCACTCTATGCCGACTGGCACTTCGACTGGTTCAACGTGCCCGACACGCTTGCCGGCACAGACCAGGTATTCGAATTTCCGGTCTACGATCGCGATCCCCTTGAGCGCTGGAGCTTTGATCGGATCACCTTGCTCGGCGATGCGGCGCATCCGCTGATTCCTGTGAGCTCCAACGGCGCTGTCCAGGCGATCATCGACGGTCGGGCCCTCGCGTATGCCTTGGCTACGCACGACGATCCTGCCACGGCGCTCCAGGCCTACGAAGCGGACCGCTTGCCCAAAGCGAATGGCGTCGTGCGGGCGAGTCGGGAGAACGGGCCGGACGAGGTGCTCGAAATCGTCGCCGCGCGTTGCCCGGATGGCACCACGAACATTCACGATTTCGCGCCGCTCGAAGAGCTGCAGTCCGTGATTGATGAGTTCAAGAAGACTGCCGGTTTCCAGGTACAGACGCTGAATTCGCGACCCTCTTACAGCGTCGACACGTAGTTGGGCCCGGGGTTTCTCCAGCAAGGCCATGGCGACCGAGAAGAATCAGCTTTTGATGAATCTCCGCAGTTCCCGTGCGGCGCTTGCGGGACTCATTCGTGCCTGGATGGACGATGTTCTGGAGCGGCCCGTTGATGAGCTGTTCGATACGGCGGAGCTGGCCGGCGCCATAGCTACCGGCATCCGTGGTGTTGCTGCCGACCCGCGCAATGAAGAGTTTCTCAAGGCCCGGATCTCCGTCTCCGTCGCAGAACTCCAGGACCTGAAAGTCGCTGGCAAGCTCCCGGAGCGCGCCCTCGAAGCCATGCGCAACCTCGCCGCCCAGCCCATTGTCCTGGATGAGGAACTGGTCGCCGCACTCCTCGATCACGAGGCGGCACACATCCTGCTGCGCGAGGTATTGCAACGGTCTTTGCTCGATTTTGCCCAGCAGGTCGCGAGCCTGTTTCCCGGTGGCGAGACGGCTTTCCGGCTCGTCGATAAGGCCCGGGAGATTGCCGCTTCGGCCGTGGGCGGTGACGTCGGAACCAGCGTCGAGCAGCGCGTCAATGAGTCTGTCGACGAGGCCCTGGCGCCGGCGTTCACCCTCACTGCCAGGCGGATCGCCGACGAAGAGTTCGCCGGGACCATGGGCGACTGGCGCGGCCACGTGCTTGACGTATTGCTCGGCTGGCCGACGCAGGAGCTGGTGGGCACGCTGAAGCAGGTGGATCCTGAGCAACTGGCCGCGCAGCTCGCCGCATTGCTGCAGGGTATCGCCGAGTGGACCCTGCTGGAACAGACAATCAGCAATTCGCTCGAGGCGACGCTGCAACGGGCGGGCGACCAGAGCCTGCGGGCGATGCTGTCGGGAACATCGGTGGAGAAGGATTGGCGTCCTGCCCTGGAGAAGCAGCTGGTCGAGGCCGCCTGGCCTTTTGTGCAATCCGACGCGTTCGAAAAGTGGCTGGGCGGGGTATTGAAGCCTGCGCCCAAGGGGGGCGGTTCCTAGCCTCCGCGGAGATCGGGGACATTCTGCATGGATTGCACAGGGGTGCATGGAGCGTGTCCAGGCATAGGTATTTGCACTTAGACACTTTTACCTAGTGTCAAACTTGGACTGGCCCGCTATTTTGATGGGAAGGAGCATCTGGCGAGGTTCTTTCAAGACTCGTTTTGATGCGTGTTTTTGCTGCGAACAGAGACGAAAGATCATGACGACGACGAACCAGGACGGGGGCGCTGCCGAAAAATCGGGCGGGTCAATTGGTTTTATGCGCGCTGCTGAGAAGATGCAGATATCCACCTTCGAGATTCCCCTGATTTTTCTCGAAGATATCGGTTTCTCGAAAGACCGGATCGGGGCTGCAAAGGAGATGAACCGGAAGTTTATCAGCGGCTTTTACGCGCGGCTCCGACGCATCGGCGGCAAGTTTGGCAGCAGCGACAGGCCGCCGCCCAAGGTGCCTGGAGAAAAGAAGGCGGCACAGAAGGTCGAGGCAAAAGAGGCTGCGAAACCAGCCAAACAAGCGGCCGTCAGCAAGAACAAGGCTGCAAAGGCAACCAGGAGGTCCGCAAAGAACACGCCTGCAAAGAAGGCGTCCGCCACGAAAGGGGCGGGCCGAAACAAGGGTTAAGAAAGACTGACCGGGAACAGTGAAAAGAAAAGGCCCCGCCGCAACCGACGGGGCCTTCCCGGTGCTGCTGCTCCGGCGTTGATTAATCGCCGAAGGCGTATTTCGCCCGCAGACCGTACCACCTTGGGGCACGGTAGGAGACTTCGTTACAGCCGCACAGCGTAGCGAGGTCGAAGCCCTGCACGCCTGCGTTCTCGTCGGAGAGATTTCGGAACTCCACCGACACGTCCAACGTACCGTCTTCCGTGGTCCAGCCGATCAGGCCGTTCCACAGTGTGTAGCTGTCGAACTCGTCGGCGTCGAAGTTGCGCAGGTTGTAGTAGAAGGAGTCCGAGTAGCTGAAGTCCACCTGGCCCCGCGCATACCCGCCGAAAAGCGGGAACTCGTAACGCACAAGGCCCGCCACCTGGTATTCCGGTGTGTATACCGGCTCTACGTCGTCCACGATGGGCTGGCTGGTCTGTCCGGCGTAGTTCAGCCGGAAAGGTACGTCCTGCACTTCCGCGTTCACGTAGGAACCCGTCAGCAACAGGTCGAGCCCCTCGATGGGCGAGCTCTGGATTTCCAGCTCCGCGCCGTAGGTTTCGGCGTCCGCGTTGATCACGACACCACCAACGCCGGTGAACAGGAAGGCCTGGTAGTCCTGGTAGTCGTAGTAGTAGACCGCGCCGTTGATGCGGGTGGTGCCGTCGAACCACGTGCTCTTGAAGCCGCCCTCATAGGCCGTCAGTTTCTCCTCATCGTAGGGGATATCGCTGACCGGCACGGGCAGGCCGCCCGCCAGTTGCGCGTTGAAGCTGCCGGCTTTCACGCCGCGGCGCACGCCGCCGTAGACGAGCCAGTCGTCATTGGGCTTCCAGTTGACCTGCGCGGTGCCGGCCCACAGGTTGTCATTGCTGGACTGGGTGTAGCCGCCGGTTGGTGTCGGGCCGATCACCCCGGGGATGAGAAGACCAGGTATCAGTGGCTGGCCCTGGGCAATCTTGCGGGCACTGACGGACTGGAAGAAGCCCTGCGTGAACTCGTAGTTCTTCTGCTCGTTGATGCCGCGCAGGCCGCCAACCAGCGTCCAGTTGTCCGTGAGGTCATATTCGACCTGGCCAAACAGCGACCAGGAGTTGGTCTTCAGCGTGGCCGCCGAGTTCACGTCAAAGGGAACGCCGGGGCCGAGGGGGCCGCCGCCAAGGGCCACGCTGTTGGCCGGGAATTTCAGGCCGTTGTTGGTCTTGGAGTCGATATACAGGTAGTACAGGCCCCCGACCCAGCGCCAGCGGTCGAAGTTGCCGTTAACCCGGAACTCCTGGGTGAAGCTCTCCGTGTCCAGCCCGGCGTAGTTGGCGGACTGGTTCACCGGTGCGGAGTCCACGTCGATGAACAGGAGTTTCTCGTACTCCTTGTAGTCGGTGATCGAGACAAAATCCATTTTGTCGGCGAAATCCCATTCTGCCCGCAGCTGGCTGCCCCAGGTGTCGGTGTTGCCCTGGGTGCCCAGCGCGAAGTCACCGTAGGTATCCCAGCCGTCGCCGTCGGGGTCGCGATAACCGAAGAAGTCTGTGCCAAGGCCGGGCGCGAACTGGTTGGTAATCCGGCCGACGTCAGCCGTGAGGTCGCCGTTAAAGTCGTCCGGGAAGCCATTATTATCCTGGTCGGAACCGCAATCGGATATGCCGTCGCTGCAGATGGCGGTGCGCGAATCGTTACCCGCAATATCTACCACGTTGACGATTTCACCAATGGATTCCGGGTACAGCTGGGTCGGGTCTGGCGTGTTGCCGGGGCCACCGAAGATGGCCGTGACCGGTTTCGACTGGTACGGCCCGGTGGCCACCGTCGTTTCGGTGTAGTTGTTCATCCAGGTGAAACGCAGGTCGTCCGTGGGCTCGAAGTGCAGCGTGCCACGCAGCGCCCAGGTGTCGTTGTCGCCCATGTTCGCGCCGGCCTTGGTGTCCGGTTCGTTCGCGGCCAGGCTGTTGTCCCCGCCGAAAGTGCCGGCACCAAAGACAAAGCGGGGGCTGCCCGAGTTGCCGTCCTGCCGGTACTTGTTGCGCAGGTAGGGGTCCTGGTCGATGTACATGCCGGATACGCGCACGCCGAGCACGTCGGACACCGGGCCGCCGAAGGCGGCCTCCAGGCGCAGCGATTCCGGGTCGGAGTCCACGTCATAAATGCCGTACTCCGCATCGGCGAAACCTTCCCACTGTTCCATGTTCGGCTTGCGCGTGATGTAGTGCACCAGGCCGCCCGTCGCGTTCCGGCCGAACAGGGTGCCCTGCGGGCCCTTCAGCACTTCCACGCGCTCGATGTCGAACACGCCGAAGGTCTGGGCCTGGGCTACCGGGATGTAGCCTTCGTCCACGTAAACCGCGTTCGGCGACTCGATGATGTCGTTGAAGTCGTTCTGCGTGACGCCGCGAATCGTGAACTGGGTGTTCTGGCCGGCCAGGTTGCCGCTGATGTGCACGCCGGGTATGAAGGTGGCGATGTCGTAACTCTCCTTCACGCCGAGGTCCCGCATCTGGTCGCCGGTGAAGGCGGATATGGCGATGCCGACATCCTGCAGGCTCTCTTCTCGCTTCTGGGCCGTGACGAGGATGTCTTCCAGAACATCGGCGCCGGCCGGCATGGCGACCGCGACCGCGGCCACGGCAAGGAGCCACCGCATGGTGGAACGGTATAGATCACGCATCTTCAACCCCCTCTCGGTCTATGCGCTGCGAAACGGATCGGACCAACCCCAGTCCGATCAGTGCAAAACCGACGCCAGCAAGCACGTTGTGAATCGCCTGCACAAAAATGGCATTTGTGTTGGCGATTCCGGCGCCTGCCGCGAACCGCTGATGGCACGGTGCGGGCAAGCAACAACGGGTTGCCGGGGAGGTGTTCGGGAACAGTTTCCGGACATCCCCCAAGCCTCGGAATTGCGGACAATTTAACAGTATTTGGGCGGAGCGCAAGGCGCCTTCGCCGGGATGTTGTGCACGGTCCACGCCGGGGACCCCCGGGGATGGAGCCGGTGCTGGGTGTGGCGTTCTGGCAACAGGGGCCACGGCCACCCCGTGAGCTATGCTCCGGCGCATGGAGCATCCCATTCGGTGGCCGTGCATGGTCGCGCTGCTGGTTCTTGCGACGGTCGCGCAGCCCGCGCCAGCCGCCGAGTTCCGCCTGAAACTCCACCACACGCTGCCCCCGGTGGCGCCGGCTCACCGCCTGATGCTGGTGCCGTGGGCGCGCCAGGTGGAGGCGGACTCGGGCGGCCGGCTGGCCATCGACGTCTACCCGGCCGGCCAGCTCGGCGGGCAGTTGCCGCAGCTGGTCGACCAGGCCCGCGATGGCGTCGTGGATATCGTCTGGACCCTGACGGGCGGAACCCCCGGCCGTTTTCCACGCATCGAGGTCTTCGAGATGCCGTTTCTGAACGCGCACCCGGTCGCGATGAACCTGGCGCTCTATGACTTCGTGCGACGGCACCCGGAGGAGTTTGCCGAGTACAAGCTGATCGCGTGCTTCGTGCACAGCGGGCAGGCCCTGCACAGTCGGACGCCGGTGCGCCGTGCGGCGGATCTCCGCGGCATGAAGATCCGCATACCGAGCCGGGTCTCGGGCTGGATGGTGGAGGCCATGGGTGCGGTACCCCTGGGTGCGCCCATTTCCAAGACGCCGGAACTGTTGTCCAAGGGTGTGGTGGACGGCGCCTTCCTGCCCTTCGAAGTGGTCCCGGCCGTGAAGGTGGACGAACTCGTGGACTATCACATCACGCTGGACAATCTCCGTTCGGATCGTTTCAACACGCAGGTGTTCGCCATCCTGATGAACCGCAACAGCTACCTGAAGCTGCCGCCGGATCTGCAGGCGGCCATCGACCGCAACGCGGGCGAAGACACGGCGCGCTGGCTCGGGCAGCTGTGGGTGAACAACGAACAACCGGGCTATGAACTGGCACTGGCGTCGGGCGAGGTGTCGCAATTGCCGCCGGCCGAGGTCGAGTTGCTCCGCGAGGCGGTGGAAGACGCGGTGCTGGCACGCTGGTTCGAGCTGGTGGCGCGCAAGGGTCTCGACGGGCCCGCGCTGCTGGCTGAAGCGCAGGCCCTGATCAACGCCCGCCTGGGCAACCCAGCGCCCGTCGCGGCGCACTGAAGGCGCGGATGCCGGCTTTTGCCAATGTCGTTGAAAGACTGGCGCGCGGCTTTGCGCTGGCCGGCGGCGGTGTGCTCGCCGTACTGTCGGTGCTGGTGGTGGTCAGTGTGGTTGGCCGGGTGGTGCTGGGCCGCCCGGTGCCCGGCGACTTCGAAATTGTTGCCACCGGCACCGCGGTGGCGGTGTTCCTGTGTCTGCCCTACTGCCAGCTGCAGCGGGGCAACCTGCTCGTCGACCTCTTCCTGTCGCGCTGGTCGCCACGCGTGGTGGCCTGGCTGGACGTGGCGTCGGCAATTCTGCTCGCGCTGCTGGGCCTGCTGTTCGCGTGGCGCATGAGTCTCGGCCTGCGCGATGCGGTGGTCTACGCAGACATTTCCATCATCCTGGGGTACCCGCTGTGGTGGGCCTATCCCTTCGCCGTGGCCTCGTTCCTGTTGCTGGCCTGCGCGTGCGTGGTTACGGCTGTCGATGATCTTCGAGGGCTGGAACGGTGACCCCGAGCCTGGCGGCGCTAACGGGGCTCGGCGTATTGCTGGCCCTGCTCGTGGTGCGGGTGCCGCTGGGGCCGGCGATGCTGCTGGTCGGGATGGGCGGCTACGTTGCCCTGTCCGGTGCCGACCCGCTGCTCAACTACATGAAGTCGGGAGCCTACTGGCGGTTTGCGTCCTACGACTTCTCGGTCATCCCGATGTTCCTGCTGATGGGCCAGCTCGCAGCGCGGTCGGGACTCAGCACGCGGCTGTTTGACGCAGCCAACGCGTTTCTCGGCCACCGGCGGGGTGGGGTGGCCATGGCCGCCGTCGGCGGCTGTGCGGCTTTCGGCGCTATCTGCGGTTCGTCCCTTGCAACCGCGGGAACGATGGCGCGGGTGGCGCTGCCCGAACTCGAGCGATATCGCTACTCCGGCGCGCTGGCCACCGGTTCGCTGGCCGCCGGCGGCACGCTCGGCATCCTGATTCCGCCGTCGGTCGTGCTGATCGTGTACGCAGTGGCGGTGCAGGCCAACATCGTGACCATGTTCGAGGCGGCGTTGATCCCGGGCCTGATCGCGCTGGCCGGTTACCTGCTCACCATCGCGATCTACGTGCGCGTCGCGCCGGCGGCAGGGCCTGTGGGCCGGCGTGTCGCCGGGCGTGAACGCTGGCGCGCACTCGTCAACACCTGGCCGACGCTGGCGCTGTTTCTGCTCGTGATCGGCGGCATTTACGTCGGTTGGTTCAACCCGACCGAAGCCGCGGCCATCGGCGTATTTGGCGCGGCGGTGCTCGCCTGGCTCGGCGGCGGCCTCAACCGCGAGGGGCTGGTGGCCGCGCTGCTCGAAGTCGCCAGTTCCACCGCGATGATATTCATGATCCTGCTCGGGGCCGATTTCCTGAACATCTTTCTCGCGCTGGCCGGGTTTCCCGCGTGGGTCGCAGAGCTGGCTGCCACCAGCGGGCTGAGTCCCTACCTGGTCCTGTCGCTGATGATCCTGTTCTACTTCGTGCTCGGCTGCTTCATGGACAGCCTGGCCATGATCTTCCTGACGGTGCCGGTGTTCTGGCCCATCGTGGCCGGGCTCGATTTCGGCATGCCGCCAGGCGACCTGCAGATCTGGTTCGGCATTATTGTGCTGGTAGTGGTCGAACTCGGCCTGATTACGCCACCGGTAGGGATCAACCTGCTGATCATCAATTCGGCGGCACCTGCAGTGACGCTGCGTGAAACGGTGGCCGGCACCCTGCCGTTTCTGCTGTCGGGCATTCTGCGCGTGGTGCTGCTGGTGATGTTTCCATCCATTATCCTGATCTTGCCGCGCTTGCTGGATTGAGGCTGGTGTGAAGAGCTGGGAAGACATCGACAGGCACATTGCCGACGAGTTGCGCGGTGAAAGCTTCGAGTGTCGCAAAGGTTGCGCGTGGTGCTGTCACCAGCTGGTGGTGCTGACGCACTGGGATGACGGCCGGCAGATCCTGCGCGCAGCCCGTGAACGCCTGACGGCGGAAGAATTCGAGGTCTTGGTCGAACGGCTCCGTGCGCAGTCACGCGCCATTAGCGAAATCGGTCACGAGGCGGCGGAAGCGCGGCCGTGGACCTGCCCGTTATTAAAAGCGGGCGAGTGCGTGGTTTATGACGTGCGACCGGTCGCGTGCCGCAGCGTGTTCAGCGAGGCCGCGGACACCTGTCGCGCGATGATGGAAACGAGCGACTTCAATACGCTGACGCAGGAACAGCAGGCCACGGCGACAGCCATCGGCGACCGGGCTTTCCAGTTGCAGATCGCCGTGAACGATCAGCGCCCGGTGGACGGCCCCGTCGAGCTGCGGGAGTTGCTGGTGCGGCTGCTCGATGAGTAACAAGGGGACAGTTAGCGACGACCTTCCGGATAGCGCCCCAGCGACAATAACAACAGGATCGCAACGACGAGGCAGCCCGCTGCCACGATCATGATGGGTCGATAAGTGCCGAGCGCGTCATAGGTGCGTGCGTACAGCAGCGGCGCGAGGCCGGAACCGACGGTGAAGAACGCATAGATGCCGCCGAATACCGCGCCGTAGTGAAGAACCCCGAAGTACCGGCTGGTCAGGAACGCAAGCAGGTCCAGTTCGGCGCCGGCGGCCAGGCCGAGACCGAAAGCCGCGGCCAGCGCGACGCTGTCAGTGGTCTCCACATTGGCGAGCATCAGCAGCGCCAGTACCGGCATCGAAAAGAACAAGGCAGCAACACCCGGTGCCCAGATTCGATCCACGAGGTAACCCGCCGTCAGTCGTCCGACAATGACCGCGATCCCGAGCACACTGGCGATCTCCGCCGCGCGCTGCGGTGACATCTCGCTGTCGATCAGGAAAGGTACGAAGTTCGGGATCATCCCGATCAGCGACAGTGTGATGATCAGCAGCGCCGCACCCAGTGCCCAGAAACGATAGGAGCGAATGGCCTGCTTGCGAGTCAGGCCCCAGGCTGCAAACGCGCCAGGCTTCGCCGGGTCGTTGTCGACGTCGGCCGGCCGCAGGCGGAACAACAGCAGCACCAGCGGCAGCGACAGCACGAGTGCGGTGATCCCGATCCAGAAGTAGGCGCCGCGCCACCCGACGTTGCTCAACAGGAACTGCACGTACGGCGGGGCGAGGGTGGCAGCCAGGCCGGTGCCGGCCATTGTCAGACCAATCGCCAGGCCGCGGTTGCGAAAGAACCAGCTGTTGATCACGGTCGTCCAGGTCACCGGCAGCGTGCCGGCGGCAAACACCGCCAGGCCCGCGAAGCTCAGGTACCACAGCGCGAGGGAGCCGGGGTTGATGGCGAGTACGCCGTACATCAGCGCGTGACCGATCAGGCCGACGATACCGACGATGCGCGGGCCGACCCGGTCGACGATAGTGCCGACGGTCGGTGCAGTGAGCAGCCCAAACAGCTGCATGATCGTGAAGCCGAGAAAAAAATCGCCGCGCGACCAGCCGAATTCCGCGGTCACGGGACCGGCGAAGATCCCCTGCGTGTAGAAGGTGATCGACAGGATGCCGCAAGCCGTTCCCAGAACACATGCGAGCAGCGGGCCCCAGCCGGCCTTGAACTCGTCGATGGCTACGCCCCGATCCGTCAACAGCGGCGCAGCGTACCATCAATCTTGTGCACGACCGGCCTGTACGGGCTTCGCCCAATTGGCCAAGCCCTCTGCCTACTGGGGCATCGCGGCCCGCGGTTAAAGCGCCTACATTCAGATGATTAGGCCGTTGGTCGGCTTGCGCCCAAGGTCGACGTAACTGGAGTCGCGATGAAACCCGTTGAATTTCACCTTGGTATCGTGCCGAATCGCAGCCTGCCGGACTGCGTGAAGCTGGGGCAGCTCGCCGAAGCGGTGGGTTACACAGGCTTCTGGGTCGCCGATTCGCACTCGGTGTTTCGGGACGCCTACATGGTGTTGAGCAATACCGCCGTCGCCACGACGAGTATCCAGCTCGCCGCCGGCGTCACGCCAACGCCCACGCGGCATCCGGCTGCCATCGCAAACGCGTGGGCGACATTGCAGGAATTGTCTGGCGGGCGCGCGGTGCTCGGTCTTGGCGTCGGCGACAGCGCGGTGCGCAACCTCGGCCTGAAACCGGAGCGGCTCGCGGCCTTTGAGCAAAAGCTCACCACCATCCGCGCACTGATCCGCGGCGACACGGTCGTATACGAGGGCCACGAGCTGCGCATGCCGTGGGCGGAGTTCGAGCTGCCGATCGTCATGGCCTGCACCGGGCCGAAGTCCCTGCAGATGGGTGGGCGCATCGCCGACGGCATCCTGTTCCAGGTCGGTTCAGACCCGGCCTTCGTTCGCTACGCGTTGGACAACATCCGCCAGGGTGCGGAAGCCGCCGGCCGCAAACTCGAAGACCTGAAGCTGATCATGCGGGTCGCATGCTCGGTGGGGGAGGACCGCGAGGCCGCCCGCGACGCGGTGAAGGGTTACGCGTCGGTAGCGGCCGGCACGACCTACATGGCCGTGCCGCGCGAGTACTTCGACGATGACCTCTACGAGGAACTCACCGCCTTCAAGGCAGGCTACGACTACCAGGAACATGCCAGCAGCGAAGCGGGGCACGCAAAGCTGCTCACGGACCGGATTCTCGACGCGATCGCCATCGCCGGCACGCCGGAAGAAGCGGCGCCGCGCTTCCGGGAGATTGCCGATATGGGTGTGGACGGATTTTGCTGGACCGCGGGCATGCCGGAACCGGAACCCTTTATCCGCGCCTTTGCAGAGTCCGTGATGCCAGCGGTGAACGGCCGCTAGGCCGCCGGCCCCGATCTCGTCAGCCACGATGGAAGTCCTGCTTGCCTTCAAGGCTTACGACGTCCACGAGTTGGGCTGTCACTTCGTCGCCCGTCACGCCGGACTCTACGAGCGTCATCGCGTGGAGCCGCGCCTGCTCGACGCGACTTTCACCGCCGACGACGCACTGCCGGCAAATAGCTTTCAGGCCGCCTGCGGCGCGGCCCTGGCCGGCTGGCTGAACGGTGCCGACACGCGGGTGGTTTTCGTGGCCGCCGACCGGCCGATGTTCTGGCTCTACGCACAGCCCGGTGTTCGCCGGCTTGCTGAATTACAAGGCTGCACCATTGCCGGATACCCGCCCGGCGCCCCGCCTGCCGCGTTCCTGCGTGAAATCTGGTCTGCCGCAGGTTTAAATCTCGAGGTGCTGCACGCCGAGCCCGCGCGCGACGATGTCGCACGACTGGGGCTGCTTCGTGATGGCAGTGCCGCAGCGGCCTTGATCAGTTCGGCGGTGCCACCCGCCGCGATGGCGAGTCTCGGGTTCCTGCCCCTGGTATTCATCGGCGACGAACTGCGGATTGCGACCACGGGCCTGGCGGTGGCACCGGCGCTCTGCGCGCGGCAGCCAGAGCTGGTGACCGCCATGTGCGCCTGCTACCGGGACGCGCTCGCGTTGATTCACGAGGATGCGGCCATCGTGCAAGACGCACTGGCCGGCGCCGTGGTGCCCGTCGCGGGACATGGCGCATCGCTGGCCCGTGCACTGAAAGCCTGTTACAGCCAGGACGGGCGCAGCACGCCCGAGTTGCTGCAGCAGGGCGCTGAGCGCCTGGCCCGGGTCCTGGATATTCAGCACCCGAGACCGGCGACCGGGCTCTACGACTTTTCATTTCTAGGCTGAATCTGCCGACCATGCCAACCGTGCGTGGCCCGGTG
>CAZTIB010000209.1:0-5799 GCA_964613615.1 uncultured Chromatiaceae bacterium
AGCTGGCGCAATTCGAGGTGTGCAGTGACGTGTGTGTGTACCCGGGCTTTCACGATCTCGGGGTCAAAGGGCTTGGTAACGTAATCCACGGCACCGAGAGCCAGGCCTTTCTGCTCGTCCTGCACCTGGGACTTTGCGGTGATGAAAACCACCGGAATTGCGCTGGTCTCAGCATTCTCCTTAAGCTGACTGATTACCTCGTAGCCGCTGATTCCCGGCATCATGATATCCAGCAATACGATACTCGGGCGGGGATCCCGGGCGGCCAACTCGAGCCCCTTTTCACCGTTCGTGGCGACTTTGATCTTGTAGTCGTCTCGCAAAATGTTGTGCAGCAGCTCGATGTTCGCTGGTGTGTCGTCCACGACCAGCACGACGGGTTTGGATTCAGTCACCGGTCTGTGCCTCCGACTGGCTTCTCATGTCGGTCAGGGCCTGGGACGCCCCGTCAAAATCGTAATCGCGCAGGTGTTTGAGCAGGCGCTGTGCGGCGTCACGGCGGGAGCCTGTGTCGGGATGTGCCGCCAGCGTCTCGGCCAGCTCGAGGGCGTCGGCGTCACCGTCGTCAATCAATATGGCAAGCTGGTCCAGCAGGGATTTCACGGTTCGGTCGGGCGCTGACGTCGGCTCCGCCGATGTTGTCAGTTGCGCCAGACCGCTCAATACGGTCTCGAGGCATTCTGCGACGATGCCAATTGCGGTTTCGATCGCGGCAGGATTCGCGTCGCTCGTCGCCTGTTCCAGGCGCTCGGCAGCAGCCTGAAGCGCCAGGGCGCCAATATTGCCGGCGACACCTTTGAGGCTGTGAGCGTGGCGATTGGCGGTAGGGAGATCGTCAGCTTCAAGGGCCGCCTGGAACCGCGCAGTAAAATCGGTTTCCGCTTCCACAAAACGGGCCAGCAATCTTCGATACATTCCAGTGTCGCCCTGAACGACTTTCAGTCCGGCTACGGTATCGACGCCCGGCAGATCATCCAGACCCGCGTCCGCTTCAGGCGACGGCGCGCTTTTTTGCGGGCTGGTCTCGAGATTCGGTGTTGCCGGCTTGATCCATTTGGCCAGGGTGGCCAGTGCCAGGTCGACGTCAATGGGTTTGGCGATATGGTCATTCATACCTGTGGCCAGGGCCTTTTCGCGATCTCCCGCCATGGCGTTGGCGGTGACAGCAATAATGGGCAGGTCATCAAGCCCCGGTTTCTTTCGGATTTCCCGGGTTGCGGTATAACCGTCCATCACCGGCATCTGTATGTCCATCAGGATCCCGTCAAATTCCTGGTGCTCTACCAGGTCCACCGCCTCCTGGCCGTTGACGGCCAGGATCACTTCCATGCCGGCATTGCGCAGCACTTCCGTGGCCAGTTCCTGGTTCAGCTTATGATCCTCAACCAGCAACACCCTGGCGCCGCGTAGCCCGGCACCGAGGGGCGAGTCGGCGAACTGGTCGCCGACCTGCCGGGCGCGTTCCCGGGCCGCGCCGGAAAACTGGTCATTGACCGCGTTGTAAAGAGTAGAGGGGCTGACCGGTTTGACCAGGAAATCGTCAGGTCCCACATCTTCGATATCGTGCAGCGCTTCTTCGCGGCTGTATGCGCTGACCATGACAATCACCGGTTGCACACTGATCGCGGTGTTCGACCGGATCTTGTGGGTGGCTTCAACCCCATTTAACTCGGGCATATTCCAATCCATCAGAACCAGGCTATAAGGTCGCTGTTGTTGGCAAGCCGATTCCAGCTCAGCGATGGCTTCGGCCCCGGAGCTGGTCACCATGGCGCTGATGCCCAGTCCCTCGAGCATTTGCTGCAGGATTTCCCTTGCGGCGGCGTTGTCGTCCACGACCAGCGCCCGATCCAGATTCAGGTCTTCAGCCAGAGCTGCTGTCGATTCTGCCGGCACCTTGCCTTTCGCGTATTCGGCTTCAAAACTGAAGGTGCTGCCTGCTCCCGGTTCACTCTCCACCCAGATGCGCCCACCCATGCGATCGGCCAGGTCTCTGCAGATGGCCAGACCCAGCCCACTGCCACCGTATTTGCGCGTGGTGGATGAATCGGCCTGGGAAAAAGGTGTAAACAGGGTGGCCTGCTGGTCGGGGGTTATGCCGATGCCGGTATCGCGTACGCTGAACCGAGTGAGCGGCGCGCCAGACTCCTGAGCCACCCGCTTCACCTGGACCACCACTTCTCCTTGCTCGGTGAACTTGATGGCATTGGTGGTCAGGTTGGTGAGAATCTGGCCCAGGCGCAGAGGGTCGCCCATCAGTGCCTCGGGCACCTCCGGGTCAATGTCGAAAAGTAGTTCCAGGCCCTTTTCATGGGCCCGGCTGGCAACGATGTTACGTAGTCGGTCGAAGATCTCCTCAATGGAAAAATCGATGTGCTCCAGTTCCAGTTGACCGGCTTCGATCTTCGAAAAATCGAGTACGTCGTTAATTATTCCCAGTAGCGAGTCGGCCGCAACCTGGACCTTGGAGAGGTAATTCTCCTGTTTGGGCGTCAATTCAGTGTTCCGGGCCAGGTGCGTCATACCGATGATGGCGTTCATCGGCGTACGGATCTCGTGGCTCATATTGGCCAGGAAATCGCTCTTCGCGGCGTTGGCATCATCGGCAGCCTTCCTTGCTTCCAGCAAGGCCTGCTCGGCCTGTCTGCGCTCCTCAATGTCCGTTTCGATCGCCTCGGCCATAAGGTTGAACGTGCCGGCAAGGTGACCGATCTCATCCTGCCATTCGGGCGTGGCCCGCGTGGAATAGTCGCCACTCTCGAGGGAGCGTGCCGCGCTCACGAGGGAGAGCACCGGGTGGAACACGCGCCGCTGGAAGACGAAGAGTGAGATGACGACAAGCCCGAGGGACAGTGATACGAGAACCAGCGCCACGAACATCAGCCTCGAACTTCGCACCTGCAACGACTGAAGCTCACGCTCCGTGCGCGTTTCTACCATGTCGATGAACTCCGCGATGGGCGACATGATGCGACTCTTGGCAGCGTGATACTCCGCCGAATGCATGAGCGCGCGCGCGAGTGCGACGTCGGGCAGACCTTCAAGTTTGTACTGTCCGTTCTCGTCTGGATACAGGCCCTTCATTGCCGCCATGGCGCGCGCCTCGATGGCCACAAGCGCATCGGACTCGGCCTGGGCCTGCCGCAACTTGGCGAACTCACGGTCGGTGAAATCAGCGTCCCGCATGAGCTGCTCGAGCGCGACAGCTTCTTGATCGGACTTCCGTTCGTCGTCACCCACCACAACCAGGTCCCAATAGACTCCGTCGTATCCCTCAGGTCTCGGCGCCTCGCCGTTGCGGATCGCGAGGATGCGATTGAAATAGCCCTCATACCGGCTATCACCAGTGACGACATAGGTGCGGGCCATGCGGGTGAGGTCGTCCGAACTCTGGTGCAGCTGGTCGGCCAGTTTGAACGATTCGTAGCGACGGCTCTCGGCAACTTCCAGTGCCGTCAGGGTACGCAGGTGGAGCATAGTCACCGTTAGCACACCAAGGATCAGGATAGCCAGGAGGACACTGATCAGACTGATAATGGCTCTCAGGGACATGGCGGCTCCGAGTATAGTCGGGTTAACAGCTATTTTCCCTCGCTTGAGCAACGAGACCCAGTCACGGACAATTAACCCATGATTGAAGAACTCAGCGCGATCCATCCGCTTCTGCCCACGGTCGTGGGCTCCATTGCATTACTGTTTGCCGCGCTCGTCGCCCATTTCCTCTTCAAGGCCATCGTCGTCCGGGGCGTTCATGCGCTGGCAAAGAAGTCCATGGTGACGTGGGACGATGTACTGATCGAGCACAACGTCATCGGTCGGTTGGCGCAGATCGTACCGGGCACGGTCATTTACAGCGGCATTTCGTTCGTACCCGGCTTGCCGGAATCCCTGGTGCAGCTCACGCGCAACGTAGCAGCCGGCTACATGGTGCTGATGGTGACGTTGGCGCTGAGCGCACTGCTCAGCGCGGGCAATACGATCTACTCGAGAATGCCGGTAGCGAAGAGCCGGCCGCTGAAGGGCTTCGTGCAACTTCTGCAGATTGCCGTCTGGGTCTTCGGCGCCGTGATGATCGTCGCGGCCGTGCTGGATCGCTCGCCACTGCTGCTGCTGAGCGGCCTCGGCGCGATGACCGCGATCCTGCTTCTTGTGTTCAAGGACACGATCCTGTCGCTTGTCGCCAGCGTCCAACTCACGGCACAGGACATGGTGCGCGTCGGTGACTGGATCGAGATGCCGCAATTCGGAGCAGACGGCGACGTTATCGATGTGCAGCTGCACACGGTCAAGGTGCAGAACTGGGACAAGACGATTACGACGATCCCCACGCACCAGCTGATAACGACTTCATTCAAGAACTGGCGCGGCATGTCGCAGGCGGGCGCGCGGCGCATCAAGCGAGCGATCTACCTCGACGTAGCTTCCATCCGCTTCCAGCGCCCCGACGAGGTTGCGCATTTCAAGCGTTTCGCTTTGCTGAAAGACTACATTGCGGCCAAAGAGAAAGAGCTGAATGACTACAACGCGTCACTGGAGACGGAAGTCGACGAGGCCGTCAATATGCGGCGCCTGACCAACATCGGGATGCTCCGTGCCTATGCCGCGAACTACCTCAAGAACCACCCGGCGATTCACAAGGGCATGACGCTGATGGTCCGCCAGCTCGCCCCCGGACCCGAGGGCCTGCCGCTCGAGATTTACTGCTTCACCAGCACGACGGTCTGGGGTGAGTACGAGAGCATCCAGGCGGACATCTTCGATCACCTGCTCGCGATCGTCCCTGAGTTCGGCCTGCGCCTGTACCAGAAGCCTGCCGGTTCGGACCTGGCAAGCATCAGCGCGCCGTTCAAGACTTGAGCCGGTCGGCTGCGGCGCCAAAACGATGCAGCGCCCACCAGGCGGCGATTGCCAGTACGACGAAAAGCACCGCCATCGCTGCGTTGCCCGCCACGCCGCCCTCGATCGTGACGTGTGCCGGCGCATCAATGGCGCGATAAGCTCGTAACAAGGCAATCGCTGCCAATAGCGACAGCGCTGCAACCGAAATCAGCGCAGCTAACCGGTGACGGCGACGTGCCGCCAGACCCCCGGCAGCACCACTTGCGTACCACAGCAGGGCCACGGTCGGTGCGGCGCCGAAAAATATCGGCGCGGCGAACAGGACAGGAACCAGGAATGCATTCGCGTTCTTTGACGTGACCGCACGGAAGCACAGCACGAAGTTTATTGCTGCCCCGGCAAAGAACAGCGCGTACTGAGCCCCCTGCTTGACGTAGTAATAAGTGTCGTCGGCATACAGTACGGCGACCAGGATCATGCCGTGAACCAGGCCAAACAGCAGGAACTTGCCGATGTATCCGTCAATGAAGAATTCCTGCACCGACGGCGGCCATCGATTCTGCTGCTCGCGCAGCGCAGGGATTCCGAATATCAGCGCCAGCATGATTAGCCAGGTGATCGCTATCGTTATGAGTGTGAACGGCGGTTGTACCGTCAGCGCAAACAACGTGGGTGTGACCGCCAGGCCGTGCCCAATCAGCACACCAGGTGCGCACAAGAACGCGATCAGGCTCGCGCGGGCGACGCAGCGAATGCCTCTGGACTTGATAGGGCCGCAGGCGTACCAGCCAATGAAGGCGACGATTACGCTAGCTGCATAGAGCGAGAGCAGGCTCATAAGTCGATGATCGGAAAGCCCAGGCGCTGGCGAAGTGCCCTGAACTCCGGGTGCGTGGGCATCTCGTCTGAGACGGTCAAGCCGAGATAATCAATGGCGAAGATACTGATAAACGCTGTAAA
>CAZTIB010000210.1:0-14669 GCA_964613615.1 uncultured Chromatiaceae bacterium
CCGAACAGCGTGCCCTGCGGGCCGCGCAGGACTTCGACCCGTTCTACGTCCACGAAGTCCATCACATTGCCCGGCGACCGCGCCATGTACACGCCGTCTATATACAGGCCCACGCCCGGGTCGGTGACCGCGGTGAAGTCGGTCTGCCCGACGCCGCGGACGAAGATCTGGCCGGCGGAACTCGAGCCCGAAGACGGCGAGGCTTCATCGAAGGTCAGGTTCGGGGTGATTTCCGCCAGCTGGTCCGTGCTCCGGATCTGGCGGTTGCGCAGCTCTTGTGAATCGAAGGCTGACACTGCCACCGGCGTCTCCTGCAGGTTCTCCACGCGCTTCCGGGCCGTGACGAGGATGTCGTCCAGCACGAAGCCGCCGCCGGCGCTTTGCGCATGGACCGCGGGCACCGCCAGGGTTGCTCCGGCGAGCGCCAGAGCGGCGTATACGAACAGATCACGAAAAGTTTTCATGTGCTCCCCCCGGAGAGTTGTTTTCTTGCCCCAACGTCCTCCATTTACAGGACGGCGCTGCCGGCCATGTTATCCCAATCGGCAACGGGATTGACAATGCTGGGCTTCGGCCACGGCCGACGTCCTGACCTCGCGCAGTGATCTGCCCGCCGCAGCCGGACCGACGCCCTCCCGGCGTCGCTTTCTCCCCACAGCCTGGAGCGGAACGGTATTGTCCCGCGCCGGCCGAGTCCGTACAGTGCCCCCCTTCGCCGGTCCGGAACCCCACGATGCGCCGAATTGCGCCCTTTTTACTCCTCTGCGCCGCCCTCGCGGGCTGCGGTGACGATTTAGGCGACAGCCTGGGGGGCCAGGGGGCATTTCGGACCCTGCACGCGGTGCCGGACCTGCAGGCGACGGTGTACTTTATTCGGATCACCCCCTTCGCCTCGCTGGATTACATCGGCAACACCGGTTTCCTCGAGGTGGGTATTGGCAGCTACCCGTTGACTTACGAGGTGCGCCGGCCCGATCTGGCGGACCCGGAGACACTGCTCAGTGTCGACGTGACCGTCGACACCGGCCGCCAGTACACCTATGTGCTGACCGGAACCGCCGCCGCGGTGGAGTTCACCACGTGGGACCGCGCAGCGCGCACTTTCACCGATGACAGTATCCTGGCCACGGAATACGGCCACGCCGCGCAGGGTTTCGGGCCGCTGGATTTTTACCTGGAGGCGCCCGGTGCGAACCTGCCGGGCGCGACTCCGCGGGCGAGTCTCGCCTACCAGGAAGAGGTCTCGGACGTGGACGTGCCGCCCGGTGACTATGTGTTGACCATCACCGACCAGGGCCAGGTCGCTTCGCTGCGCTTCCAGTCCGACACGTTTACGCTGGACGCCAGCACCAATGTGCTGTTCGCAGTGCTGGCGGGTGCGGGTCAGGGCACTGCACCGCTGCTGGTGCGCGTGCTGGGCAGCTCGCAGGTCCTTACGCTGCAGGACGTGAATTCTCCACCGGGCTTGCGTGCCGCGCATGCGGTCCTCAACACCGACCCGGTGGACTTCGTAATCAACGACGATTTCGCGAGCCCGCTGATCAGCAATGTGCCGTTCGCGACTGTCACCGGCGGCGACCCGTCACCCGTCACCGGTACCGAGGTCCCGCTGGACGTGACGCCCACCGGCGATCCCGGCACGCCCCTGGTAGAAGGCACGCTGACGCTGGAGAACGGCGTTGGTTACTCGCTGTACTACATCGGTGTGCCGGACACGCTCAGCGCTGTGCAGCTGCTCGACGACAAACGGCGCCTGGCAGAGTTTGCGAAGTTCCGAATGTTTCAGGGCGCGGCCAACTACTTTGCTGTAGATGTCTACCTGGTTGAACCCGGCGAGAATTATCTCGACTTTTTCCCCAACATCTTCGGCGTGGCCTTCGGCAATGACACCGGCTATCTGCAGCTGTCGCCGGACGTCTACGACATCGTCTTCACGCCCAATGGCGTGCCGGACACGGTGATTGCCCGGCTTGACAACCAGGTCCTCGTGGGAACCGGGGTCTACAGCATCCTGGTGCTCGATACCGACGATGTGAACGTGGCGGAACTGGTGTTGTACGACGACATACCCGCCACCGTGCCTTAGACAGGTGACCTAGCCGTCTTTGCGGCGGTAGAAGTGCACCGTCTGTTCGGCCGAATCCTTCCCGGCCGGCTCCGCGCAGCACGCAGCTTTTTTCTCTGCGCCTTTACGCCAGCGGCGATACAGGCCAAAGCCCACCACCAGCACGACAATTATCAGCGCAATAGCTTCCTGAATTCCGGGCGACATGGGCTCAGCCTAACAGCTGGTAGCAAAGCAGGGCACCGATATAGCCCAGCCCCGTCATGTAGACCCACGCTCCCAGCGGCCACCGCCAGCCGCCGGTCTCCCGGGCCATCACCGCAACGGTGGCCAGGCACTGCAGGCAGAATGCGTAGAACACCAGCAGGCCGATGACCATCGGCAGCGTGAACACCGGCTCGCCGTCGCTATGCGTGGCGCCACGCAGCCGTCGGACCAAAGCGTTTTCGTTGGCTTCAGGATCGCCCACCGCGTAAATGGTGCCGAGCACCGCAATCACCACTTCCCGGGCCGGGAAACTGGCGATCACGGCGGCGGTAACTTTCCAGTCCCAGCCGAGGGGGCGGAAAGCCGGCGCCACGGCCTGGCCCATCCGGCCCAGCGCGCTTTGCTCCAGGTAGGCAGCCGTTTCCGATTCTTCGATGCTCGCCAGTGCGGCATCGAGTTCGTCGCCTGCCACCTGCGTGGCCACGGCGGCTCGCTGCTGCGCGAATTCCAGGCCAATGGCTTCCGGGCGCGGGAAGTAGGCCAGTGCCCAGATGAATATCGCCACGGTGAAAATGACCGTGCCGGCGCGGACGAGAAATATCTTCGCGCGCGCGAGCAGTTTTATGCCCAGCGTGCGCAGGCTCGGCCACCGGTAAGGCGGCAGTTCGATCAAAAAGGTGGGCGTGGGTCCGCTCAGCAAGGTGCTCTTGAGCAACAGCGCCGTCAGGATGCCGCCGAAAATGCCCAGCATGTAGAGGCCGAACAGCACCAGGCCCTGCAGGTTAACCAGCCCGCCGAGGTAGGTTTGCTGAGGGACGAACGCTGCAATCAGCAGTGCGTACACCGGCAGGCGCGCCGAGCAGGTCATGAACGGTGCAGCGAGAATCGTCGCCAGGCGATCCCGCTCTTCCGGGATCACCCGGGTCGCGAGAATACCCGGGACCGCGCACGCGAAACTCGACAGCATGGGAATGAACGACTGGCCCGACAATCCGACACTGCGCATGACACGGTCCATCATGAACGCCGCGCGCGGCATGTAGCCGGAGTCTTCCAGGAAGATGATGAACGCAAACAGCAGCAGGATCTGCGGCAGGAAAATCACCACGCTGCCGACGCCGGCGATCACCCCGTCAACCAGCAGGCTGGTGAGTGCGCCGGGCGGCAGCCGCGCCAGCAGGAACTGGCTGAGCGTTGCCGCTGCGCCGTCGATCAGTTCCATCATGGGCGTGGCCCATGAAAACACCGCCTGGAAGACGGAGGCCATCACAAACAGGAACAGCAGCGAGCCGATCAGCGGTTGATTCGTAATCTGGTCGAGCCGTTGGGCCAGACCGGGCGGCCGTTCGTCGCGTTCTGCTACCCGGTCTACAACGGCGTGGATGCGCGCGTAGCGGGCTTTCGCCTCCATGGCTGCCAGCGAACTGTCGGCCGCAAGCCGCGTGCGCAGAACTTCCAGTTCGCTGATGAGTGCCGGTGGTGCGGTGTAACCGAGGCGGGTTTCGGCCAGGCCGCCGGCGTCGATCATGGCCCGTTCCACTTCATAGGCGCTCAGGTGTGAGCCGGCGGCGTGCAGCTTCGCCCACAAGTCGCCCGCGGCAGCGTGCACGTCGGGCAGCAGGGGTGAGCGCTCGGGCGCGTGGGCCTCGAGGGCTTCGAATACCGCTGCGCACAACTGGTCGAGGTTCTTCCCGCTGGTGGCCGTGACGGGTATCACCGTCACGCCGAGTCCGTCGCCCAGGGCCGCATGGTCGATGCGAATGCCTCCACGGTCGGCCAGGTCGCTCATGTTCAGGGCCAGCACCACCGGCAGACCCAGTTCCGCAAGCTGGGTCACCAGGTACAGGTTGCGGCGCAGGTTGGTGGCATCGGCCACCGCAACAATCACACTCGGCCGGCCCAGGTCTTCGACGTGTCCCAGCAGCACGTCCACCGCAATCATTTCGTCGGGAGAATGGGCCGCCAGTGAATACACGCCGGGCAGGTCTACCAGCTGCGCGGTCTGGCCTGCGTGCTCGAGCGTGCCGGTGTGGCGTTCCACGGTGACGCCGGGGTAGTTCGCCGTTTTTTGCTTCAGCCCGGTCAGGGCGTTGAACAGCGTGCTTTTGCCCGTATTCGGATTGCCGATCAGTGCGACGATCGGCTCACCACGAACGGCGGCGGCCGGATTAGCCATCTGGCACCGCGACGGTAATCCGGCGGGCTTCCTCCCGCCGCAGCGACAGCGTTGAGCCCCAGATGGTGATTTCGATCGGGTCGCCGCCCAGCGCCCGCCGAGTGACCCGGACCTCGGTGCCTTCGAGCAGGCCCAGGGCCATCAGACGCTGGGCCAGGGGATCGTGCCCGGAGATGCCGGTCACCCTGGCCTGGTGGCCATTTTTCAGTTCATCGAGCGTCATGAAAACCCGCTTCAGCAAGCAGCGGGATGTTAGGTGAGAATGATTCGCAAGTACAGCTTTCGCGGCCCGTCGGAACGGGCGCTAACTGGCCCGCCGTTTGGGTTTCTGGTTCTTGATTTCAGCCTCGTAGGCGCGTGAAAACTCTTCGCTGAAGGACTCCGGCAACCGCCCCTCTTCGTGATACGTGAGCACGTGGTAGGTCTCTTCGTAGAGTTCCCAGTACTTGAGTTTGTTGGCACCGGCGAGCAGGCCATTGCGTTTCAGGCCCTTGTCGAACCGCGCGCGAAGCTCGTCGGGGTCGAGGCGTTCCACGTAGTCGAGCACGGCCCGCCCCATGGCCTTGGCCATGGCCTCTTCGTGCTGGCGCAGATCCGCGAAGCTGCTTGTTACCGCGTCTTCGGCCGGCAGGTAGGATTCACTGCGATCGCCGAGCAGGTATTTCAGCCCTTCGGGTACGCCCGGTGAGAACTTCAGCGGGTTGTTCTGATTGTGTTTGATCAAGGTTTGCGAAATACGGAAATCTTCTTTCGTCGACGAGCGCGTTTGCAGCAGGCTCATCAGTCCACCGGTCAGCAGCTGCAGCAGTTTGCCGGCGCTGCGCAGAATTTCTGCAGGCGGTGTACCGGCGAGATCCTTCGGCTTAAGGCCGGCCGCCTCGAGCAGCATGGCTGCCGCATCTGCCTGCGCTGGCAGGCCAAGGCCCGGCATCGGCAGGACCTCGCTGAGCTGGCTGACCTTTGCTGACCCGTCCACCACGCTGAGGTGGCGCGCCAGCGCATCGGCCTCGTCCAGCTGGTCGGCGGCCATGAGCTGCATTTCCACCGAGGGGTCCTCGGGCACCTGCTGGGCGCGCACGACAGAGTCGGCCATGCCGTCATCCTGGGCGACACCGTCGTCGGTAATTTCCACCAGCATCTTGAATTCGCCGATGGAAAACCGGTCGCCGTCGAACAACCGCTGCGGGTGGCCGCCGCCGACGGGCGTATCGGCGTTGTTGATGAACACGCCGTTACGGCTGGTATCCACCAGGTAGTAGCAGCCGCCCTGGAAATCCACCAGCGCGTGGCGGCCCGAGACATAACGCTTCGGGTCCGGCAGGACCCAGTCGTTGTCCAGGCTGCGCCCGATGGTGCCGCCACAGGCTGCGAACTCGCGCACGTGTTCGTCGCCGAGCAGCTTGGCGTTAGTGCTGACGATGCGCAGACGCAACGGCATCCAGGGTCTCCGTGACGAAATCTACGGGTACGGCCGGGTCCGGCGGACAGACGGCCTCCCGTGAAACATGATGCCGGGCCGGCGCGTTCGCTACTCAGCCCTGGTTCACAGATCCTGCCCGCCGCGGCGCGGCGGGGCTGGGGGGAGGTAGGCTATACTTTGCGGTCTCGGTGCCTGTTCGGTGCTTCGTTTAACTTAATCCCGGGAAAATCTGCGATGACGGCGAGTCGTCTTTACAAAGTTGTGTTTCTGAACCAGGGAAAGGTCTACGAGATTTACGCCCGTAGCGTGTCCCACGGCGAGCTGTTTGGCTTCATCGAGGTGGAGGAGCTCGTGTTTGGCGAGCGCTCGCAGCTGGTGATCGACCCTGGTGAGGAGCGCATCCAGTCGGAGTTCTCCGGCGTAAAGCGCACATACATCCCGGTGCACGCCATTGTGCGCATCGACGAGGTGGAAAAGCAGGGCGTCAGCAAGATCAGTGACGCGTCCGACAGCAACGTGGCCCAGTTCCCGATGCCCGTGTACACCCCGGGCGGTCAGGGCAACGATCCGGGCAAGTAGACGGACCCCGCGCGTGTCCCAGTCGTCAGCGGCGGCAGATTCTCCCCGGCTACTGCACCTGCGCGGCCCGGCGGCACTCACCGATTTTCAGCGGAATCGCCTGGCCGGGCAGCTCCACAACCTTGCCCCGGCCGTAACCGGCGTCCACGCGCAGTTCCTGCACCTGGTGCACCTGCGGGCGGTGCTCACGGGGACGCAACTCAAGGTACTGGAGGCATTGCTCGACTACGGTGCGTCAATGGCGGCGGCGCCGACCGGCGCACTGGATATCGTTGTCGTACCGCGCATCGGCACGATCTCCCCCTGGTCGAGCAAGGCCACGGATATCCTGCACACCTGTGGTCTGACAGCGGTGGATCGTATTGAACGGGGGATCCACTACACGCTGACGGCAGACGCCGAAATCGACGATCTGGCCGGCCTGCACGCGCTGCTGCATGACCGGATGACGGAAACCGTATTGAATGAGTCCGCGGACGCCGCGCTGCTGTTTGCCGCCCATGAACCCGCGGCGCTGGGCCGCATTCCGCTGTTGAACCAGGGCCGCGACGCGCTGTTGAAGGCGAACGCCGAGTACGGGCTCGCGCTGTCCGGTGACGAGGTGGATTACCTGGTCGAAAAGTTCCTGGCGCTGGATCGTGACCCGACGGATACCGAGCTGATGATGTTCGCGCAGGCCAACTCCGAGCACTGCCGGCACAAGATTTTTAACGCCACCTGGTTCGTCGATGGGGAGCAACAGCCGCATAGCCTGTTTGACCTGATTCGAGCCACGCATGCGGCGAGCCCCGACGGCGTGTTGAGCGCATACAAGGACAATGCGGCCGTGATCGAAGGCGGGCCGGCGCAACGTCTTGTTGCCCACGTCGACGATGGCGTGTACCGGCATTACGACGAACCGGTCCACACGCTGCTGAAGGTGGAAACGCACAATCACCCGACCGCGATTTCACCCTTCCCCGGCGCGGCCACGGGCAGCGGCGGCGAGATACGTGATGAAGGGGCCACCGGGCGCGGTGCGCGGCCGAAGGCGGGGCTGACGGGATTCTCGGTGTCGCACCTGCGCGTGCCGGAGCAGCCGGAACCCTGGGAGCCGCCGGCAGCGCGGCCCGACCGGATTGCATCGCCGTTGCAGATCATGCTGGAAGGGCCCATCGGCGGCGCGGCCTTTAACAATGAGTTCGGTCGGCCCAACATCCTCGGCTACTTCCGCACGCTGGAGCAGGCGGGTGCCGACGGCACGGTCTGGGGTTACCACAAGCCCATCATGATTGCCGGCGGGCTCGGCGCGATCCGGGCACCGGATGTAGACAAGCTGGAGGCCCCGGCCGGTTCCCTGGTCGTGGCACTCGGCGGACCGGCCATGCTGATTGGCCTGGGTGGCGGCGCCGCGTCATCGGTGGGCAGCGGCGTGAGTTCCGCCGAGCTGGATTTTGCATCCGTGCAGCGCGGTAACCCGGAAATGCAGCGGCGCGCGCAGCAGGTGATCGACGCCTGCTGGGCAGCCGGCCTGACTCGCGAAGACAATCCCATATTGCTGGTGCACGACGTGGGTGCCGGGGGTTTGTCGAACGCGGTGCCGGAGCTGATCGACCAGAGCCGCCGTGGTGGCCAGGTGGAGTTGCGCGACATACCCAGTGCCGAGGCCGGCATGTCGCCGCTGGAAATCTGGTGTAACGAAGCCCAGGAGCGCTACGTGCTGGCCATCGACCCGCAGCAGCTGGCCTGGTTCGACGCCCAGTGCCGGCGCGAACGGTGTCCTTATGCCGTGATCGGCATCATGGACGATAGCGGTGATCTCATCGTGCGCGACCGTCGGGCCGAGAACCGGCCGGTAGATATGCCGCTGGACATGCTGCTCGGCAAGGCGCCGCGCACCGTGAAAGAAGTTGCGCGCCGGTCGCGCCCGTTGCCGCCCTCTAACCTGGAAGTCGACCTGCACGAAGCCTGTCGCCGGGTGCTGCGCATGCCGGCGGTGGCCGACAAGTCTTTCCTGATTCACATTGGCGATCGCACGGTCGGTGGCCTGGTGGCGCAGGATCAGCTGGTTGGCCCGTGGCAGGTGCCGGTCAGCAATGTGGGGGTGACGGCGCGCGACTTCGAGGGTTATGCCGGTGAGGCCATGGCAATGGGTGAGCGCACGCCGGTTGCGGTGTTGCACCCCGCGGCTGCAGGCCGCCTCGCCGTCGCCGAGGCCGTCACCAATATCCTGTCGGCCGACGTCCGCGCGCTGCCCGACATACGGCTGTCGGCCAACTGGATGGCGGCGAGCGGCGCTGGTGCAGAAGACCAGGCCCTGTTCGAGACGGTGAACGCGGTCAGCGAGTTGTGCTGTGAACTCGGCATCGCGATCCCGGTGGGTAAAGACTCGCTGTCCATGCAGACGCGCTGGCAGGACGAGGCGGGTAAGCGCGCCGTCGTCGCGCCGGTGTCGCTGATCGTTTCCGCATTCGCACCGGTGGCGGATATTCGACGCACGCTGACCCCGCAGCTTGCGCAGCTGCCTGGCTCCGTGTTGTACCTGGTGGATCTGGGCAATGGCTGCAACCGCCTGGGCGCATCTTGCCTGGCACAGGCGTTCGCGGTGGACGGCGGCGAACCGCCTGATCTCAGCGATTCTGCTGCGCTGTCGGCCTTATTCAGGGCGGTACGCGAATTGCACGATACCGGCGTGCTGCTGGCCTGCCACGATCGGTCCGACGGCGGACTGTATGCGACCCTGTGCGAAATGGCCTTCGCCGGGCGAGTGGGCCTGAACATTGACCTGGACGTCAGCGCCGACAAGCTGGGGGCGGCGCTGTTCTCGGAAGAACTGGGCGTGGTGCTGCAGGTCGCGGCGGACAATTCAACGCAGGTGGAGGAAGTTTTCGGTCGTTACGGTCTCGATGCTCAGCTGCAGTGCGTGGCCACTGTCACGGGTGCAGATCGCATTGCGCTGGCAGCCCGCGGGCAAGGGGCCGCATCGTTCACGCGCACCGAGTTGCACCGCGAGTGGTCGCGACTGACAGCCCGCCTGCAAGCGCTGCGAGATGATCCGGACTGCGCGGCAGAAGCCTACGCCGCGGCCACCGACCCGGACGATCCCGGCTTGTCGCCGCGCATCGACTTCGATCTTTCGATCACCCCGGCGCCCGCCCTGAACGCGGGTGTGCGCCCCCGCGTGGCCGTACTTCGGGAGCAAGGCGTGAACAGTCACGTCGAGATGGCTGCCGCCTTCGATCGCGCGGGCTTCGAGGCGGTGGACGTGCACATGACGGACCTGCTGGAAGGCCGGCGCACCCTCGACGAGTTTCGCGGGCTGGTTGTGTGCGGCGGCTTCTCCTACGGCGACGTGCTGGGCGCCGGCGGCGGCTGGGCCAAGAGCATCCTGTTCAGCGAACGCGGGCGGGAACTATTTGCCGGGTATTTCGCCCGCGACGATACCTTCACGCTGGGCGTCTGCAACGGCTGCCAGATGCTTGCGCAGCTGGCGCCGATTATCCCGGGCGCCGAACACTGGCCGCGTTTTGTCGCCAACCGCTCGGGACAATTCGAGGCGCGGCTGAGCATGGTGGAGATCACCGAGTCTCCGTCCGTGCTGCTGCAGGGTATGGCCGGCAGCCGCTTGCTGATTGCCACCTCCCACGGCGAAGGCCAGGCGAAATTTGGCGCCACGGGTGACATCGATGCGCTGGAAGCTGCGGGCGGCATCGCGCTGCGCTATGTCGACAACCACGGCGCGCCGACGCAGCACTATCCGCAAAATCCCAACGGCTCGCCCGGCGGGCTCGCGGGTCTCTGTTCGGCCGACGGCCGGGTCACGCTGGTGATGCCCCACCCCGAACGCGTCTACCGCACCGTGCAGCACTCATGGCATCCGGCAGCGTGGGGTGAAGACGGGCCCTGGATGCGGCTGTTCAGGAACGCGCGCGCCTGGCTCGGCTAGAAATAGTTGAACAAAGCGGTCGCCAGGTGGGTCTTTCTCCCTGTTCCCAACGAGTGTCCGCGGCTCTTGGTTAACCGGCTGAACCGGCGCTGCCAACCTCCGGCGTCGTGAACAGCCGCTTCATGCTGAGCGCGCGGCGCAGTTTTCCGCCCCGCACGTAGGCCTGGTAGAGAAGGTCTCTTAGAGTTTCCAGCAGTACCGTTGCCTGAATGCGCTCCAGCGGCGGCGGCATCGCCGTGTCGCGGTCGAACAGCACGCCGCGCACCAGGTGAAACATCGCATCGTCCAGGCCAGCCAGTTCGCGGATCTCCTCGATCTCTTCGTACAGCTTCAGCCGCGCCTGCTCGCCCAGGTCTTCGAACATCGCCTCGGCGGTGAGCCGGCACATGGCCGGGAAAGCCACCCACAGGCTGTGGTGGAAGCAGCCCAGCGTGTCGCGGAAGGCCGCGGCGACAGGATCGGGCAGGTATTCGAATCCGAAAGCGTCTTCCATCGTGTCGTGCGCCCTGCTTGTCCGAGCCGCTGTACTGCTCAGGAGGCCAGCGGCTTGTAGCGAATCCGGTGAGGGTGGTCCGCCTCGTCGCCGAGGCGCCGGTGGCGATCCTTCTCGTAGTCCTCGTAGTTGCCTTCGAACCACGTCGCCTGGCTGTCGCCCTCAAAGGCCAGTATATGGGTCGCGATGCGGTCAAGGAACCAGCGATCATGAGAGATCACGATGGCGCAGCCCGGGAAATCCAGCAGGGCTTCTTCCAGCGCACGGAGGGTTTCCACGTCGAGATCGTTGGTGGGCTCGTCGAGCAACAGCAGGTTGCCGCCCGCCTTTAGCACCTTGGCCAGGTGCACACGGTTGCGCTCTCCGCCAGAGAGCTGGCCGATGGGCTGCTGTTGCTGCGGGCCCTTGAAGTTGAAGCGTCCCACATAGGCGCGCGACGGTGTCTCGTACCGGCCCACGCGGATCAGGTCGTCGCCGCCGGAGATTTCCTCCCAGACGGATTTTTTGTCGTCCAGGGCCTGGCGCGACTGATCGACGTAGGCCATGTTCACAGTCTCGCCGATCCGGATTTCACCGTCGTCCGGCTGTTCCTGGCCCGTGAGCATGCGGAACAGGGTGGTCTTGCCGGCGCCGTTTGGCCCGATCACTCCAACAATGGCGCCGGGCGGTACCTGGAAACTCAGGTCCTCGATCAGCAGCCGCTCGCCAAAGCCCTTGCGGAGGTGATTCACCTCGATCACCAGGTCGCCGAGGCGCGGCCCGGGCGGAATATAGATTTCCTTCGTTTCCTGGCGCCCCTGGTAGGCCTGCGATGCCAGTTCGTCGAAACGCTTCAGGCGGGCCTTGCTCTTGGCCTGGCGGGCCTTCGGGTTGGAGCGCACCCATTCCAGCTCCGCCTTGATGGATTTCTGGCGGGCATCTTCCTGCTTTTCCTCGATTTCAAGCCGCTTTTCTTTCTGGTCGAGCCAGGAAGAATAGTTGCCCTGCCATGGGATGCCGTGGCCCCGGTCCAGCTCCAGGATCCAGCCGGCAACGTTATCCAGGAAGTAGCGATCATGCGTGACGGCGATGACGGTGCCCGGATAACGTTCCAGGAAGCGCTCCAGCCACGCCACGGACTCCGCGTCCAGGTGGTTGGTGGGCTCGTCGAGCAGCAGCATGTCGGGCTCGGACAGCAGCAGGCGACACAGCGCGACGCGGCGTCGTTCCCCGCCGGACAGGCTGTCGACCTTCGCATCCCAGTTCGCCAGCCGCAGAGCGTCGGCAGCAACATCCAGTTGCCGTTCGATCTCCCAGCCGTTGCACGAGTCGATGGCGTCCTGCAGCTTGCCCTGTTCTTCGAGCAGCGCATTCATCTCGTCTTCATCCATCGGCTCGGCAAAGCGTTCGCTGATTTCATTGAAGCGAGTGATCAGCCCGAGGCTGTCGGCAACGCCTTCCTCCACCGCTTCACGCACGGTAGCGCCTTCTTTCAGCTGCGGTTCCTGCGGCAGAAAGCCAATGCGTATGCCGGGCTGCGGCCGGGCTTCACCGTGAAAATCAGCATCGACACCGCCCATGATGCGCAGCAAGCTCGATTTGCCTGAACCGTTCAAACCCAGCACGCCGATTTTCGCGCCCGGGAAAAAGCTCAGCGAGATGTCGCGCAGGATGTGCCGCTTGGGCGGCACCACCTTCGCAACCTGGTTCATGGTATAGACGTACTGCGCCACAGTGATGTCAGGTCCGGTTAACGAGGAGCCGGGATTATCCGGCAAGGGTGGCCGCAATTAAAGGTGAGGGCGAAATGAGCGCGCACGACAAGGTGCTCGTCCTGAAGGGCGAGAACATCGCAGCCTACGGCTTCGGCGAGGGGCACCCGTTTGGCCCGGACCGCCACGACGTATTCCACGCCGCCCTTGCGCAGAGCGGTCTCGATGTGGACCTCGCTATGGCCGGTGCCGCCACGCGTGAACAGCTCGAAGCCTTTCACACCCCGGAATACCTGGATTTCGTGGCTGCCGCCTGCGCCGCTGGCGGCGGATTCCTGGACGGCGGCGATACCCCGGCGCAGGTCGGGCTGGACGTTGCCGCGACCGCAGTCGTGGGTGCGACCCTGTTTGCACTGAATGCAGTGATGGCGGGACACGCACCCCGGGCCTTCGTGCCCATCGCTGGTCTGCACCATGCCGGCCGCGGACATGCCGCCGGCTTTTGCGTGTTCAACGACTGCGGCGTGGCGATCGAGATGCTGCGCAAGCAACACGGCCTGCGTCGCATCGCTTACGTAGATATCGATGCGCACCACGGCGACGGGGTGTATTACGCCTTTGAAGCGGACCCGGACGTGTGCATCGTCGATATACACGAGGACGGCCGCGTGCTGTATCCGGGCACCGGCCACGCACAGGAAACCGGCAGCGGCGATGCGGTGGGTACCAAGCTGAATATTCCATTGCCACCGGGCGCCGGTGACGCTGAGTTTCTGGCCGCGTGGGAGCAGGCCGAGGCCTTCCTGGAAGCGGCGGCGCCGGAATTCGTGCTGCTGCAGTGTGGGGCCGACAGCCTTGCCGGCGATCCCATCACTCATCTGCAACTGACGGCCGAGGCCCACGGCGAAGTGGCCGTGCGCCTCAGCCGGCTCGCGGGCCGGCATTGCGCCGGGCGGATGATCGGCGTCGGGGGCGGCGGCTATGACCGCGACAACGTGGCCCGCGGCTGGACTGCAGTGGTCAGGGCACTGGTGGAGACGGCCTGAGCGTACCTGCCCGCGGCCCCTGCCTCGGTTACAATTGATCTCTTTTTTCGCCGGAGACACCGCATGTTTACAGCGGACTGGAAGATCGCTGATTTCGACCCGGAGCTGGCGGCCGCGATGGGCGCCGAGCGGCGGCGCCAGGAAGAAAATGCCGAGCTGATTGCATCGGAAAACTATGCGAGTCCGCGCGTTCTCGAAGCCCAGGGTTCCGTGCTGACCAACAAGTATGCGGAAGGTTATCCGGGCAAGCGCTACTACGGCGGTTGCGAGTATGTGGACATAGCGGAAGAGCTGGCCCGGGTTCGCGCCTGCGAACTGTTTGGCGCCGCGTACGCCAATGTCCAGCCGCATTCCGGCTCGCAGGCCAACATGGCGGTTTACCTGACGGCTCTCGAGCCGGGCGATACCGTCCTGGGGCTCGATCTGGCACACGGTGGGCATCTGACGCACGGCATGCGGCTGAATGTGTCGGGAAAACTGTATCATTTTGTCAACTACGGCGTGACGCGCGAGACGCACCGCATCGACTTTGATCAGGTCGCCCGGCTGGCGCGCGAGCATCGGCCGAAGATGATTGTGGCCGGTGCCAGTGCCTACCCGCGCGAGATTCCGCATGACCGCTTTGCCGAGATTGCCGAGGAAGCAGGCGCGACGTTGTTCGTCGACATGGCCCACTACGCCGGCCTGGTGGCGGCCGGCCTGCATCATAATCCGGTACCGGTGTCGGACTTTGTCGCGACCACCACCCACAAGACCTTGCGTGGTCCACGCGCCGGCCTGGTATTGTGCAAGGCCGAGTACGCCAAAGACCTGAACCGCAGCGTGTTTCCCGGCCTGCAGGGTGGGCCCCTGATGCACTCGATCGCCGGCAAGGCGATCTGTTTCGGTGAAGCGCTGCAGCCCGATTTCAAACGGTACGCGCAGGCCATCATCGATAACGCCCGGGCCTTGGCCGCGACTCTGGCGGCCGGCGGCTTGCAGCTGATCAGCGGGGGGACCGACAATCACCTGGCGTTGGTCGACGTGACTCCGCTCGGCATCGGCGGCAAGATCGCCGAACAGGCGCT
>CAZTIB010000211.1:0-15493 GCA_964613615.1 uncultured Chromatiaceae bacterium
TACCCACAGCGGCACGTATTGCGGCGGCGTGACATACAGCTCGGTGGTCACCAGCCGGCGAAATTCCAGCTCCTCGCAGACCCGCCGCAGCATGACCTGATCCGGCGTCGGCTCGTCGGGATGTAGTGGGTCGTAGGCGGGCACAATGACCAGAGTGACGACGCCGGGCACTTGGTCGATACGCTCGTGCGGCTTGTGTCGCGGCAGGACATGCACCCGGCCGACATCGACGCCCGGCGTGTTCTGCGCCAGTTCCACAAAGTCCGACGCGGCCACGGCCCGTTCACGGTTGCGCATCCAGCGCGGAATGCGATCGATGGCGTCGGGAATAGTCTCACCATCGGCGCCGCCGCTGGCGGCAAAGGTGTTGACGCATTTGAGGCTGGTCACCGCGCCCTCGCCGCGCACCTTGCTAATTGCTTCCGCGGGAACGTTGCCGGCAACGCCACCGCCGTAGCGGTAGCTGAGGCAACGAACGGCCTCGCCAGGGCGGGGAATGCGGCCATGGATGCCATCGCCGAACTGAATGACACCCGTGGTCAGATCAAGCTCGTAGTGGCGGTCGTCGGGTAGCGACAATGTCAGACTTTCTGTCCATCGCCAGTTTTCCCATTGACCGGCCTCGCGGACCTGCAGCAGCAACGTATCCTCGAGAACCGGCGTCTTGCTGACCTGGACCTGCTGACCGGTCTGCCCGCTGCCGTAGCCGAGCAGTTCGCCGGCTGCGGTTACCGCCTGCTCGACCGCCACGGTATTGCCGGCAAGGTGATGCAAACGCGGTTGAGGATAGCTGTCACCGGGGCGACGAGCACGAATCCAGGTCAATACCCGCGCCTGGTCGTCGGCCTGCTCCAGTCGCGGTGGCAATTCACCGACGCCGAGCAGATCGGGGTCGAGAACCTCGGCCCAGTCGTTGAACGGGGTTACCCCACCCGGCTGAGCCGCGGGTAACTGCAAACGCACCACGCCACTGCGGGTCAGTGCCTCAGTCTGGTCACTGACGACCGTGAGTCGCTGATAGACGATGTTGTCGACCAGTGGCTGATCGGCCGGATTGAAACGGCCGGTGCCGATGCGCCAGTCGAGCGGAATGCGGGCGGTCTCATTGCCCGGGTCCGGACACTCACGATGATCCTCGGCACCGCAGAGCGCATCATCCACGCGCACGCCCATCGACAAGGACTTGCCGGAAATGGCGAGTCGCAGTTGCTGCATGCGGGCCTGCAAGGCCGCATCCTCGAATCCCTTGACCAGCGGCTCCGGCGCCAGCAAGGCAACCCACAAGGTTTTGTCGAGGGTACCGGCGATGGCCGTGACGGGCGGCAGAACGCCGGATTCAACTTCCGGCAGCGGCACGCTCTGGTAGTAACCGTGCGCGGCCATGGCTGGCGGCGTCTTGCCAGCGTCGGCATAGTGATCCTGGAGCAGAAAATTCATGCCTTCGGCGCCGACTATATCAGCTGCCGGCTCCGTCACGGGTTGTTTGACGTAGGCGCGCGTTTCGACCGGCAGCACGGTCAGCTCATCGGTGACCTGAAATTCAATCTTGCCAGCGGTGACCAGGGTTCGGGCGGCGGTACCTCCGAATGGTACGTTGATCGGTGCATCCTGCCCCTTGGGCAGATCGAAACGTACCAGTGCCCTGGCCAACGTGGCCGGCTGCAGCGGAATGTTGAGCAAGTTGAGAAACTCGTGACGGGCCTTTTCCGGCGCCCGGTTCATTCGATACAGCAGGTTCTCGCCAAGGTAGGCAAACAACTCCAGCAGCACGATACCGGGATCGGATGGGTTGTGATCGGTCCAGGTTTCACTGTGCACCGGGATGCGGCGCACCAGTTCATTGCGCAGCTCTTCCCAGTTACGGTCGTCGAGTCGTATGTCGGGCAGACTGGCCATTGTCAGGAGGCTCCCTGATCAAGGTAGAAAGGCAGCACCAGGCTGCGCGGTCCCGGGTCGTCCTTGAGGTGGTAGTGCAGCTCGATTCGCAACAGCGTTGGCTCAATGGAGTCGACACCGATCTCCACCTCGTCGAGCGTCACTCGCGGTTCGTCACGGCCAACGGCGTCGACGATGTCCTGGCGGATGGCGGCACGGGTTGCAAGACTGTTGGGGGAGAAAAGATAGCGGCGTAACCCGACACCGAAGGTCGGCCGGCCGATGCGCTCGCCCGGTTCGGTCAACAGCACCGCGCGCAGCGACTGGGCCACGGCATCGCTGCCGCTGATCCAGGAAAACCCTGGCGCCTGCAGCAGTGGCAGTTGAATACCCCTTCCATAGACTTTGTCGGGATCGCGCATGTCTATTTCTTCACGGGCACCGGCAGACAGAACTTGAGCAGCAACAGCCAGCCGAAGCCCGGTATGATCAACAGGATGCTGAGAATGATGGAAAACAGCACCCAGGCGCAGATGGTGAACACCGGGATGCCGAACGAGCAGATCATCTGAATACCCCACTGTCGGGCGGTGTCGGCCATTTCCTCGCCGGTGCTGACACTGGAGTCGGCGGGGATGTTGACCGCCGCGAAGGGATTGGCTTTCGCCTTGGGAATTCGCGGGATGTCTCGCACCAGTTTTTTCAGATCGGGCAGCTGCATGGCGACCGGTTTCATGCCGAGAATGTCGCTCGGCTCGGCCAACGAAAACACCTCGCCGCCCGGCGTCCACAGCAATTGCTCGGCCTCGCACGGGTCACGGGCAGCGATCCGCGCATAGCACCAGACTGCGTAAAGGCTGTCGGAATCGAAGCGTGGTCGCACCAGATTCAGCAATTGCGCGGCTTCCGAGCGCTGGCTTTCGACGCTCGGCACCGGGCTGCCGCTGGCGGTATAGCGCCCGACCACGTCGTCGATCATGTCTTCCACGGTAGCCACCGTCGGTGCCGGCCCGGGGAAAACCAGGAGGCCCATTTCCGGCTGGGCCGCGAGATCGAGGCCGATGATGCGCGATTCGTCGCCGGGGCTTCGAGGCAGCGAGCCGCTCGGCAGCAAGGCTTCGTCAATCCGGGCATCGAGGAGACTGTTGACGGCCTGGCGCCGGGTCGCGCTCTCTTCGAGGTACGCGTTGCCGGCAGCCGCACCGCGTTCGTTGACTTCTTCGCAAGCAAGCTCGAGCTTGCGTGACTCGCGATGCACCGACAGCAAAGTGCCGTCGACGACCAGTGGCGGCCAGGGGCGCGGAGCCTCGGCGCGCGCCTCAGGGGTATCGACTGCAAGCCAGGCTTCGATTTCGTCACTGAGCGAGCCCGCGGTGACAACGGGATAGTCGTCGGCATCGCTGGCCTCGGATTCTGGAAATTCTCGCTCCAGATCGGGTTGCTCATCAGCCGGCAGAACTTGCACGTTGATCTGCCGCATCAACTCCTTGCGGCACGCGCGAATGCGCATCAGCAACGCACCGAGCAGATGCTGGACATTGATGGCAGTATTTGCGTTGGCCGTCGGGCTGCCGGATGCCGGCGCGCAGTCATCAATGATTTCCCGCAGATGGAATCTGAAAAGTGTTCCTACATCCGCGCCGAATTGGGGGTGATCGTCATTGTTCCAGCCGGCGTCCGTTGGTCGGCGGGCATGCCCTTCGGCGATCACCGTGGCTTCGAGCGAATTTGTCCAGGTGGACACGCCGGCAAATGAATCGGCTTCGAGCCAGAGCGCACGCTGAAGCGTCGCCAGTACCGACCGGTCGGCATTGTTCGTCGCCCTTTGATGCGACACCAGCGAGCCATCGACCCAGTCGCTCTGCAGGCGAACTCGAGCAGCAGCAACGTCCGCGACAGGCGGGTTCGGGAGCACCAGCAATTCCACCAACTCTCGCAATGGTGTCTGCACTGACGCTTGCAGCTGGCCCACGAATGCCGTTGCATTTCCTGGACTGGGCGGCCGGTCGTCCAGCCATTCTGCACGCAGGTGCTCCTCGGCACGCTGCTGCAACAGCGCGGCAATGTCGGTCGCGTTGAGATCAGCCGGATCGGCAAAGGGTGGCAACTGGAAGGCGCCGGTGCTGAGGGGCAAGTAGCCGAACCTGACATTGTGCTTGCTGGCCTCGCCTTCCGTCGATGGCAAGGGACTCAGGCGATCCACATGCAGCCCTTCGGGCAGCGGATCATCGGCCGCCAGACCGGCACGAGCACGCAACTCGGCTTCAGCGGCCGCCGGCAAGCGCCCGGCAATCGCGGTTGGATCGAGCACTGCTGCCTGCGGTCCCTGCCCCAGCGGTCGCATGTCGCGGTCTGCGATTTCGAGCCACAGGCCCTTGTCGGCGCTGACCTGTATCCAGTCCTCCCAGCGTTCCTGGCGACGATCGGCCACCAGTCGGCGAATGACCATACCCGCTTCGAGCACACGCGTCGGCGAAACACGGGGGAAACCGGCGCGCCGGCAGTGCAACGCCAGCGCAACAACATGGAAATGACAATGCAGTGGCAGATAGAGCTTGCGCAGCCAGTCAGCGGCTGGCGTGTCCTGGCCATTCTCCAGCACGTTGGCGGGATCGCTGTCACGCGCCACGCTGGCCGGATACAGCGGTTCGCCATGCTCGTCGAGCATGGACGTCGGTGGCTCGGCGTAGTCACGGAACGTCAACAGGCGTTCAAAGGCATCGACATCGCGCGTCGTCCCGCTTGCGTCAACGCCGGCCAGAAAATCCTCCATAAAGGTATCGCTGGTGAACTGCAACACTCGCGGCGCCGCCGTGACTGGAATCTCGCCCGACTGGCGCAGGAACCAGGGATGCGACAGCAGCAGCGTCTCGCGCGGCGGTTGCCTGACCAGCGGGATAAACAGCTTGTGGGCGGGCGCGCTCATGACCTACCACACATTGCCCGCACCCGGCGTGTACGATGCGGACACGACCGCGTTGGTGATGACGGTATCGGCCTTGACCACGCCAGAGAATTTCGACATGGCGGCATCGACCGACACCATGGCGGCGGTGACGTTGAGACCGGCGGGCGCATCGATATTGACCTGGTTGAGAGCGGTAACGGAAACGGTGCCGCTGGATTCGATGATGATTTCCGCGCCGCCGCTGTGATGCACGGTGATCGTGCCCCCACCGGCGTCGTCCAGCACCAGCTCATTTCCGCCCTGGGTAACCAGCGTGATCTTTTCGCCACCGGTGGAATCGTCGAACTCCAGCTTGTGGCCGCTGCGCGTGGTGATGGAACGGATGTTGTTCTCTCCGCCCGAGTCCATGGTTTCAGGCGGTGCGTCGACGCCGTTCCAGAGCGCACCGATGACCACCGGGCGACGCGGATCTCCGGCGACAAAACTCAGCAGCACCTCATCGTCGACTTCCGGGATGAACCAGCTGCCACGGTCGGCGCCGGCCATGAAGGTAGCCAGTCGCGCCCAGGCCGTGGCCTGCCCGGAATCATCTTCGCCAACCCAGGGAAGCTGCACCTGCACCCGCCCCTGATCATCGGGGTCGACCAGGTCGGTGACCACCCCGGGATAGACGCCGAAAAGGCGCTGCCGTGACGGCTCGCTGACCGGACTCGGCGGTACGAGTGTCGGTGACCAGGGCCTCACGTGCGTCCACCCAGATCGTTGCGTTCGCCGATGAAATGGCTGCGCAAGCCGTCGCGCATATCGAAGGTGTGGCGTACGGCCGTCAGGTAATAGATGCCGGCAAACAGGTCGCCGAGATCGACCAGATCGACCCGGCCACCGACGGCCAGGCCCGGCGTGCCCGCGGTAACGCCTCTGGCAGTGACAAAGCGTCGCGCGCGGCGCTTGAGGCGAGCTTCGGCGAGCTTCAGTGCCTCTTCGCCGCTGGCTGGGGATTCCAGATGCAGTTCCTCGGTCAGCCCGGACTGGATTTCGTCAAGAATTTCCGGTCCCAGCCGACCATTGTTGTCGGCCTCGACGCGCGCCGTATCCACGCCGGCGGATTCATGGATCGCCTCCTTGTCCGCAACCGACCAGCCATGCACCCGTACCTCGCTGCGCTGGTGAGCGAGATCGGCGCAGACGCTGACATTCAGCAACTCGTTCTGCCGCGTCAGCAACACGGGATCCTCCGGCTCGTCACGCCGGGGACGAAACAGCAGCACGCCGTCCCGATCGGCGATCCGGCTGTCGACCGCTCGCGCCCGTTCACGAAGCAGATCCAGTTCGCTCTGATTGACCTGCAACAGCTCGACGTGTTGCGGACCCTCGGCCTCACTGTCCGCCTGCAAACCGCCGTCATCCGCCAGTTGCTGAGCGATATCCTGATCGCTGCTGTCGGAAAACAGGCGGCTGCGCTGGGTCATGCGCAGCCACTGCAGCCGATCCTCGGCACAGACGCGGAGTTCTGGCGCGCGGGATTCCGGATAGAGTCCCTCGAGAGCGGTGATCTGACCGCCGAACAGCGTCGCTTCGTTGTCGGCATCCCCGGCAAGAACGCCGATAGCCTTGCCCAGTTCCAGGATCTCGCCGTCGAAATACAGGTAGTTGGGCTCGGCGCCCGCGCGCGACTGACCCCAATTCTTGAAAACTGCTTCCAGACAAGCCGGCGTTTCCTCGTCGGCACGCACTTCCAGGCGTATGAGATCTTCGTTGAGACGAACCTGATCGGCGCCGTCGATGGAAAAACGCGGCCGGCCGTGCAGGATCAACCGTTCCGATTTAAGTCCGCTGCTCATCCCTGCCACCCGCTGTCAACACTGCCGGTGCGCAACGCCCGCTCGAATTCCTCGGCCAGCAGAGCACGCACAATCTCGCGGAGTTCCTCGATCTTGACCTCGGCGGGCTTGTCGCCGGCGTCGCTGCGCCGTTGCGCACCGGGCGGCGAATCGACCACGACTTCGCTGTGGACTTCGTCAATATTGACCATAAGGCTTCCTTTTCGGAACACAACACCGTCGTTGCGAAACGGTTCTCACCGAGCGATCCGTTACGGTTGCCGGCAACAGCTCCCAGGCGGGTCGCCCGGACTGGTCGCCGACGCCCGCCGGCATCGCCTGCTGCCGTTCGGGAAAAAGTCCCCGGCTCGGCGCTGGCCCGAAACGGGCCGGCCGCGTCGGTGGTGAACCACGGACCGGGAGCGGTGTGACAACATCCGCGGCGGACGGGTCGCTACCGGCGTCGCCTGAACTGCCAGAATTCGTGCTGGTCTGCGGTCGGTCGCGACTGGTGCTGGCTGAACTGGCGCGCGACTGCTGCACCTGGACGGCCAGTTTGCTGGCGCGACTGCCGGGTTGCGGGCCTTCGGGGGCCCAGGCATTGGGAGGACGGGCGGCGTCGTTGGGAACAGCAGGCGAGGTCACGGTTTGCAGCGCCTTGGCACCGACCGCGGCGCCGAGATCGACCCCGGCGCCCACGCCCAGACTGCTTTCGATCGCAGCCGACCCGAATACATCCAGGGCCGCGCCTGCCGATATGTCGAAATCAACGCCGGCGTTAAGACCGATGTCGAAATCGGCGTTCAAGCCCAGTTCCGCGCCCAGCTTAAAGTCGGCGTCGAATCCAACGTCCAGGGACAGTCCGACCTGCAGATCCAGATCCAGCGACAGGTCGAGCTTGAAGCCGGCGCCCGCCGACAGGTCGAACAGCGAATCAAGACCGTTGTTTGCAGCCAGGTCGCCGGCCTGATTGGCGCTGGGCGTGGCCGGCGCTCGCTGCACTTGATCAGCGTCGACGTTATAACGAAAATCCTGCTCCGTGAGTGAAAGCGAAACCTTGGAACGCAAGGGCACGCCTTCCGGTGAAAAGTAGTCAAGCGTCTCGCTGTACGATTTGATCAGGCCATCGAAAATGACGTTGCCCCAGTGGAAACGCACCCGCCGTGGCGAGGAATTTTCGCCTTCACCCTCTGCCTGTAGCAATCCGGCGATGGCCGAGGTTTTGACACGCACATCAAGCTTTTCGGGGCTCGCGGGTTCGTCGCCGCTGCCACCGCGCGCCGGATTGGGGCGCGTGGTGTCGAATATCGCATCGAACGAAAGCGTCGCCGTGCTCTTGGCGACGTGCTGCGACTGCTGGCGACCAGCGCGTCCGCGATCCGCTTCCTCACCGACCTGAACCTTCAGAGTCAGCGTTTCCGGATTGAAGTCCAGCGTAATCGTGTTGCTGTCGTCGAGTTCCTCGCCGGCGGCGTCGTAGGGAATCAGCAGTGCCGGTGTTAGCTGATCGCTCACGAGATCTCCCTCCGCAGACCCTCGTGGGAGATATGCAGTTCCTCGATCGCAACAGCGCTGGTTTCAGCGGCGTTTAGGCCCGGCGCAGCCACCTTGGTAACGATGCCATTGAGAAACCGCCATTTGACCGGCGCGCCCCGCTTGCGGTCGCTGGCCGGTCCGTAAACTTCAAGTGTGCCGTTTATATAGGGCAATGGATAAGTGCCGTCAGTGCAGCGCTGCACCCACTCCCAAAAGGCCGCATCGGCTGTCATACCGCGCTTTAGTACCAGTTCCGGCTGGGATGTCTTGGCAACCAGTTGGCGGACGCCCTGGTTGTAGCCGCCTTCCCGCAGCGCAGTCATTTCGATCTGGTACTCCAGCCCGGTCACTTCACTGAACGCGCCTTCGGGATCACGGATCAAACCTTCGTCGCCGCCCAATCCTGAAATGCTGAGGTGGACGGCAAAATTGAACGTGCTGAGAAAGTCAGCCACCGGCTTCCTCCAGGCTCACCGCACCGTCGTTATGCTGAGTAAGACGAAAGACTATGAATTCGGCCGGCACCGCGGGCGCAACGCCGACCAGCACGATCACCTGACCCTGATCGAGAACCTGGGTCGTATTGAGCTCGGCGTCGCAGCGAACGAAATACGCCTCCGCCGGAGTCGCGCCCCGAAATGCACCCCGATCGTAAAACGGCCGCAGGCGAGCTTCGACGGCGTCGATCAGCCGGTTCCAGAGCGCCGGATTGTTCGGCTCGAACACGGCCCAGCGGGTATCGAGCGCCACTTGCCGCTCCAGGTAGTCGACCAGCCGCCTGACCGGAACGTGGGTCCAGTCGCTGTCCAGCGCAGTGGTGCGCGACCCAAGCAGAGCCAGACCGCTCGGCGTCGGTCGTACGGCGTTGATCCGCTCGGCATGCAGAAAGCCAGCGTCAGGAAGCTGTGGATCATCCTGCAGTGCCCCAACCGCCTCCAGCGTCAGATTTGCCGGTGAGACATGCACGCCGAGCTGGGCGTCGCGGCGCGCCACCAGCCCGCAAACTGCGCCACCCGGCGGGACGATTCGGGGATTGGCATCATCGCCGCCAATCGATCGCATCAGCAGGTAGGGTGTAAACAGTGCTGCCCGTTTCGATACCAGTGCCCGCCGCCAGTTGATGATTTCGCCGGCCTGCAACCCCGGTGGCAAATCGAGCACGGCGATTCGGTCGGCGTGCTGTTCACAGTACTCGACCAGCCGCCGCTGCCAGGCGCGGACCTCCTGGAAATCTTCTGCGCCGGACAAGGATAGATGGGGGTACACCAGTGTCCGGCTGACAGCGTCAATAGGCGTCGGTACGCAAGTACCGAATCGGGTTCCAACCAGCGGCGGGGATTCGGCTGCCGAAGGAAACTGATCGAATTGCAATGGATGAGCGAGATCGGGCAGGTGCACCAGCGAAACCGGCTGGGTCTCGTTCCGATCATCATAGTCGGCGAGTGCCGCCAGCGGCGCCGGCTGACCGCCATGCGGATAGCGTCCCGGCCCCAACCTGTCGGCAGCGAATACACCCGCTCCCAAGGTGTCTCCCGGGGCGGCGAAAAAATGCTCGCGCATTGTCTGCTGCTCGCCGTCCGACCCGATATCGATCAAGCCGGACTCGCTCAAGGTCGGGCCGCTGCGGCGGCGGGTTTCGCCGGCCAGCATGTCCACGGCCGGCAGGAATTCGCTTGTCCAGTTTGACCAGGGCAGTCGAATCAGCTCAGAGCCCGTACGACGAACATCTGCCGCCAGCAATTGCTGGTCGGCCTGTGTGGACTCGAACTGGGCGGAATCAGGTCGCAGGGGAACGTAGTCTTCCTCGACCAGCAGGTTCTCGCTGGCCGCGCGCCGACCGATCACCTGGGCGAGATAGCGCGGGTGCTCCGGATGCAGCCCCAGGTCGCGCCACAGTTCCTGGATGTCGCCGCCATTGGACTGAGGCAGCGAAATGCTCAGATCCAGGTCAACCACCATGGCCTCCAGCAGCAGCCCGCCTCCACCATCGGAGATGTGGAATTGACTGTCGAGCGGAGCATCAAAAACGAGCAGACTGAAGTCATCGACCGCGTCGCGCAGCTCGCTAACAAACAGATAGTCTTCAACGAGCGCTCCCGCTTGTGTCGCGAGCACCCGCACGAGCGCTCCGGGCACCAAGTGGGGATGCGGCAAACCCAGCGCGACGCGGTCCTGCAGCGCCAACTCAATAGCCGCAAGCTCCGCCGCGTCCGGCAGCTGCAGCAGCAGCGGATGGCTGCGGAAGTCAGCCTCGACTTCGAGTCGATTGCCCCAGGCACCCGGATTACGTGCCGATAGGTCGACCGGGGAGCCATCGCGCTGACGCAGACCTTCGAAATTCCAGCGCGCGGTCGCAGCGCCATCGTCAACGGTCGGCTCAGCGTAGCTTAGCGCTCGCACCACCACGCAACGACGTCCGCCGTTGGCGAAGAACAGGTGCACGCTGTCACCCAGCAAACGTCCACCACCTGGATCGCCGAACACGGCCAAGTAGTCGCGCCAGCTGTCGATCGGAACCGGCGTCGATACCGGCCCGCGCTCGGTCAGACCGATGAAGGCAGCCACGTCCATGCGCACGTCGCGTAGAATCTGCCGGCGGCTGCGATCCTCGTAGACGCCAGGCGGGACACCCGGTCGCCAGGGGGCTCCTATCGCCAGTCCGGAAAGTGCCACGATTGTCCTTTACTCGTAGGTGATGTCTTCGCAGACCAGGCCCAGTTCTTCCATCGCCACCTCGCTGCCATCCTTGGCCGCCAGCGTAGGGCCGGTCCATTTATTGGGCCGGGCGTTGGTTAGTTTCCAGGTGGCGACCGTATCGCTGTTGTCTTCCGACAGCAGCTCGATGACGACCGTGGCGCGGGCGCTCATGTCGCCCTGGCGAACCAGTTCGGTCCACTGCCACAAATCCAGGCTGCCGATGAGTCCACGCTTCAGCGTGACATCGCCACCCTTGTAGGCCAGCGGCACCTTACGGTTGCGGTTGGTCGGATCGGTACCGTCGCGATAGTCGGCATAGGTGATCTCGGTACTGAGCCCCGAGACGTCGGAGAAGGAACCGCGCACTTCGTTGCCAGCGTCGGGGGTGATGGTCACCCTGAAATTAAAGGGACCGTAGGGATCGTCGCGTTGTATGGCCATGACTGGTTTTCCTCGTTCGATATGCTCACTCAGATGGGCGTCATGCGGTCATCATAGAATGGAGGAATCGGCGGTCCACTGACCGATGCGGAAGATGACAAACTCCGCAGGCTTGGTCGGCGCCACGCCGATCAGGCAGACCAATCGGCCATTGTCCAGATCCCCCTGGCTCATGGTGGTGCGATCGCAGCGTACGAAATAGGCCTCATCCGGCTTGGTTCCCATGAGCGCGCCGGTACGCCAGACGTCGTACAGAAAGGACTCGATGGTCAGTCGAATCTTCAGCCATAGGGTTTCGTTGTTGGGCTCGAATACGGCCCACTGGGTGCCGTTGTCGATGGAGTGCTCCATGAAGATAAACAACCGTCGCACGTTGAGATAGGTCCACTCCGGGTCCGAGCTGATAGTGCGCGCCCCCCAGACCCGATAACCACGGCCCTCGAAGAAACGCAGGCAGTTGATGCCCTCTGGATTGAGCGTGTCCTGCTGGCCCTTGTTGACGTTTCGCGAGAAACGCAGCACGTTGCGGACGACTTCGTTGGCCGGGGCTTTGTGCACGCCGCGCTCGATATCCGACCGCGCATAGACGCCGGCAATGGCGCCGTCCGGTGGCAGCAGCAGCGTGTCGCGCCCCTGACCGATGGAGTTGAATGGGTTGCGTACCACCAGCCACGGGTAGTAGAGCGCCGCGTATTTGGAATCGTGTTGGCCTCGGACTTCGCGGATACCGGCAGTATCATGATTCTGATCCGCCGACAGAATCGCGAATCGGTAGCGCAGATTCTCACAGTGACTGATCAGCGAGTTGCGCACTGATTGGCGATCGTCGGCGCTGCCGAGCGCGGCCGCCCCGGGGGCGGCGACAATAGCGATGTCTTCCACGTCGCCGATAGCAATCAGGCCAGTGGCAGTGTGATCGACTCCGCCTCCGGCGAAAGCATCCGGCGGCGCCAGAATGCCATCGTCACCGCCGGTCATCAGCTGGCGGTGGTTGGGATCAGATAGCAGTGCGAGCAACAATTCGCTGGCGTAGACGTAACGGTTGGGCTCAATGGCCGGCACCGTCGTTGTCTGCAGATAAATGCGCGCGGTGCGATCGACCGGCGGCTCGATGCCGTTGTCCGGGTCTTCGTGACGCAGCACGCGAGCGATGAACTGGTCCGACGCCGGATGGGTGGAAAGCCCCTGGTAGGCATCTTCGCGGCCGTCGACGGCCGAGACCGCGCGCACCGACAATGTGAGTTTCTGTACGCTCTCGAGGGCCGGGGCTTGTATATCCAGATCGACGTTCGCATTGTTGGTGAGCGTCAGATCGCCCTGGTCGTCAAAATGAGCGTAATAGACGTTGTTGATATCGAGCGCGTCGCCGGTAATCGGATTGGTGGCACTGGCGACTCCGACCTGACGGGTCTTGGCCGGCGCATTGTTGGATTCAACCATGCTGCCCGGACGCAATCCGTTGACCGTGCGGCTGCCGGCCGCACCGGTCAGCAGGTTGCCGCTGCGGGTGCCGTCGACCAGCAGGCTGAGATTGCCAGCGAGCCCGGGAAAGCGCGCCCGAAAACGGGTCTGATTGGGGGCGATGATCAGATCGGTTCCGGTGGCGGTGGAATCGTCCACGGTGGTAGCCGCTACGGGCTCGAAGATGCGAGCGATATAGACCCGCTTGCCACCGTTCTCGAAGAACAAATTGACCGCGTGCGCCAGATGATTGACCGCCGGCACGCCGCTGAAATTGAGGTCGTTAAGCGAGCCGTAGTATCGCTCGAACTCGTCGAATGATGTGATCAGGCGTGGCTCGCCCTCGAACGGACCATAGCGACACTGGCCAACGAAACCGGCGGTGGAGGTGGCCACACCCTCGATGGAGCGGGCACGGAAGCTTGTTTCTTCAACGTAGACTCCAGGTGACAGATATTCGGGCATGATCCTCTCCCGTCTGGTTGGTGGCTATCAGGTCAGAAAGATGTCCCAGCGAATTCTCCGACCCACCTGGATCGAGGGCTGCGGCATCACGGCACCAGCGGGCAAACGCTGCTCGTCGGTAGCCGGGTTATGCAATCTGAAGGATTCCAGCTGGTAAGGGCCGGCCGGGTCATCCGGATCGAGACTGTCGAAATCCACCGGGAAGGCGTCCAGCGGGTTCTCGAGCTCAAGAGGATTCTGTTTCAGCGAATGAACGCTCAACGCGCGATCAAACGTGGCGGTCAACTCACCGCTGGTATCGGGTACGCCATCATCATCGATATCTTCCGGCGGTATGAAACTGGCGCGTTCTCCGGGGAGACGCAAGAGATACACGCCGTTGCTGTCCGAGTAGCTAATGACACGGGTGTCGCTGTCGTCGTGACGTGTCGCCAACTGCAACCGACTAAAGGCGAGCGGCCGGCCGTTGGTGTCGCTGACCTGTCCCCAGATGGCGCTTTCCCCCGGCAACAGCGGATAGTTCACCGAAGGTCGCATGGCGGCGTCGGCATACAGCGCACTCGCAGAACCCGGCGGTGGCAGGCCGCCCTTTTCGAGAACTGCACGCACGGTGCTACGATCGGGCACGTCGACCTGGATCGCCCGTGGCAGGTAACGCTGTCCCGGGTCGGTGATGAGCACTCGATGGATCCCAGACTGCAAACCAAGAAAGCCGTATAGACCCGTGCTTTCATGGAACAATGGTCGTTCTTCGCCACGCGTCGAACGCAGGTGGAGATTAGGCAGCGTCTTCAGTGGTGTCGCGGCCGTCTCGTTGACATAGCGCAGACAGCGCACCGCCAGCACGCCGGCGATCGTGATCCGATCCGGTGAATGGCGATTGGCGAACTGGATGAGTTCCGTCATGGCAGCGCCGGGGTCCAGACATTGGTGCGCGTGTCGACCAGTGGTGCTTCGTCGCGGGATTGCGGCCGCAACAGAACGGTTCGAACCAGGTAGGGGATAGACAGGCGGTAGGCAGGTTCCAGCGAATCCCACATCCGCAGCATGTCCTCGTTGCTTATGGATTCGAGCGCAACTTTGATTTCCGCACCCTCCTCCCAGATGTAGTTGGGGTCGAGCAGTTCGCCAGACAGCAGGGCGTGCTGATCGAGTATTTCCATGCACTCCGCAAGCGCTTCCTGCTCACGCTCGGCAGTCGTTCCCCAGACAGTCAGCAGATAGCGCAACTCCAGCGCCAACGACGTGCGCTTCGGCGACTGCGGCGTGGCGCGGGGCAGGTCTGTATGGCGCTTGGTCCGATCGACATCGACGCGATACAAAAACAGGGTGATGAAATCGGTGATATCGCCGCTGAAATCAGCCGTGGTGAATACACGAAAGGTAAACCCGCCGAGGTCGCCGTGGGCGTCGAAGTACTGCCGTTGCAGCAGCCGGATGAGCGACGAACTCGAACCTGCAATACTCACGCGCCCATTCTCCTAATCCAATGGTGAGGGCAAATATCACGCAGTTCCTGGGTGCGAATTACCTTTGTAAGCGTGGTAGTAGAGCTGGGTCGTTCTTACCCCCCCGGGTCAAATTCGACCCGGGGGGGTTACACAGGTCTTGCCGAAAGCGGACTATCGGGAAACCGCCGTCGCGGCGCGCCCAGACCCGGGTCCGGGGGGCGATGGAGCGTCTTTCCAGCGGCCGTAGCAACAGTTGTCCCGGCGATGCAAGGCAACGCCGGATCGACAACGCAAGCGTACTCTTGATAGGAATCACACATTGAAGGATAGGAGACCCAATGCCAGTTCGCCACTCTCTCCCGTAGCACGCCTGGAAATCGCAGCGGAGCTCCGCTTCCAGGATTGTTCTTCAAGCCACTGCCTGACGACGCCGCTCCCCGTTGCGCAGCGCCCAGCTGTAAATCCAGTCACCCCTGATCTGCGCCTCTTTGCGACCGGCCTCATCGGCCTTCGCCGGTTCCCCACCAACGGGCCAAGGCAGCACCAGATGCAGTACCGAGTTCTTGCCCCATACGGCCGTTTCCGGTTCCAGTTCCGGCATGGCGGCGGCTATGCAACGGCATTGGATGCGCATGGATGTGAAGCGATCATCCCTGATCGACAGACGTAGGCTGCGGCCGGCCTCGCCCCACTTGGCAATGACGGCCAGATCGTTTGATTGCTTCTCAACCATCGGCCTGGCGGGCACATGTTGCTGTCCTAAGGGATTCTTTGCCGCAACGTCCGGCGGTAACGCTTCCCCGGCTGCAACCACGGCGTTCCGGAGCTGAGTCGCCTGC
>CAZTIB010000212.1:0-13164 GCA_964613615.1 uncultured Chromatiaceae bacterium
TGACGAGCTACAAGTATGTGGTGCCGGGGTCCGGTCAGACGCGACCCTGAGTTAGCACACCCTGTTCAGTGCGGGAGTTGAGCGCGGGGGCGAGCGGATTGCTCTTCCCGGCTAAACCTCACTCGCACATCCATGTACTCCCTCGGATCGGCCCTCCGTCGCTCCCGCCATCCATGGCTCCGCTCCTCCGGGACGACGCCTGGAAGAGCAATCCGCTCGCCCCCGCGCTCACTGCACGGAGGCGGCCCCCCTCCCTGCCAAACCTGGCTCCGCTCCTCTGGGACGACGCCCGGAAGACTACCCGCCACATCCCGGCGCTTGGCTGACGAAGGCGCTGGGTCCTTCCTGCTAAACCAAACGCCGTTTCATGATCCGGTGGACTTGATGCCGGCTGGCCCGCCGCGAGCTGATCGACTTATTGACCGCAAAGGGTACCCATGTGCCAGGGCGCAAGCGTGCCGAGGGGTCGATGGGCCATTTTGGCGAGGCGGCGCTCGGACGCGTCGAGCCGTTCCTACAGCATTCTGTACGCGATTTCGACGAAATATTCGCGCTCGCGGGCGGGGAGGTAGCGATAGCTGCCGAAGGCAAAGTCGGCGCGGTCGGCGTAGCGTTTGTTGGTCAGGTTGTTGATGCGTAGCAGGACGGACCAATCGTCAGCGATTAGCCAGCGCGAACGAAAGTTGAAAATGTCGTGGCCGTCGTAGTCGGCGGTGTTGGCCGCATTGAGATAATAGTCACCCTGGTGGACCCATTCGAACTCGGCCAGCGCGCGGCCGCGAGCGTAGCCCAGCCGTGCAGAGCCGAGGGTGCGCGGAGCCGTGTCGACATCGTCGCCCGAGCGGATGGATTCGCCGCCGGCGATCACGCGGTTGAAGTCATAGGTGTGCTTGGCCCACGTACCGACCGCGCTGGCGTAAAGGCCCCAGTTGAAGGCCAGGTCGGCCTGGATCTCCATGCCGACGTGATCGGTCTTGCCGTCACTGACGTTCAGCCCATCGGAATCGCGGAAGATGTAGTCGTCTTTCCGCATGGCAAAGGCGCTGATTTCCAGGGCGCCCGGGCCTTCACTCCGGCGCCAGCCGATCTCCAGGCTGTCGATGGTTTCCGGGTCGAGGTCGTTCACCGACTGCCCGTTCTGCAGCCGGTAGAGCTCCGTGGCTTGCGGGGCCCGGAAACCGCGCGTCACGGTGATCCAGGCGGAAGAGGCTTCATCAATACGCAACAACAGGCCGACGTTTGGCGCGGCTTCCAGGAAATCGTCCGTGCGGTCGGCCGGCCGGAAGAACAGACAACCGTCGACACACTCGGTGCCGTCCGCGCGTGTGTTGCCGGCAAGCATGTTGTTGTCGTAGTCGTAGCGCAGGTACTCGAGCCGTAGGCCCGCCTGCAGTGTCCAGCGCGGTGCGACGGGTATTTCGAGTTGCGCGTAGGGTGCGAGCATCCCGGTCCAGGCGCTGTAGTCATAGTGCTTGCCGCTGGGCCGGCTCGAATCAGGCCCGAGGTCCTGGTCCTGGGTTTCTTTCAGTTCGCCGCGCGCGATCTCCGCATCCAGCCCCGCTGTCAGCGTGCCGCCGAACAGATCGCGCCAGGCCGTCCAGAGAAAGCCGCCGCTCAGTTGGCCGTTTTCTTCCAGCGGTTGGCCCGGCAGGAAGTGCTGCAGGAACTCCATGTCTGACCGACGCAGGTAGGCCTTCAGGGACTGGCGTCGAAAACCGTCCCAGCTGGCATAGAGCCGCTGACTGTTCGCGTCCCGGTACGCCTCCGGGTTTGGATTGCTCTTGCGCAGCGCCGAGTCCTTGTACGCGTCTTCGCCGCGGATGAACGTAGCGGTTTGCTGATCCAGGTCGGTAGCCGTGAAGCCTGCCCGCAAGTTGCCCTGCTGCCAGCGCAGATAGCCTTTCTGCTGGTCGTAACCGGAACTTGCGCGCCAGCCGTCGTAATGATCTGCGAGTCCGCCCGCCGCCAGCGCCCCGTTCCCCAGCGGGCCGTCCCAGGCCACACGGGCGCGATAGTAAGCATCCGGACCGCTTTCGACGCTGCCCGCCCAGCCTGGACGGTCGCCGGGTTCGGGCATCAGGAAATTCAGCGTGCCGTGCAGGCTATTCGAGCCGAACAGGGCGTTGCCCGGCCCGCGCAGCACTTCCGCACTGCTCGCGAGTTCACTGGGTACCTCGAACAGCTGGTTCACGTTGCAGAAGCCGGTGGGCCGCAGCGGAACCCCGTCCTCCATCATGAGGAACGCGCCGCAGGCTCCGGGGCCGGTCAGCACGGGCGAACGCAGCGCGGTCAGGTTCTCCTGGCCGCTGCCGCGGCTGAGCCATGCCCCCGGGGCCTGGACGCCAAGCTCATAGACGTGTTGCGCGTTCAACAACTCGATGCGCTCACCGGGGACACGCATGGTGTTGCCGAAGGTTTCCAGCAGGGGCCGTGCTTCGCGCGCCGCCGTAACCACGATTTCGTCGGCCTGCTGTTCCGGCTCTGCAGCTTCTGCCGCCGGCAGCAGGACCATCGCGACCCCGCAGCCCGCGAGCCTGACGCAAGTGCGCATCATGAGCCGTTAGTCAGCGTTCGACCAACTGCAGCACGACACTCGGGTCGTCACCGATCCGCGAATAGCGATGTCGTTTGGCCATCTCTGCCATGGCCGTATCACGGCTCTCGCGGTCCGGGAACCAGTGAAAGCTTTCCCAGTCTGCGTCGAGCACGGCGTGAAAGGTGTCGCCGGGCGGCATGCTTACCCGGATGCCGAAACGGCAGTCCGCATCAGTGGGGCGGGGCGGCTGGTTGTGAGCTTGGCTGGCCGTCATGGGGGCTGTCTGCGCATATGGACGCTGGGTCGGAGCATGATAGAGACAGGCCGCCGCACAGCGCAACGCCGGCTGCGGTGTGGCTGGCGGCGCCGCCGGGATTCGGGGACACTATTGCACTCGGGTCATTACGGGGGTGCGCCAAACCACCATGAGTTCGGTCAAACAGGAAGCCGGTTTCTACTCCGTTGGCGGCCCCGTGCAGCCGGACCGCCCCTGTTATGTCACCCGCAAGGCGGACGAGATCCTGTTCTCGCGCCTGGCCCAGGGTGAGTATTGCCAGGTGTTCGCGCCGCCAGACACCGGCAAGACCAGCCTGGTTGCTCATACCGCGGATCGTTTGCACGATGCAGGCATCGCCGTTGCGGCCGTTGACCTGGCCCAGATCAGCAGCCGCGACCTGTCAGAAGATGTGGGCCGCTGGTATTACAGTTTTGCTTACCGGTTGATGCGGGCCCTGCGCATTCGCGCCAACATTCAGTCCTGGTGGCAGGACCGCTCGGGACTGACGAACCTGCAGCGCCTGCGGGAATTCTTTCTGGATATCGTGCTGGCAGAAACGGAGCAGCCGGTGGTCGTTTGCGTCGACCGCATCGATGCCGTACTCGACCGCAAGGTGTCCCTCGACTTGTTTGGCGCCATTCGCGCCTGTCACGACGCCCGCGCGACAGAGCCAGAGTATCGCCGGCTGACCTTCGCACTCCTCGGCGCCGAATCCGTTGGCCACAAGATTCCGCAACGTGGCAACTCGCCCTTCGAGGTGTGTACCCGGGTAGTCCTGGAGGATTTTCGGCCTGACGAACTCGAACAGCTGACCGCCGGCCTTGGTTGCGACGCGATGGCGAGCCGGGTGATTGCGGCGCGGGTCTGGTACTGGACGGCCGGGCACCCGTATCTGAGCCAGAAGATTTTTCGAGCGCTGGCGCGCCGCGACAGCCCGCCGGATGCTGGCACTGTGGATGCCGTCGCCGCGGCGCTGTTTTTGCCCCGCAATGCCGTCCGTGAAGAGCCACACCTGTCTGCTGTGGCGCGTCAGCTGCAACATGAGAACAAAACCCGTGTTGCGCGACTCAGCGTTTACGGCAAGGTCCGCAAGGGTGGTGCGGTTGCGGCAGATCCGATGCTGCGTCCCCATCGTGAATTACTGCGCAGCGGTGTGGTGAGCGTGGATCCGGAAGGCCGCTTTACGCCGCGCAACCGGATCTATGCAGAAGTGTTCACCGCCCACTGGGTCAACCAGAGTTTGCCATTCAGCTGGCGCGGCCTGGTCGCCGCGGCGGCCGTGGTGGCTTTAGCCCTCGTTATTCCGATTTGGTATACGGAGTATCTGCCGCGACCGTACATCCGCACCCTGTCGGCGCAGAGTACCGACTTTGTGACGGCGCTGGACGCGTTCCAGCGTTTGCGCTTCCTGCCCGGGTTCAAAGCGACGGCCAAAGACCTGTTCCGAGACTACCTGGTGCGCGAGAGCCGCGAGTCCGGCAGCCTGCAGGAAGTGCAGCGATTCGGTGAGCGCCTGCCCGACCTGACCGGGCGAACCGAGTTGCGCGACGAGTTGCTGGCGGAATTCTGGGAGCGCAATGCCCAGCGTGCGGTGGGGCGCGGGCGCCGTGACAATGCCACGCTGTATGCGTTGCGTGCTATCGAGGCACCAAGTCCGGCCCGGCAGCGGCAGGTGGGTGAACTGCTGGGCAGCGACTTCGACGCGTTGCTGGGCACGATACACCACCGCGAGTTGTTGGCTGGTATCGGTGTTGACCCTGCGAGCAAGCTACTGACTTTGCTCGACGATCAACATGGCGTGTCCGTCTGGCAGCTGACGGAGTCCGGGCCCAGGCGAGTTCAAAACATCGAGCTGGCCGCTGAAGAAGTCCTGCCTCTGCAAAGCAGCCTGCTGTTCGATGCAAAGGCGCAAGGTCGGCGCTTGCAGGTCGCGGTCTTCACCGATCACCCGCGCCCGGCGGATGTGCTGGTGGAATTGCGCGCGCCTTCCGGCCGCACGGCGCGCGCGCGCCTGCAGCCCGGCGCACAGACAGCCGGTGGGGGATACGGGCTGGATTCGCGGCGCGATCCTGCGCTGCGCGCATTGCTGGACGAAAGCCCGGCCGGCACCTGGACGGCTTACTTCATCGATACTCAGCAGGGCATTGGCGGCTCGCTGGCCCGCTGGGAGTTGCGCATCGACGGGCAATCGGCCGCCGCGCCGGCGCTGGCGCCGAGCGTGCAGCCTATTCCGGAGCCCGGCGTGGCCCGTCGGGCGAACAGCATATTGGCCGGCAACGGCAGGCGGGCCCTGATCTGGCCCGCAGAACCCTCGGTGCGGGGCGACATCCTCTACTGGAACATCAGCAGTGGCGAGGTTCTTGCCCGGATCCCGCGGCTGGCAGATTTTCAGCAGGCACGTTTTGCCCTCGGCAATAAATTGGTTCTTGTGGTTGGCGGGCGCGCAATCGAAGTCTGGGATGCAGAGCGCGCAGAGCTGCGGGCCACCGTGCCCTACGAACCCTCCCTGGAGCCGGTGCTGTCGGCAAATGGGCGCTTCCTGGTCGTGGACTCCATTCTCGACGACTCGAACGACAACGCGCTGGAAATCTGGGATCTCGAAACGGGCAAAGGGTCCAGCCCACTGGTCACCGGGGAGCTGGCCGGTCTCACCGCGGTCGATCCCGCAGGCCAGTACCTGGCCGTCGGCGATGGCGACCGGCTCGTGCGTCTGTGGGCGATTAAAGACAAACGCATCGCTCGCGAGTTCGAACACGGTTCGGCGCCGACGTCCGTTCATTTCGGTCCGGCCGGCAAGTGGCTCGTAACCGAAGACGCAACGCATACTCTCAGGTTGTGGGCGCTGGAGGACGAGGCCAGGCCGGTCCTGGTTCGTCGGTCGGCGGCGCCATGGTCTGTCAGCTTCGACGGCGACTGGTTAATGATTGGGTCCCCGGACCGCGGTTTTGAGTTGCTGGGGCTCGCAGATCAGTCGCGCCGTGGCCCCATTCTCCAGCATGGCCTGCCCGGCACGGTTCGCGAGGGCATGCAGGGTGGTGGCCAGCTTGCCGCGGCGAGCCAGGTCGCCGTGACCTGGGACGGCGAGTCGGCCGTCAAGACCTGGCGTTTGCCGCCCGCGCCCAGCGGTGGGGATAATCGGGTGGGGTCGGCAGCCAGTTTCGCCACGCTCGCATCAAGGGGTGGGCCGCTGGCGGTGGCCAGCATCAGTGGCGATGTGCGAATTTTTTCGGCCTTGCAGCCAGTGGTGTTGTCCGCCGGTCAGGCACCGGCCTTTATTGGTCACCTGCGCCCGGTGACAACCATGCGCTTTGACGCGTCGGGAAGCTTGCTGGCCACCGGTGCGCTCGACGGCAGTCTCCGGGTCTGGGACGTTGGCACCGGAGCGCCGCGGGCTTTCTTCGCGAACCAGGCGGACGGCGCCGCTCTCGATCTGGCCTTTACTCCGGACGGGCAGCAGATGATCTCGGCCAGTCAGAGATCGGTGCTGGTCACGGATGCGTTGACCGGTGCCGAGCTGGCGCGTGCGAGCATTCAGGCGGGCCGGCCACAGCTCGCCGTCAGTCCGGACGGCACGGAGGTCTGGATTGCCGGCGACCGCCAGGGTCTGACACGCTGGCGCTGGCAGGCCGGTATCCTGGAACCCGTGCCGGAACTCGGCGACGACCTTCGGCGCCTGGCCCTGGGCCCCGGGGGCCGCCTCCTGGCGACGGTGGACGGCACGCGTCGGATCCGATTGTGGAATTCGGCCTACGAGCCGCGCTCGGAGCCAGTGCGCCTGCCGGCCGCGGTGGATCACTTGTGGTTCTCGGCAGACGGAGATTTTCTACTGGCCCAGGCGGGCCCATGGCTGCACCGCCTGGCCGTTCGGCAGGAAGCCTTGCAGATTATCGACACGCGTTTGCTGAGCGAGCCGCCTGACGCCAGTGGGCCCGGCCAGGAAGCCGGCACCGTGAAGCTGCTGTTTGGCGCCAACGGCTCGCGGCCCTTCGCAGCCCAATTGCCGGTCGCTGAGCCGCTGGGCCCCGCGTTTGAAGAACCCATCGCACAATGGCTGCCGCGCGTGGAGACCGCGTTGCAGCTCACACTCAACGAAGCCGGCGAAACGCTGCCGCTCTCGGGGCGTTAGAAAAAGAGGTCTGACAACCGGCCAGCGCCTGCCAGCCAGGTTGCCGGGTCTTCCCCTTCGCCCCCAGCCAGGCAGCGCTTGCGGGGTTACCCAAAGAATGCGCCAGCCCCTCGATCGGGGGTCGTGCGCGCGGAATGTTTCACCGAACGACTACAAAACCGGAGCGAGGGGAAACATTCCGCGCGCACGACCAACGCCTCACGAAGGAAAAGCATCCCAGTAACGTGTCCGCAATCGCTGCTTCTCAACTTTCCCCATGGCGTTCCGCGGTAACGCATCGACAAAGAACAGCCGGCGCGGTTGCTTGAAGCGGGCTAAACGGTCACCGAGGGTCGCCAACAGCATCTGCTCATCTGGCGCTGCACCCTCGTCGGCGACGATAACCGCGACCACACCTTCGCCCAGGTCAGCGTGGGGTACGCCGATGACTGCGGATTCCCGCACGCCTGCCAGTTCGTCCAGGCAGCGTTCGATTTCTTTCGGGTAGATGTTGTAGCCGCCGCTGATGATCAGGTCGCGGGCCCGACCGACCAGTGTCAGCCTGCCGTCATCGGCCAGTGTGCCGAGATCGCCGGTGCGGAAGTAGCCATCGTCGGTGAATTCGGCCGCGGTCTTCTCGGGCATCTGCCAGTAGCCGGCGAATATATTCGGACCCCGGATCTCCACAGCGCCGACTTGCCCCGTCGGCGCTGGGTCGTCACCCGCGCGGATCCGAAGTTCGACGCCGGGCAACGCATAGCCCACCGTTCCCGGTATTCGCTCTCCGTCCAGCGGGTTCGACGTGATCATGCCGGCTTCGGACATGCCGTAGCGCTCCAGGATCCGGTGCCCGGTGCGTTCTGCGAAGGCTTCGAAGGTGCTGGCCAGCAGCGGCGCGGATCCGGCGATGAACAACCGCATCCGGTGGCAGTCGCCGGCAGCGAAATGTGGTTCTTCCAGCAGTCGCGTGTAGAAAGTGGGTACGCCCATCATGACGGTGGCGTCGGGTAGCGCCGCGCGAACTGCTGCCGCGTCGAAGCGCGAGTGAAAGAGTACGGGTGACCCGCCGAGCATGGCGCAGTGCAGGGCCACAAACAGACCGTGCACGTGGAAGATCGGCAGCGCGTGCAACAGCACGTCGTCGTCCCGCCAGCCCCAGATTGTCACCAGCGTTTGTGCGTTGGAGGCCAGGTTGGCGATGGTCAGCATCGCGCCCTTCGAGCGGCCTGTAGTGCCTGACGTATAGACAATCGCGGCGACATCGTCCGTCGTACACGGTACGAGTTCGGGCACCGGAGCCGCGTTGGCGGCACGATCCGGCAGGCTGCCTTGACCCCGATCATCGAGGCTTAGCCAGTGCGCGATCCCGGCCTCGCGCACAACGGTCTGCAGTGATCCGGCCGCGTCTGGCCGGCACACGAATAGCTGCGGGCTGGCATCACCGAGGAAGTGCTCCAGTTCACCGGCGGTGTAGGCCGTGTTCAGCGGTATATAGACGACCCCGGTGCGCAGGCAGGCCAGGTACAGTGCGAGCGCGTCCGGGGACTTGCCGACCTGCACCATGGCCCGGTCGCCCGCGGCCAGCCCCAGTTCGCCTAAAACACCGGCATAACGGGCGCTCAGCGCATCCAGATCGCCGTAGCTGAGTGGCGCGCAGCCCGGCTGGCAGAGAAACGGTGCATCGAACCGCGATGCGAAGCCGGCGCGCAGGATGCCATACAGGTTGTCGCCAGCGGCCACCGCCGGAGCTCAGGCCAATGGCCCGGGGGTTTCCTTGATGTGCAGGTCGCTCTGCGGGAACGGAATCTGGATGTCGTGTTCGGCGAAATTCTTGTAGATGGCGCAGTTCAGTTCGTGCGTCACCAGGCCACGGTCTGCAGGCTCGTTGATCCAGCACAGTGTTTCGAAGTTGAGGCTCGAGTCGCCGAAGGTTCTGAAGCGCACGCGCGCTTCCGGAGTGCGGACCACCTTCGGGTGATCGGTGGCCGTATGCAGCAACACCTCCATGACCTGGTCGATATCGGAGCCATAGGCCACGCCGATGGGAATCCTGATGCGATAACGCTCCCGCGGCCCGCCCGCTTCGTTGATGATCTTGGCCTGGCCCATCACCCCGTTTGGAATCGTGACTTCCACGTCGTCGCGGGTCAGCAGCCGCGTGCTGCGCAGCCCGATTTCCGTAACTCTGCCGCGCTCGCCGCTGTCCAGGATAATGAAGTCGCCGATCTGGTAAGGGCGGTCGACGATGATCGCGATGCCGGAGACCAGGTTGGCCAGCGTGTCCTGGGCCGCGAAACTGATGGCCAGGCCGATGATGCCGGCGGAGGCCACCAGGCCGGTGACGTTGATATCCCAGGATTCGAGGATCGCGTAGGCGCCCGCCACCAGGATGAATATAGCCAGCGCGTTGGTAAACAGCGGACGGGTGGCCGGCTGTACCAGGCTCTTCTGCACCGGCGCGTGGCCCAGTGCCTTGAACAGCAAAGTCGAGAAGCGCAGACCGAACAGCACCCAGATCAGGATGAGGATCGTCTTCAGAACGTCCTCCGTGGTTGCTTCGATGCCGGGATCCAGTTCGAGCCGATAGGTGCCCAGCATCAGGCCGAGCAGGGCCACCGTGGTGAATACCGGTCGGTGCAGCAGGTCGACGAGCTGATCGTCGAAGTGGTTGCGAGTGCTGGCGACAATCCGGCGGAACACCCGGGTGCAGAGCCAGTCGGCCAGCCTGGCAAGGCCCAGGAAGAGCGCTATCACCAGCACCGCATGCAACTTGGGGTACGGGCGCAGGAACTCGAAGCCGTTCTTTATCAGGTCCGTTAGTTCTGCAAAATCCACTGCCTGGTGCTCCACCCTCGGTTGGCCCGATTATTCAGGTTTCTGGGCCACAGGTAAAAAAAAGCCCGGGTCACCGACCCGGGCGGGAAAAACTATGTGCTTTGGGTCAGAAGACCACGTCGCCGCTGGCTGGCGGCGCGTCGCTCAGGCCGTAGGTCTTGGCCGGCTCGCTGTCGGCCGGTTGGGCGGCCGGAGGGGCAGCCGCAGGGGCCTGGGCCGTGCGGGAGGCCTCCGCCTGGCCGGTCGACGCGGGGGCCGCCGTGGTCAGGGTTTCCTGGAATCGCCGCGCAGCCGGGGTTGTGGTCGCCCCGTCCTCATTCAGGATCTTGCGGGCATCGGAATAGTCCGGGCCGTAGTAAGACTGGTTGCCCTTGCGGTCGATACCCAGCACGGCGCCCTCGACGGACAGGCCGGCGAACAGGCCGCGGTTGCGGGAATACGAGAAGACTTCGGCCCGCAGCGTGATGTCCGTGGCCGCCGATGTCAGCCGGCCCATGGGCCCTGCGGCCACCGCGATATCGCCGCCCAGCGTCATCTTGCCCTTGTACAGGCTTTCCACGCTGCGTTCCGACCGGAACACCAGCACGATATCCGTTGACTGGGCGCCAATCTGCAGGCCGACACTGCCGCCGCCGAGGTTGACGAATGCGGGGTTGCTCCAGCGCCCGTCGGGCTGGCGCACTACCATGATGCCGCTGCCGAAACGGCCGCCAACGCCAAAGCCCAGCTTGATTACGTTGGGCAGCACCGCTACTGCGTAGGCGTCGCGCAGCAGGGCCGGCGGAATCCCCTGTTCCGGGATCACCAGCAGCTGCTCTAGGACCCGGTTGGCATTGTCCATCCGGCGCTCATACTTGGTGGACGCCGTCGCCTGGAAAGACAGCAGAATCAGCGCTGCGGACAGCAGCACGGCCGTAAGTCTCGTCATGTCAGCACCTCAAAAAAGCCTGGTGCCCTGCGCTCTTCTTGACGAGACCTTGCAAGGCAAATCCAACCGGATTGGCCGGTAATTTAACGTATATCAGCCTGTTGTGTAACCCTTATTTGCCAGTCCCGAGATTCCGGCCTTAAGCGTCTAGAAGCTGCGCATGGCCCCGTGGCAGACCCGGCCCCGGCCGCCTTGGCAGATGGCAGCCGCGGCCCTTGCCGGCCCGTGGCGCGGCGTTCAGGCCCTCGGTCTGGTAATGCGAGATCATGGCTTGCCTTTCGCTCGCATAACGCGCACCATCCGCTCGCGATCTACGTGTTGGCCTGCCTTCTAGCTACCCGCCCGGTCCTCGGGCGTTTGATTCAAGTCACCCACTACGACCAGGTTGTTCGTTTCCGCGCCCGATTTGTGCGCGGGTTTATCTATTGGAGGCCAAACATGGCTACAGGAACAGTTAAATTTTTTGATGCGAAGAAAGGCTTTGGATTCATCCAGCCTGAAGACGGCGCGAAGGACGTATTCGTCCATATCAGCGCTGTGGAAGCGGCCGGATTGGGCACGTTGAGCGAAGGCCAGCGTGTTGAATTCGAGGTTGTTTCAGAGCGCGGTAAGTCGGCGGCAGGCAACCTCAAAGCTGCCTGAAGCTGGCTAGCGGCGCCCTGGTGGCGTCGAATTAGCGACGAGAATGGCGGTCCTCCGGGGCCGCCATTTTTGTTGGTGAATCGCCGCCGGTCCGGGGCACCACAGCGGGTCGAAGCCGGCCACACGGGCTGGTGCTGGTGGCGGCTAATTCGAGCGGCGACTGTCTTCGTACATCCGCGTCAGGAAATCCCGGATTACGCCGTCGGCTTCCTGTTGCTGCATCAGGCGTTGCGATTCGAGCAGCTGCGCCATGTCGTCGATCGACCGCTTGCCGTCGATCAGGCCCATCACGAAGGCGAAAATCCGGTTTGAGGCGGCTTGCAGTTGGAAAGCGGGGAGGGCAGGCACGGCTTCTTTGCCGGTGACCAGCCATTCGGGCAGTGACTGGTAACGACGGGGCGCTTTCCTGTGCCTGGATTTCGTGGCCCGGAAGCTCACGGCTTCCTCCACCCGGCCATGGCGGCTGGCCGGCGAACACATGTAAGGAACCTGGTCCTCGCGATGCTCGACGTCGCTGAATCCGTTCTGTTCCAGCGTGGCAACGCATTCCTCCAGCGTCAGGCGCTGCGCCTCTGCGGGCGGATCGAAGGCCAGGGAGCCGAAATTCACCCAACGTCCGGCCGGCGCCAGCAAATAGTTGATCCGCGCCGCGAGTTCGGCGAAGTCCACCGGCAGGATGTCCACCAGCCACGGCGTGATGACGACATCGAAGCTGCCCTTGCTGAACGGGGCGCGCAGCGCGTCGCCCAGCACGAATTCCAGTCCCGGCCGCACGCCTTCGGCTTCGAGCTTGCGCAACACGGCATGATCCCTGGCGCGCCGCGGCGCGATCGGGAATTCCCACAGTTCCACGGTCTCCCCGCGGCCCAGGCGGGTGGCAATGCCGAACAGCAGCGGGTTGAAGTCCAGCGCTACGGTCAGTTCCGCCGCCGTGTGCCGGTGCGTGTCGTAGGCCAGCCGGCCCGCGCCGGCACCCAGCACCAGCACTTTGCCCGGCGCTTCGGGCAGCAGCGACGCGACGATGTCGAGGGCAGCTGCATTTTCTTTATCACCCCAGGCCCAGTCGCGGTGCACGTTCTGGTAATAGGTATTGAGACCCTGGTCCGACGGCAGCCGCGTGCGCAGCGCGATGTAGGTTTCCCGCCCGGCGGCCTCGCTGCCCGCCAGCAAAGCCGACATCAGTGAGGTCAGTTTTCCGTGCTGGTCACTGCAGGCGTCCCGCACCCATTCAAGGCGTTCGCGGGTCAGGGGCAACAGCCGGTTGCCGGACAGTTCGGTGTCCAGCTTCTCTGCCCGTGCTTCTAGCCGCCGCAATTCGTGGTGCACGCGCGCCTGCCATTCACCGCGTGCCGCGTGCGGCGCCGCAAACAGGAAGGGCAGGTCGTCGAGCAGCGGATAGTGAACCTGGCAGCCGCGGCACTCGAAGCCGTCACGCTGCGCAGGCGCTAGGGCCGCATCGCAGCGCGGGCAGGCCAGAAGGTCGGCAAGTTGGGGAATGTCAGCCATGGTTCCCGGTCGGTTGGACAACCGCGAGTATGCGCACGGCCCGGAGGTCCGGGCCGTGCAGGGCTCACATTATGTGAAAGGCGCGTGGCGCCCGCGCGTCAGGCCAGGCCCGGCAGCGACTGGAAGACCTTCAGGCTGTCCTGCAGCTGCATATTGCCCAGGCCGTGGTTCAGGAACAGGCTCTCGAACTGGCCATCGTCGCCGCGCAATGCCAGGTAGTTCAGGATCACCGTCTGCACCAGCAGGTTCACGTTGTTCGCGGCCGGCGAGCTGGCCGTTTCCACGGAACCGTCCGGCCGGTACCAGCCGATCTGCCGGCTCGTGCCGCGCAGTGC
>CAZTIB010000213.1:0-94962 GCA_964613615.1 uncultured Chromatiaceae bacterium
GTCATGACGTCACCGTGTTCGAAGCTGGCTCTCGGCTCGGGGGCCATTCGAACACGGTGACCGTCGAGGACCCCGGCCCCCTCGTCGCGACCCTGCGCATCGAGCAGTCGCACGTCGATGCCGGGCAGCGGCTTGCCGACATCACCGGGTTCATTACTGTCGACGTCTGCCGCTGCATAAATTTTGCAGGTGACCTGCCCACCGGTCTCCGTCACTGCATAGGTATTGATGAGTTGCGGCCCGTCGTCCGACGTGCCAGCAAACCACCTGTGCAGATCTGCCGCCGGCACCGCCTCGCCGCTCAGCGCAACCAGGCGGAGATCGGGCAGCTGCCCGAGACCAAAACTCTCGTGCAATACGGTCTGCCGGAACGCCGACGGCGTCTGGCTCAGGATTGTCACCCGTTGCTCGGCAAGCAGTGCATGCAGCTGCAGCGGGTCGGCGCGCATGGCCCCGGGCACGGGCACGAGACAAGCGCCGCTGGTTAATGCGCCCCACGTTTCCCAGATCGAGTAGCCAAACGCATAGCTGTGACACAGCGACCAAACGTCGTCGGCGCACCAGCCGAAACGCTCGCGGAACGGCGCAAACAGCCCGGCAAGATTGCCCTGGCTCACCGTCACCCCTTTCGGCGCACCGCTGGTGCCGGACGTGTACATCACATAGGCCAGCCGGGCCGGATCGTCGCGCACCGCCGCCACCCGAACCCGGCCGGCTGCCAGTAATTCATCCGGTGCAAACAGTCGCAGTTTCGTTGCCGCGAACGGGCCCTGCCAGTGCGGTGGCGCGATGACACCCGCCGGCTGCACCGCGTCCGCGATGGTCGTGAGCCGCGCGACGGGCATGGCCGGGTCGAGGGGCACGTAGGCGGCACCGGCCTGCCAGGTGCCGATTACCGCGGCGAGGAGCTCCGGCGTCCAGTCGAGGCACAGCCCGACGACATCACCGGGACCAATGTCCTGCGCCTGCAGGCCGGCCGCCACCCGGTTGGCGCGGTCGGCCAGTTCGCCATAGCTGACAGCACCGCCGGGCCCGGCCACGGCCGGCCGCTGCGGATGCGCCCGCGCGTGCGCAGCGAACTGGCGAAACAGCGGCTCCATGTTCAGCCGCGCCGGCAACTGAGGCCGATCACAGGCGGTTGGGCAAGGTAGGCGCGAAAGTAGTCGGCGCCCATGGTCTCGATGCCCGCCGGATCGACCACCAGTTCATGCCATTGCAAACGGGTGAAGCCGGCGCGATGCAGCGTCGTCTCGTAAGTCGCACGGCTGTAGTAATACGCCTCGAAGCCGAAACTCTCGCGGCCGGCGAGCATGCGGTAACGAATCACGGCCCCGTCCTCTGCAGCGCCGTGCAGCGACTTCGCGAACCCGTAACTCAGGTAAGCGCCCCCCTGCTCGTCAGGCTGCGCGGGGTTCTCGTTCAGCGTAACGAATTGGCCACCGGCGTCGAGGCACCGGGCGACGCCGCTGCACATCGCTGCCAGCGCGCTCCGATCCGGTGCGTAGTGCAACAGGTAGGCAGCCACCACCCGGTCAAACGTACCGAGCTCCGGCAGCCCGGCGGCATCGGCACACACGTAGCGTATGCCCGCGGGTGATTCCTGTTCACGCTGCGTGGCGAGGGCAACCATTGCGGGCGATATGTCGACACCGACGACTTCAGCCGCACCGGCCGCCTTCAGGGCCCGCGTGTAGAAACCGTCGCCGCAGGCAAGGTCCAGCACCCGCAGACCGCGCACCTCGCCCACCATGCCCAGAAAACTCGGCTGCTCTACCCACCTGCGCAGCGGCGAGTCCTTCGTGCGGGCATACTGCTCGGCGATGTTGTCGTACTGCGCGTTCATACCGTCGCGGCCCGCCTTGCGGCCCAGGTGCGCAGGAGCTCCAGGCTGTCTTCGCGCCGGCAGCCCCCGCTGAGCAAGGCCTCCGATGCCAGCGGCATGAGCAATTCGGCGCCGGTAATCTCGTGGAAGTCGGCCAGGCTGGCCGCGTAGACAATTTCCCGAATGCCGGCGTAGTGGCACGCCGCAAGACACATCGGGCACGGCTCAACGGTCACGTAGAGGCGAGACGCGCCGGGTTCCCAGGAGCGCCATTGGCTCGCTGCCTCGCGAATCGCCTGGATTTCTGCGTGGGCCGTTGGATCCCGATCGGACACGACGCGGTTGTGCACAGTAAGGCTGCCTTCGGTACCGACCAGGCAGGCACCGATCGGCGCCTCCCCGGCCATCAGCGCGCGGCGCGCCGCGTCCAGCGCGGCGGCCATGTGCGCTTCGTCAGGCGTCGTCATCCTCGCCCCGGTAGATGCAACCGGAGGTGCAGGTTTCATTAATCACCACGCGCGACAGCTGCGGCAGCCGGGGTTTCAGCGCCAGCCAAATCCACCGCGCCAGAACTTCGCTGGTGGGATTCTCCAGCCCCGGAATATCGTTCATATAATTGTGGTCCAGCTGCTCGTAGATGGGCGCGAAGGCCTCTTTTATATCTGCATAGTCCATGACCCAGCCGAGTTTCGCCTCGACCTGGCCGCTCACGTAGATCGTGCCCTTCCAGGAATGCCCGTGCAGGCGCGCGCACTTGTGCCCTTCGGGCACGTTCGGGAGGCGGTGGGCGGCCTCGAAGACGAACTCCTTGTAGATCTCCATGATTCGGCCTCGATCCGGCGGACGGCAATTGTGCATTACTCGCCGCGCGCACGGCCAGCGGCCGTGGACCCTGCGCCGGGCGGCCGTTAGCATGGCGCGTCCAGCGCCGCCACGATTACCCGATGCAGCTCGAGCCGGTCACCGCGTCTGCCCACCGTCGAAACCGTCGCGCGTGCCCGGGAAGCAGGCCTGGCGGGGGTTTCAGGGCCGCCGCCATGGGCCGGCCAGCCCTTGCGCCGGGCCGGAGCTCTGCCCCTTTGGCCAACCCCGGCGCCGCCGAGGCTATGAGCCGGGCCCCGCTTCTGGGCAATGATCCAGCTTCGGGACGCCATAAGACGGTGCGTATCACCGCCAACCTCCCGCCATAGCGGCTATTTCGACGGCATGAGCTCACCAGACCTGGCTTTTTTCCGCCTCGGCGGCCTGCCGCTGTTTGCGGCCGGAGATGATCTCGCCGGCATCATTCTCGCGGCCCTGGTGGACGCGGGCCTGACGCTGCAACCAGGAGACGTGCTGGCGGTGGCCCAGAAAATCATCTCCAAGGCCGAAGGGCAGACCGTGGACCTTGGCACTGTCGAAGCTTCCCACGAGGCCCGGCAGCTGGCGGCAGAAACTGACAAGGACCCACGCATGGTGGAACTGATCCTGCGTGAATCCACCCGCGTGGTCCGCAGCCGGCCCGGGGTCATCATCGTGCAGCACCGCCTCGGTGTGATCCTGGCCAATGCCGGCATAGACCGGTCGAACGTTGCGGGCAGCGAAGACCAGGTGCTGCTGCTGCCGCAAGACCCGGATGCTTCGGCCAGGTCTCTCCGCGACGCCATCTCCGAACGCAGCGGCATCGCACCGGGCGTGCTGGTCGTCGACAGTATCGGTCGTCCCTGGCGTCTCGGCACCACCGGATTCGCCATCGGCGCGGCCGGTGTCGCGGTCATCGAAGATTTGCGCGGCACCCGCGACCTGTACGCGCGGCCCATGCAGGTGGCCGAGGTGGCCCCGGCGGATTCCGTGGCAGCAGCGGCGGTGCTGCTGATGGGCGAAGGCGCCGAAGGCACGCCGGTGGTACTGATCCGCGGCCTGCCGGCACCGGCGGAAGAGCAACCGGCGGCCGCGGTCCTGCGGCCGCCGCACGAGGACCTGTTTCAGTGAGCGCGCGCTGCGTCGCGCTGTCCGGCGGGGTGGGCGGCGCAAAACTGGCGCGGGGACTGCAGCAGGTCGTGCCCGGCGATGACCTCGCCATCGTGGTCAACACCGGCGACGATTTTCGCCACCTGGGCCTCGCTATCTGCCCGGATCTCGACACCTTGTTGTATACCCTGGCTGACGTCGTGAATCTCGAGACAGGCTGGGGCCGGCGCGACGAGGGCTGGCACTGCATGGAGGCCTTGGCGGAACTGGGCGGCGATACCTGGTTCCGGCTCGGCGACCGCGACCTCGCCACACACCTGCGCCGCACGGCGCGCCTGGCCGAGGGCGCAACCCTGACGGCGGTCACGGCCGAGCTTTGCGCAGCCTTCGGGGTCAAGGCCCGCGTGCTGCCGGCAAGCGACGACCGCATTGCCACCCGGGTGCACACCGACGCGGGTGTGTTGCCGTTTCAGGAATATTTCGTGCGGCAACGTGCCGAGCCGAGGCTGCGGGCGGTGGAATTCGACGGGGCCAGCGCGGCCAGGCCTAGCCGGGAGGTGCTTGCGGCCCTGCAAGAGGACAGCCTCGGGGCCATCCTGGTCGCGCCGTCGAACCCGTATCTCAGCATCGATCCGCTGCTGGCGATACCCGGTCTCACCACGGCACTGCGGGCTGCGACAGCGCCGGTGGTGGCCATCTCCCCCATCGTCGGCGGCCGCGCGCTGAAGGGCCCCACCGCCAAGATCATGACCGAACTCGGCCTCACCGCGTCCGCCCTCACCGTCGCCCGCCACTACCAGCCGTGGATCGATGGATTCATACTGGATACTGTGGACAAAGACATGCGCGCAGACGTGGAGGCGCTCGGTATCGCCGTGCATTGCTGCAACACAATCATGAAGACCCTGGAAGACCGCATTGAGCTGGCGCAGATGGCGCTGGCATTCGCACGCGACTGCCGGAAGCGGCCGCAATGATCGCACAGCCGCGGAGCGACACGGCAGCGCTGGTGCCGGTCAAGGCCTTCGCCACGGCCAAGGCAAGGCTGGCGCCGGTGTTGGCGGCGACGGAGCGCGCGGGCCTCGCGGAAGCCATGCTCCGCGATGTGATCGCCGCGGCACAGGGCTGCGGGTCAACCAGGGGCGTCCACCTGCTGGGCGGCGTCGATGCGCGCACGCTGGCCGCTGCCGTCGGCGTCAACTGGCTCGACGATGGCGGCGCAGCCGACCTGAACCTGGCCCTGGACAAGGCGGCTAACGCGTTGGCCCAGCAGCAGGTCAGCACCCTGCTCGTGCTGCCGGGTGACCTGCCCACGCTGCAAAGTGAGGACATTGCTGCGCTGTTAGCCTGTCACCACTCTGGTGTGACGATCAGCCCGGCACGCAGCGACGGCGGGACCAACGCGCTGGTCATCAGCCCACCGGACGCGATGGGCTTTCGCTTTGGTGCAGACAGCGCCCGCCGGCACCTCGAGGGCGCCCTGGCGGCCGGGCTGCCGGCACAGAAAATGCCGCTGGCTGCCTTTGCCCGCGATATCGACAGTCCGACCGACCTGCGTTGGCTTTGCAGGCAGGTGAGCGGCGAACATACGACCCGTTGGCTCGCGGCCAACGATATTGAACAACGCCTCGGCGACGCCGGACCAACGGCACTGCAAGCATGAACCCGAACTGGAAACCACCACCCCAAGACAGCCTGCTCCGTGGCGAATCCGTGGCCGCGCTGATGGGCGAGGCGGCCAGGCTCCGCGACCAGGGCAAAGCTAATCTCGTCACGTACTCGCGCAAGGTGTTTATTCCGCTGACGGAACTCTGCCGCGACGTCTGCCACTACTGCACCTATGCAAAAACGCCGCGGCGCCTCCAGCAGGCCTACCTGACGCCGGAGCAGGTCCTGGACATCGCGCGGGCCGGCCGCGAAGCGGGTTGCCGCGAAGCCCTGTTTACCCTGGGAGACAAGCCGGAACTGCGCTACCGCGCCGCGCGCGACGCGCTGGCGGCACTGGGCTACGCAAGCACCCTCGACTACGTAGGTGCAATGGCGCGCCTGGTGCTGGACGAGACGGGGCTGCTGCCCCATCTGAATCCCGGGGTGATGACGGCCGACGACTACCGGCAACTGCGCCCGGTGGCCCCCTCAATGGGCATCATGCTGGAGTCAGCGTCGGCGCGGCTCGCCGCCCGAGGCGGGCCGCATTTCGGCTCGCCGGACAAGACACCTGCGACCCGCCTCGCTGCCATCGCGGCGGCCGGCGAAGCCGGAGTCGCTCTCACTTCGGGTCTGCTGATAGGCATCGGCGAAACGCGCGAAGAACGGCTGCAAAGCCTGTACGCACTGCGCGAACTGCAAGCACGCCACGGCCACCTGCAGGAAATCATTCTGCAGAACTTTGTCCCGAAACCCGGCACGAAGATGGCGGACGTTCCGGAACCGCCGCTGGAGGAATTGCTGTGGACCATCGCGGTCACGCGGCTGATCTTTGGTCCGGACATGAATATCCAGGCGCCACCGAACCTGAACGCCGGGCGCCTGGACCAGCTGGTGGCGGCAGGCATCAACGACTGGGGCGGCGTGTCGCCGGTCACGCCCGATCACGTCAACCCGGAGTCGCCGTGGCCACAGCTCGACGCGCTGGCTACCCAAACGCGCGCGGCGGGCAAGCTGCTGACCGAGCGCCTGACCCTGTACCCCGAATACATAGCGGACGCTGGACGCTGGGTTGACCAGGAGCTAATGCCCGCGTTGCTTCGGCATTGCGACGCCGGCGGCTACGCCCGCGAGAATGACTGGGCGGCCGGCATCAGCCCTGAGCCGCCCGCTGCCCCAGCCACAACCGGAAGCAAACTATGCACCCCCGGCCTGCAAGCGTTGGTGGCCAGAGCAGCCGGCGGCGACCGGCTGGATGAGGGCGAGGTCACTCGTCTGTTCAACGCGCGGGGCGATGACGCGCTGCACGTGATGGAACAGGCAGATGCATTGCGCGAACGGGTCAATGGCGACACGGTGACTTTCGTCGTCACGCGCAATATCAATTACACGAACCTGTGCCTGTACAAATGTCGGTTTTGTGCATTCTCCAAGGGCAAGACCAGCGAAGATCTGCGCGGCGCGCCCTATGTGCTGGATCTCGCCGAAATCGAAAGACGCACGGCGGAGGCCTGGGACCGGGGCGCGACGGAAGTATGCCTGCAGGGCGGTATACACCCGAACTTTACGGGGCAGACCTACCTGGACATCTGCAGCGCGGTGAAACGCGCAGCACCGAACATTCATGTCCACGCCTTCTCCGCCCTCGAAGTCAGCCACGGCGCCGAGACGCTGGGTATCCCGGTGGCAAACTTCCTGGAACGATTGCAGGAGGCCGGGCTCTCGAGCCTGCCGGGCACCGCGGCGGAAATTCTCGACGACGACGTGCGCCGGGAAATCTGTCCGGACAAGCTGAACACGCGCGAGTGGCTCGACGTGGTGCGCACCGCCCACGAGGTCGGCTTGCGGACCACGAGCACGATCATGTTCGGCCATCGCGAGCAGCCCGTTCACTGGGCGCGGCACCTGCTTGCGCTGCGCGACCTGCAAGCGCAGACCGGCGGCATTACGGAATTCGTTCCGCTGCCCTTCGTCCATTCCGAGGCCCCGATGTTCCGGCGCGGCGAGGCCCGCCCCGGCCCTACCTGGCGCGAGACGCTGCTGATGCACGCCGTCGCTCGCCTGGCGCTGCATCCGCTGATCGACAACGTGCAGGCGTCGTGGGTGAAGCTTGGCGCCGCCGGTGCGCACCAGGTACTGCGGGCCGGCGTGAACGACCTCGGTGGCACATTGATGAACGAGTCGATTTCCCGGGCCGCGGGCGCCAGCCACGGCCAGGAACTCTCACCGGAACAGCTGGAAGAATTAATCATCGCCGCCGGACGCACGCCCCGGCAACGCACCACGCTTTACGGCACGCCCACCGAAGAGCGCGTACGCGCCGGGCGCGCTGCGGCGCCGTTGACGCCGCTGCAATTCCAGCCCGCAAAGCAGTATCGGGCTGCGTCCTGAGTCTTGACCAGAGGTGACCCGATGCATCGTTACTGTCTGACAGCACTAGCCATGATCATGCTGGCCGGTTGTTCCGGCCCGGCTGAGGATGACGAAGTTCGCACGGTGGAAGAAACCGTGTTCGACGATCAGATCCAGACCATGGATCGCGCGCGTGGGGCAGAGGACCAGATCATGGACGCCGCCGACGCCCGGCGGCGCGCGCTGGAAGAACAGGAACGCTAGCTACGCAAGCCAGTCCTGCGTCAGTTCCAGGCTCACGTCCCACAACCGGGCGGCCATGGTCGCATCTTCAGTGTGGCCGCCGACGCTGATCGGATTGCAGCCCTGAAAATAGTAGCCGCTGACGTCGGCCACCAGCGGGTTCGCGGCCAGGTAGCATTGTGTCGCAGCGCCCTGGTCCGGGCCTTTCATTAACAGCGGCCCGAGGATGTTGCCGAGAGTGACCAGCCAGCCCGGCGCGTGGCGGCCGACGTTGGTCAGCACCGCCCCCGGGTTCAGCGAGTTCGCCGTGGCCGGGGTTCCGGCGAAGCGCCGTGACAGCTCCAGGCAGAACAGCACATTGGCGAGCTTCGACTGTCCGTAGGCCCGGCGCGCATCGTAATCGCGCGCGCCCGACAGGTTGTCCCATTCGATACCCTCCGGCGCCGCCCACTTCAGCGCGCTGCTGGACACGGCTACCACCCGGCCCTGGGGCGCGGCCAGCACCTGGTCGAGCAGCAGGTTGGTCAGCAGGAAATGGCCCAGGTGATTGGTGACGAACTGTTTTTCCAGTCCGTAGTCCTGCTCCAGCTGGGGCAGCGCCATCACGCCGGCGTTACAGACGAGCGCGTCGACCGGCACGCCGAGGTTGCGAACCGTTGCCGCGCAAGCCGCCACCGTGTCGAAGTCCGTGAGTTCCAGCGCCACCGGTGTCGTGCGGCCGGTGACCGATGCACAGGCCCGTTCGGCCTTCTCCAGCGTGCGCCCGGTGCCGACGACGTGCGCACCACGCATGGCCAGCACGCGCATGGTTTCCAGGCCGAGCCCGGAGGTCACGCCGGTGATCAGCACGGTGCGGCCGGTCAGGTCCAGCCCGGCAGTCACCTCTTCCGTCGTGGAATCGCCGTCAAAGGGCCCCAGCGATACGCCGGCCGGGCGGGCGGGCGGCGGCTTGCGGCGGCCCAGGCTCACGCCAGCGATACCGGCCACGGCCAGGGCGGACAGCGCCAGTAAAACTCGTCTTCTGCTCGGCATATGTTTGTCACCCCGTGCCCTGTAGTGCGGGCAAGACCCGCTGTCCCAGCAATTTCACCGCTGCGCCGGGCTCTGCATACAGGCGCAGGGAGATTGCACTGAGCCCGGCCTTCGCATAGGCGCGCAGCTTGTCCACCTGCCGATCCAGGTCGGCAACGGTCCCGCACAGGGTCACATTGTCGACCAGCGCGTCCAGTATCGGGCCCGGCACACCGCGCACGTCGGCACTGCCGCTGCGGAAAGCCTCGATGAACGCGTCGCGGTGATCCATAACCAGCTGTACCTCGTCGGGCTGCAGAAACTCTGCCAGCAGCCAGGGCCTGAAAATGCCGCGCAATAGTAGCCAGCGCCGCGCCTCGTTGCGCGCCTGGCTCAAGTCGTCGTAAACGTGCCAGGCCGTAAAGGCATTCGTGGCAAAGGTGGGCCGGCTGCGCGCGCGCCTTGCCAGTGCCGTATCGAGGGTGGAGATCGCCGCCGCGGTCAGTGGTACCGGCATGTCGCTCATCATGATGCCGTCGGCCACGCGGGCGGCCATGCGCAGCATCTGGTCCTGGCTGGCGCCGACGAAAACCGGCGGGGCCGGCGCACTGAGCCAGCCCAGGCGCAGGTGCCTGACCTGGTACAGCTCGCCGGCGTAGTTAACGACATCACCCGTCGCGGCGGCCCGCACGATGTCCACGCATTCCGCAACGGCCCGCACCCGCCGCGTGGGCTCGATGCCGAGGGCTTCCAGCGCTTCGCCACCGCCGCCCACTACCAGGCGCGCGCGGCCGCCCGCCAGCTCGTTCAGAGTCAGGAAGCTCGCCGCGATGCGCGCCGGGTGCGTGTCGAAGGGATTCACGGCGACGGGACCCAGCAACAGCCGTGACGTAGCGCGCGCGAGTACGGACAGGTTCGTGAACGGATCGCGGGAGTCCAGCAGGCTCGATACCCACACCCCGCGAATGCCGTGTTGCTCGGCCAGCTGACCGAGCTCCGCGAGTTCGTCCGCACTGGCCCGGGTGTCGAGAATCAGGTCGACCTGCATTGGCAATCAGCGCAACAGCGGGATGACCTCGCCGGCCAGCGCTTCCATCTGCTCGACGAAATCCCAGAGGGGATTCAGCACAATCATCCCGGCACCGGCTTCGAGGACCGGCCGCAGACCTTCAGCCACCTGCTCGGGCGAACCCCAGGCGCAGATGTCGGCCACGAAGTTCGGATTGGCCTGCACCATCCACGGGTAGCGCGCCTCGAAGAATTCGTCGAGCCGGCGCTTCGCGCGCCCGGCGTCCTTGTCGACGGCCAGGTACACGCGCTTGGAAATGGGAAAACTCGCCGGGTCGCGCTTTTCTGCTGCCAGGAAACGCTGCAGCTGCGTCACATTCGAGGCGAAATCCTGGGTCGTCGTGGGTCCGGCACCCATGTAACCGTCGGCCAACCGCACCGCGCGCTTCAGCGCTTTGGGATGCTGGCCGCCGAACCAGACGGGCAGCGAGGGTTTCTGGACCGGCTTCGGTTCCATCGCCGCGTTGTTCAGCGTGTAGAACTCGCCGTGGTAAGTCACCGTCTCCTGCGTCCACAGCGCGCGCATGATTTCCAGGCCTTCATTGAAACGCCGCAGCGCTTCATCCGCGCGGGTACCGAAAATCCCGAAGTAGTTGTCGCCGGCAAACACCGGGCCGAGGCCGATACCGAGTATCGCCCGCCCGTTGCTCATGTTGTCGAGGGTGCTGAAGTTCTTCGCGAGCTGCGGGGCATTGCGGATCGGAAACACGATGACTGACACGCCTAGCCGAATTTGTTCAGTGACGGCCGCGGCATAGCAGAGCAAGCTGACAGACTCCATCAGCGGCACGTCGCCGGCCACCTGGTCCTGCACCCACGCGCTGTCGAAATCCAGTTCCTCCGCCCGGCGCAAGGTGGCCTTGACCAGCTCCATATCGGCCCGGCCGTTCATGAATACCTGTGGCACCGGAATCCCGAAGGTGGGACTGCCTGTCACAGTAACTCTTCGGCCAGCAGCTGCAGGGCCTCGGCCGATGCACCGCCCACCAGCAGTGAACCGACCTCACCGCGTGCGCCGGCGTCGCGCCAGCGTTGCAGGTGATCGCGAATCCTGGCGGCCGGGCCTACCAATGCGCAATCGTCGATCAGCTCGGCCGGCACGGCTGCCGCCGCCTCGGCCTTGCGTCCGGACAGGAACAGGTCCTGGATCTGCGCGGCCTGTTCTTCGTAGCCCATCCGCGCCGCGTACATGGCGTAGAAATTCTTCGTCTTCGGGCCCATACCGCCGATGTACAGGGCGAGGTGCTGGCGCACCGGTTGCCGGCAGGCTTCCACGTCGTCGCCGAGCACCACGTAGACCAGCGGCGCCACATCGAAGTCCGCCAGCGTCTTGTTACCCTCGGCCTTCGCGAAGCCTTCTTCGAGGAACGGGCCCAGCAGTTCGAAGCGATCCGGATTCATCCAGATCGGGAACACCCCGTCCGCCAGCTCACCGGCGGCGCGCAGTCCGTTCGGCGTAATCGCCGCGGTGTAGATCGGCAGCGCCGGGTTGCCGCGCAATACGCCTTTCATCGGCCTGCCCAGGCCGCTGGCGCCTTCGCCGGTGTACGGAACCTGGTAGTGAAAGCCCGCGTGCTCCAGCGGCGCCTTGCGGGCCAGTATCTGGCGGATGATGGCGATGTATTCGCGGGTGCGAGTCAACGGCCGTCCATAGGGTACGCCGTACCAACCCTCGACCACCTGCGGACCGGACGGACCCAACCCCAGCAGGAAACGGCCGCCGGACAGCGCGTCGAGGGTCATGGCCGTCATCGCGGCACAGGTGGGGGTACGGGCAGGCATCTGCATGATTGCGGTGCCCACCTTGATGCGCTCGGTGCGTGCGAGTATCCAGGCGGCCGGCGTCACGGCGTCCGTGCTGTAAGCCTCGGAGGTCCACACCGAGTCGAAGCCCAGGCGCTCCGCCTCCAGGACCAGGTCCATGGGCAGGCTGACCTGGGCCGGCGAGTAGCCGGCCATCAATCCAAGTTTCAAGTGCTGCGGCCTCCGTAACCAGGCCGCGTCAGTTTAGCCGATCAGCCGCATCAACCGTCGACCGCCAGGTCGGAACTCCGGCGGCGGGGCGGCGTGTCGTCAATGAGGTCTTCGTGGCGGCGCCGCGGCGTCGGCTCTGGCTCTGGCGCTGACCCCGTTTCCTTATGGGCTTCCTGCAGTCGTTGCAGTTCGCACAGCCGCTCGGTCAGTTCCTCGCGTTCGGAGGCCAGCTGGCTGATTTCATCATTGATCGCATCGCTGCCGGCCTGGGCGAGACTGAGTTCGGTTTCCATGTCGCGCAGCTGAACCTGGGTGCGAATGCCCTGCTCGGCCCGCGAACTGAGTTCATTGCGCAGACCCTGGGTCTTCTCGCATTCGCCCTTCAGCTGTTCGCGCAGATCGGCAATCTGGTCCGTGGCTTCGCGCAGTTCACCACCGCGTTCGTCCAGCTCTGCCTGCAACTCGCCGCGGCCCTGCTTCAACTCGGTCAGCTCGGCTTCGGTCTGCTCCAGCTGCTTGCGCGCGACGCGGAGATCCGCTTCCACGGCCCGCAAGTGGCGATCGCGGTCGACATCGCCCTTGACGGCCGCTGGCGCTTTGCGCCCGAGGAGCGCGCCAAGCTTCGCCAGCACGTAACCCAGCAAGAAGGCCAGCGCTGCCAGAACCAGTGGCATTTCCAGCAAATTCGACATAAGCCAGGGCACGTCGTCATCAGGACTACGCCAACATACTGGAAGGTCGCGGAATCGGGCTGCGCGGCAGGTCTCACTTCGCGACGCCGCGTCGTGGCCTGGCGGCTGGCCTAGCGGGGGGAAGGCGGGTGATCGGCGTGTGGGCCTGCCTTTTAGCCTAAGGGGTGGAGGGCCTGGCCGTCAGCTTGTCCGGATAGTTCCGCTCTACGAAATCCAGCAGCTCGCGGGGGTATTGCTCCACGCTGTCGAGCTTGCGCGCCGGCCCCACCCACATCGCATGACCGCCAAGATCGCCCATGGCCATCCACGGCAGGTAGGGCGATATGTAAGTCGGCGTCGCCGTCGTATAGACCTTCGGCAGGTCGGGGTCATGTAGTTCACTGAGCAGCCCGCGCACCAGCTGGTGTTCGCCGCGCGGCTGGCCGGGTGGGTAGGCCCGGCGCATGGTCAGCCAGACATGCTCGCCGGAGTCCCGCCATTCCAGCAGTCGCTGGATCTGCGGTTCATCGGGCAGGGGCCGTTCGTCGTCCGAGCGCTTGAAGCCGTACTTCGAGTAGATGTAGTAGGCCTTCACGTTGATCGTATTGCCCACCACTTCCCGGCGCTTGCCGTTGAAGGGATTGGTAAACACCTCGATGCGCTTGCCGGTGTCCCGATCGCGGAAGAAGCTGACCGTCGCGGAATAGGCGTGATAACTGCCATCCGGCTGGCGTTCGTAGTAGTCGATCTCCGAGCCTTCGAAGTCCACCAGCGGTCGCGGACCCTGTCCCGGCAGCACCGCGTAAATAGTGCCGTAGTACCAGTGCGGCACATCCTCGGCAATCAGGCTGCCGCGCATCTTGATCATCGCCGTCAGCGCGTCGTCGGGATCGTCCAGATCCAGCGTGCGACGCACATCGGCGGCGCCCGGATCCGGTAGCAGCGCGCCGGCACCGGTGGCTGCGGCCAGACCAAGGAACTGGCGGCGCGTGTAAGGACTTCTCGCGAACATAGTCTTCATTCCGGCAGTGCGTAGGCCAACAGATAGTCGTCGATGCCCTGGGCGTAATACCAGCTGTGACCGCCGGCCGCGAACACGACAAACTGGCGGCCGTTCGCGGTATACGTCATCGGTGTCGCCTGGGCCGAGGTGGGCGCTTTCACCTGCCACAGCTCTTCGCCTGTATCGATGTCGTAGGCGCGAATGCGCGAATCCGAAGTGGCGCCGATGAATATCAGCCCGCCGGCCGTGACGATGGGTCCGCCGGCAGACGGCGTGCCGAAATTCAGTGGAATCGGCACCGGCATCAGCTTGTCGAGCACGCCGAAAGGCACTTTCCATTTGATTTCGCCGACGGCCATATCCACGGCCACCAACATGTTCCACGGTGGCGCCGTGCACGGGCTGAACGACGGCGAAAACAGCGGGCCCTGCTCCACTGCGTAGGGCGTGCCGCCGATATAACCCGGACCCTGCATCGGTGCGCCCGCACCCGGCTTGCTGGCTTGCACCGGGTCCACGTCTTCACGGGGCAACAGTTTTACGTAGTACGGAATCTGCGATACCGGCGTGATCAGCAGGTTGCGCTGCGGGTCGAAGGCGCCGCCGCCCCAGTTACTGCCACCCCCCGGCTGCGGAAACATCAGCGTGCCGGTGCTCAGCATCATCGGTTCGTAGTGACCGCCGTGGCGCAGCGACTTGATCTTGCGCCGGCAGGCTATACGGTCGAACACCGTGAAGCCCCACGCGTCGTCGGGGGAAATCTGGTTGCGGACTAACACCGGCGGCTTGACCGGAAAGGGCTGTGTCGGCGACAGGATCTCGCCGGGCACGTCCGTGTCCGTGGGCACCGGGCGCTCTTCAATGGGGAACAGCGGTTCGCCGGTTTCCCGGTTGAAGATGAACACCATGCCGGTCTTGACCAGCTGAATGACGGCCGGAATGGTTTCGCCATTGCGGCGGACGTCCACGACGATGGGCGGTGACCCCACGTCCCGGTCCCATACGTCGTGGTGCAGTGTCTGGAAATGCCAGACGACCTCACCGGTGGAGCCACGCAACGCGATTATGGAATTAGCGTAACGATTGTCGCCCGGACGATGCACGCCCCAGTAATTCGGCGCCGGACTGGCAGTGGGAATGAATAACAGGTCACGCTCGTTATCGACGGACATCGGCGTCCAGTTGTTGCCGCCACCGACCTCCGGGGGCGTGGGTTCCAGCCCGGTGGCAGCGTCGCGTACGAGGGGATCGAAGCTCCAGCGCAGCTGCCCGGTACGCGCATCGAAACCACGAATGGCGCCGTTTACTGAATTCGCGCTTTCAAACTTGTTCGACGTGGAACTGACTGCCACCACATCGCCAACCACCGCCGGCGGCGACAGCAACTGGGTGGCCTCTACACCCTCGGCGGGAACGGTCGCGCGGATCAGGGTATCCACGTCAACGGAACCCGCCTCGCCGAAGTCTGAGCACGCAACGCCGGTGGCGGCATCGATGGCTATCAGGCGCTTGTCCGCCGTGGCGATATACAGCCTGGAACTGCAGGACTCTTCAGGGTCCGGTGCCGCTGACTGCCAGAGCGCCACGCCCTTGCACTTGAAGCGACCGGCTAAAGGCCGCTTGTCGATGTCGGGGTCATAGCGCCAGCGCTCAACACCGGTGGCCGCATCCAGCGCCATCACGCGGGTGAAGGGATCACAGACCACGAGGTGCCCGCCGGCACTCTCCGGCAACAGAATCGGGGTGGCCTGAAAATCAATGAATGGGCGCAGCTCCGGATGCGCCTTTACCGCGCCGGTGCGGTAGGTCCACGCGAGTTCGAGATCCGTCACGTTGGCGCGGTTAATCTGCTCCAGCGGCGAGTAGCGGCTGCCACCCACGTCGCCGCCGTAAGCGGGCCAGCCCTGCGCGTTTATCATCGGCGCCATCGTCAACAGCCAGAGTGTCAACGGCCAGGTTATCGCCCGCAGCATGGGGCGCCGTGTGGAGTTAGTCATCCCCTGTTCCTGAAGATCAACGGCAGGCCATTAATCACGCCTGCGGCGAGAGCTGCCATCAGGCGCCCGGAGTGCAGGCAAGGGGGAAGTGCTCGGTGATGAGCATCAGCGGCTCACCCCCGGCAATGATCCGGTACGTCCGTGTCAGGCAACTCATCGCGTCACCCTCGCCCAGTTGCCGCGGCAGGTCGTGCAACGTTTCCATGCCGAACCACAACGCTTCACGACGCGATTCCAGCGCCGCATTCAGCAAGATCTTCCCCAGTCCACCCGTTTCACGGTTCAGCGCTGCACGCATGTCTGCAGACAGGCGTCCGGGCAACAGCAAGGATTCCGCATAGACGTAGAGTTTCTGCGTGCCGGCGCCAGCCAGGGCAGCACGCCGCTGCAGCACCTCGGCATCGCTTTCACACGCGAGCCAACGGGCGGCATCGCCTGCACGAACAGCGGCCTGATCGAGGACCCGGATCAGGACCGGCTCCATCGCGTAAGCTTCGATGAACTGCGTGACGGTGCCATCGATCGTGAGCAGCGCCCGCTGGAACGCCGACAGGCCTGAAGGACTAACATCAGTCAGTGTGGCTGGACGCGCGTGCATCGCGACGAAAATGTCGGCCGTTGGATCGAAGGCCTGAGCCTCGGCAATTGAAGCGGGACGGTTCAAACAACTACGCCGCTGCGACGGGGCTGCGACTATAGCAGAGGGCCTCGTCAGCGAGCCTATACTGTCGGCCCGGCAATCCCTGACCGCAAAGGAGCCTACGACATGACTCTGACCCGGCACATGGTCACGATCGACGGGGAGACGACTTCCCGCCAGGTGCATTACCGCCGCCAGGGCAATGGACCAGCGTTGCTGCTGCTGCATCAGTCACCGCAGTCGTCCCGCGAGTTCGAACCGCTGATGGCAACGTGGTCGGCGAACTTCACCGTCATCGCTCCAGATACTCCGGGCTACGGGCTGTCGGACCCCCTGCCCGCGGCCGACGCCACAATGGAAGACCTGGCTGAGTCGGTCATGGAATTCGCCGACGCCATCGGCTTGCGGCGCTTTGGTGTCTACGGTTATCACACGGGCGGCGGCATGGCCGTCGCGCTGGCCCACGCGTTCCCTGAGCGGCTCACCACGGCCACCGTCAACGGCCTGGTCGTGCCGACACCCGATGAGCTGGCGGACATCCTTGCTAACTATTTGCCGAAATTTGCACCGCGGTGGGACGGCGGACACCTGGCCTGGCTTTGGGCGAGGCTGCGCGAGCAGACGATCTTTTTTCCCTGGCATGACCGGCGCCTGAGCGCGCGCATGGATTTTTCCGTGCCTGCCGCTGAGGGCTTGCAGCGCAACGTGCGTGAATTTCTGTTAGCAGCAGAGCACTACTCTGTTGCCTACCGCGCCGCTTTTGAATATTCCGCCGGCCCAGTGCTGCCGCAACTGCGGGTACCCACCCTGATTACTGCGGCCGCCCTCGACCCGCTGGCTCCACACCTGGATCGCATCGGTGACCGCGCCGACTGCGTGAAGATCGAGGTTTCCGCCGATGGCACCACCGCAATCGACAAGGCCTTTGCGCAGCTTCTCGCCTGCCCCGGCGACCCGCCGCCGTCGGCACCGGCTGCCCGCCCGGTGGACAATGCCGGCTGGCAAGATATCCTGAACGCCGGCGGCGCGTCGCTGCGGCTTGCCAGGCGTGGCCCGGAGATCGAAGTTCTCGCGGTGCACGATGCGGGTGGCTCGGCCTGCACGGTGCCATCAGCCGCCAGCGCATTGGGCGGCATGGCAGCCATGGACCTGCCCGGGCACGGCGAGTCCGCGCCCTTTATCGCCAGCGGCGAGCCGGATGTGTCCATTGCGGCCTGCGCAGACGCTGCGGTGCAGGCAGCCACGGCGCTGGATATACGGCCCTGGCTGGCCGGCGACGGTGCCGGGGCACTCGTTGCCCTGGAGGCCGCTCGCCAGGCGCCCGACCGCTTTCGGGGCCTGCTGCTAACGAATTTGCCAATGGTGGACCGAGATATGGCCGCGGATTGGCTGCGCCAAGGCCTGCCCAAGCTGACCGCTGACTGGCATGGCGGACACCTGGGCCGGGCCTGGCACATGGTTCGCGACGGGCGGCTCTTTTTTCCCTGGTTTCGCCGCGAGCGGCAGGCGATCCGGTGGGAGGAGCCGAACCTCGACCCGCAGCGCCTGCAACTGGAGGTTCGGGAACTCCTGGTCGCCGAGGGCGCCTGGCAGGCCCTGAGCAGGGCCAAGCTTGAGGCAGACGTCGCGGCGCTGCTGGATGCTTGCCCGGTTCCGGCCGTGGTGGCGGTCTCAGCGTCGCACCCGCTGCACAACGCGGCGAAGAAGGCCGCCACACGGCTGCGCAGCGGCGGCTTTTTGACGCTGGAAGGGAGCCCGAACGAGCAGTCCGCCGCCCTCCGAAGGGCGGTAGCGGGGACTCCGGCAAGTTGACCTGAACCCGGTCCACCGTATACTCCCAGCGGATTGGGGGGATTCAACCGGCGCCCACAGTCGACGGATTGAGCGCCAGAATAATGTCAACGGCCGGGGGGCATGTCATCGCGTCGAGGGACTCGCGACGTTCACCCTGAACTGGTTCGGCCCGGATCAATCCGGGCATTTCGATCCTTGAGGAGGCTCATGCAGATGAAACGTTTGGTGTTCGCGGCGATAGTGATGGCCTTGGCGGCCTTCAGCGCACAGGCCCAGGACGACGCAGCAAAACAGAACAGTGCAGCGAAATGGCGCATCGGTGGCGGCGCATCCTTCAACGATTTCGAGGACGACAACAACATCATCGACGACAACCAGGTCGGCTTTGCGCTGTGGGCCCAGTACCAGTTCAACAAGTGGATCGGCATCGAGGGTGGCTACCTGAATACGGGCGATCTGGAAGGCCGGATTGGTACCGGGGCCGACCGTGAAAAATTCGACGTAGCCCTTCGCGGCTTCGACATTGCTGGCGTTGTCTATGCGCCCCTCGGCCAGGAAGACATCGACGTCTACGCCAAACTCGGCTTCTTCGATTTTGATGTAGACCTGTCATCCAACGGCTTCATCGACAGCAGCGGCCACCAGGACGGGGCAATGGCTGGGGCCGGTGCCGTGGTGCAAATTGCTGACCACTGGGGCATTCGCGCCGAGTTCGACTGGTTTGACACGGACAATTCCGATTTCTGGAATGCGGTCATCGGCGTCGAATATCAGTTCTGACGTTCGCGACTGCCGCTCTCGAATCGGGAACCGGGCGTGACCTTGCGGTCCTGCCGGCCGCCCCTATAACTATAAGGAAAGACCATGACCATCAATTTCGAAACCAAGGTCGACTTCAAAAGTCCTATCTGGAACCGGGATACCTGGGCGCGCATTCAGGGTGATTTGAATTCCGAGCACGAACGCATCAGCTACGCGGCCGGCGAAGTTATCGGCGTGAAGCCGGGCGAGGCCCTGAAACCCTTGTGCGGTTTCGAGACTTTTCTTGCCACCCGCCTCGTGCCCCAGGAAGACGGCACCATTCGCCGCCTGAACAAGGAAGTCATCTTCTACACCGACCTGAACTACGATCCGGGCAGCCGCCGGATGATCGACGAGTGGAAGAATCCGTGGACCGGTGAAGAAGTCAGCGTGGTGCACGTGGCCAATGACCCGTTCAACTACACCATCAGCGAATGGCTGATTCTTGCCCCGGAAGATTTTCCGAAAGACGGCTCGGCGCCGAAACCGCGCAAGATTCCGCTGCTGTTCCCGTGGAAGACCGTGGGCGACAAGCTGGTTTTGGAAACGGACATGCACCTGTGCTACCCGAACGCGTTGCAGCCGGACAAGTGGCCGCGCGAGTCGTCCGGCAAGATGGCCCAGGTGTCCGAAATCTTCCGCTACTGGGTTGACAAGGCAGATGCCGAGAACCCGGAACTCACGGCCGTTCCCTACGTAGGCACATGGACACGCATCACGCCATGGCTGCCGTGGATGCTCATGGGACAACAGCCCGGGCACTGCATGTACGCGGGGTTCATGACGGGTGCCAGCGACTTGTCTATCGTGCCGCAGCACGTCCGCGACTTCGCGCAGGAACGCTATCCGCACATGCTGAGCGCACCAACGGAAGACTACGGCCCCAGTATCTCGAGCCTCGAGTACTACGCGAGAGAGCAGACGCCGGCACCACCACTGGAAGCTGAAAGCGCCTGATTGGCCTGCCGCTTCGGGTGGCGTGAACGTACTGATAGTCTTCGCCCACCCGGAGCGCGCGTCTTTCGTCGGCGCGCTGCTCGATACTGCGCAACGTGTACTCACCGAGGCCGGCCACAGCGTCATTGTCTCGGATCTATATGCAGATGGATTCGACGCCGCCACCGGCGCGGCAGATTTCACGGATCGTGCGAACCCCGATTACCTGAACGTCGGCGCGGAACAAGCGCACGCGGCCCAGCATTCCACCTTTGCGCCCGTTCTCCAGCGCGAAATGGACCGGGTGGCGGCTGCAGACCTGGTGATCTTCCTGTTTCCGATGTGGTGGTTTTCGGTACCCGCAATTCTGAAAGGCTGGATCGACCGCGTATTTGCCTACGGCGTAGCCTACGACTTCGAGCGCACCTGGAATCACGGAGTTTACAGCGGCAAGCGGGCGATGCTGGCCTTCACTACCGGCGCACCGGCAGCCGTTTTCGAACCCGACGGGCGCAGCGGCGACCTTGAACGCGTACTGTGGCCGCTGCACGGCGGGGTGCTCGCATTGTGCGGTTTCGAAGTGCTGCGGCCCTTCACCGCCTGGGCCGTGCCGTGGATCGAGGCTGCAGGTCGCGAGCAGGTGCTGGCCGAATGGTCGCAACGCTTGCGCACACTGGAGGGCGAAAAGCCGCTGTTTTTCCATCGGCTGGAGGATTTTGGCGACAACCGCCGCCTGAAAGCCGACGTGGAGCCGGGCACGCCGGCCCAGCACCGCGGGCCACGCCAGCACCTGAACTAGACGCCCGGCGCCGTGATGCGGCGATCGCTTCCCGACTGGAAGCTTGCCATGGAGGCCGCCAGAGCGAGCATCTCCACAACGCGGGCACCTCACCAGACGACATCATTCGACAGGCCCGGCAATGTTAGCCTGATCAACTCTCCAGGAGCATCGCGATGAAAAAAGAAGCCAAGATCAAGCCTTTCTGGTATTCGGATATCTGGCTGTTTCCGAAGCTGATTACCATTATCACGACGCTGGATGAACAGGGCCGGATCAATGCGGCGCCGTACTCCCACATCATGCAATACGACGTGATGGCCAAGCACCCACGGATGATCCTCGGTTGCCGCCAGGACTCGCACACCTTCACGAACATCGTGGCAACGGGCGAATTCGTCGTGAACTGCGTGTCCGCAGAGCACCTGGAAGATATGATGGAGACCGCGCGCTTCTACCCGGAGGGCGTAAACGAACTCGAGCAGACCGGCCTCACGGCGATTCCCTCATTGCACGTGAAGCCGCCGAGCATCAAGGAGTGCCCGCAAATCGCCGAGTGCACCGTAGATGAGATCATCCGACTGGAAAAGAGCAGCGGCATCGTGGTCGCCAATATCAAGGCGCTGGTCTTCGACGAAGAGCTCATCGACATGCCGCGCGAAGAACGCATCCGCACGATGAACCTGCCCATAGGCTTGGGTGACGAGAGCCGCATGGATTACTTTCACGGCGTCAACTACGAAATCACGAAGCACGAACTGGGCGAGCCGCCTGACGCCTTCAAGGGCGGCGAAGTGCAGCTGGGCATGCCCTGGACCGACGACGCGCTGCAAACGCTGATGACCATACCCCCCGGCGTGCGCAAGATGGTCACCGAACAGACGGAGACCTTCGTCCGGGAAAAGGGTGGTGACAAGGTCACGCTCGCAGGCTTCCAAGAACTGGCAGACGAATACGGGATGAGCGACGAGTTCTTCGACCGCTTCAAAAAGAAAAAGGCGGTCTGACGCCAGCATCGGTGCGGATTCACTTTATCCTGGAGCCCGCTGCCGCTGAGGAGTTTCTGGCCCTTGGCTGCCTGGCCGAAGAACTGGGCTTCGATGCAGTGTGGACGGCCAATCACGCGTCGGCGCCCGACCCGTTTCTCGCCTTTTCCGTCCTGGCCCGCGAGTCGTCGCGAATCCGGCTGGGGCCCGTTGCCATCAGCCCTTTCGAACTGCACCCCCTTAAAATCGCCAACAGCCTGTTCACCTTGAACCAGTTCGCCGGCGGGCGCGCCAACATCGTGATCGGCGGCGGCGGCGGCACGATGATCGCAATGCACCTGAAGTCCGGGCGCTACGTAATGCACGACCGCATGGTGCGCGGAGTCCGGGAGTGCGTGGAGTTCCTGAAGCAGGTCTCGGCCGGTCGCGTGCTGAACTTTGCGGGCGAGGTTTTTAAAATTGACGGCTACCACCCAAGCTGGGCTACCGCCGCCCCGCCCCATATCTACGTCGGCGCCACGAAGCCGCAGATGCTGCGGTTGGCGGCGCGGGTCGCCGACGGCGTGATGTTCAGTGACCTGACCGAGGGCCGGCTAGAGGAGACCTTCGCGATCCTGAACACCGCACTCGCAAAATACGCGCGCGCACCCGGGTTCCGCATCAACAACCTGTATGCATGGCACGTGAAAAAAGACCGGGCGGCAGCCGCCGCTGAGGCCCGCCGCAAGCTGTGGGTCCGCGGCATGGTGGAGCGCTGGTATATCGAGCCCTTCCTGGAGCCTGCCGAAGTGACACAGGTAGAGACCAACATGGCCGGCATCATCCACGCCTATCGCCACAACTCGCCGGACATCGACGACCTGCCGGCGCCGCTGGTGCAAAAGCTGGTGGACGAACTGACTTTCTGCGGTGACTACTCGGATGTGGATCGACTGATCGAGCGAATGCGGATGTTCGCGGCCGCGGGCGTCACCGAGATGGGGCTGCGCCTGTACGACGATCCGGCCGATTCCATCCGCCTGATCGCCGATGCCATCGGGCCCGAGTTATCCTAGCGCGGCAAACGCGAGAACACCGCCATTGAGTCCAGCCTCGACAACTCTCTCTGCGCCGGTGGCCATTGTCGGCGCCGGTCCCGTTGGCCTGTGCGCCGCGCTGGAATTGAATCGCCGCGGCATCCAATGCCTGCTGCTCGAAGGCAGACACGAGCCGGCTACAGACCTGCGCGCCAGCACCTTTCACCCGCCGACGCTGGAAATGCTGGACACCCTGGGTCTGACGGAATCTCTGCTGGCCACCGGCCTGCGGGTACCCCAGTGGCAAATCCGCCTGCACGCCACCCACGAGCGCGCGCTTTTCGATCTCGCGGTGCTCGCCGACGACACCACCTACCCGTTCCGGCTGCAATACGAACAGGCCGCTTTCTGCGCCCTGGGCTGGGAACGCGCGGCAGCCGCAGAGCACGTCAACTTCCAGACCGGCGTGGAAGTCACCGACGTCGGCCAGGACGACGAGGGTGTGCAACTGACCGCAGCGGACGGCCGTTTGTTCCGGGCCGACTGGGTCGTCGCCGCTGACGGCGCATCCAGCCGCCTGCGGCAACTGTTCGCGCTGAACTTCGAAGGGCTGACATACCCCGAAACCACCATCCTCGCCACTACGCGTTTCCCTTTCGAAGCGCATCTGCCGGGCCTGTCCTGGGTGAACTATGTCTGGGCCGACGACGGCACTTTTTCGCTGCTGCGCGTGCCGGACCGCTGGCGCGTGAGCCTGTACCCGCGTGACGGGGAAAGCGTGGAACAGGCCCTGGAAGCCGACAGCATCCAGCGCCGGCTGCAGGACATCGTGCCTAACCCTGCAGGTTATGAGGTGCTCGAATGCCGCCCGTACCGTATCCACCAGCGCATCCTCGACAATTACCGCCACGGCCACGTGCTGTTCGCCGGCGATGCGGCGCACCTGAACAGCCCGAGTGGCGGCATGGGCATGAACTGCGGCATCCACGACGCATTTAACCTCGCCGAGAAACTCGCCGCCACGCTCCACGGGGAGCCGCATTCCCTGCTCGATCTTTACGATCGCCAGCGACGGCCGTTGGCCCGCGAGGAAATACTGGCCCAGGCCGACACCAACCGCAGGCGCATGCAGCAGCGTGACCCGACCTGGCGCCGCGCCGAACTGGAGCGACTGCAGGGCATTGCGGCCGATCCTGCGGCAGCGCGCGAGTTCCTGCTAAGGTCGGCCATGATTGCGGGACTGCGCAAGGCCGCCGCGATAGAGTGAGAACAAGAATATGGAAGGACCAAACCTGAAGACGGCGATTCCGGAACGCATTGGTACCTGGTACGACGGCCAATGGGTCGCAGCGGGCAACACCGCCCACGAATTGCCCGTCATGAATCCGACGACGGGGCAGCAAATTGCCACCCTCGCCGAAGACGATGCTGACGCCGTCGCCGCCGCAGTCAGCGCTGCCCGCGGTCGCTTCGAGGCGGGTGACTGGTCGCGCGCGCCGGTAGGTGCACGCAAGACTGTCTTGTTAAAAATCTGCGCCCTGATGCGCGAACGCAGCGAAGAACTGGCGCAGCTGGAAACCCTCGGCACGGGCATACCGATCACGCAGGCGCGGGGTCGGCATGTGCTGCGCGCGGCCATGAACTTCGAGTTTTTCGCCGAGTTCATCAGCCAGAGCGCCGACCGGCTCTATGACCAGAATCCCGACTATCTGACGCTGGTGCGTCACGAACCGGTGGGTGTGGCCGGGTTGATCGCGCCCTGGAACGCACCGCTGGCCCTGGCCACGATGAAAGTTGCCGGCGCCATCGCCTTCGGCAACAGCTGCGTGCTGAAACCCTCGGAACTGACGCCGCTGCCGTTCCTGCCCCTGATGGAAATCCTGCGCGATGCGGGGCTGCCGGACGGTGTCGTGAATCTCGTCAACGGTCGTGGGCCGGTGACGGGCCAGGCACTGGTTGCCCACCCGGACGTAGACGTCGTTGCGTTCACCGGCGGCACTGCCACCGGGAGACTGATCGGTGAGGAAGCAGGCAGAGGGCTCAAACGGGTGGTCACCGAGCTGGGTGGCAAGTCGGCCAATATTGTCTGCGCAGATGCTGACCTGGAGCGCGCCGTTGATGCGGCGGTGCTGGCGGGCTTTTCGAACAACGGCCAGCAGTGCCTGGCCGGCACGCGCTTGCTGCTGCAAAGGTCTATAGCCAGCGAGTTTCTCGAGCGTTTTCTCGATCGCGTGCGCGCCTTGCAGGTAGGCCCGCCTGCGGAGACGAATACCGAAATCGGCCCACTCATTTCGGCGGGTCAGCTCGCAAGAGTGAGCGGTTATGCCGCTATTGCCGCAGACGAGGGCGCAGAAATTCTGGCCGGCGGCAAACCACTGGACCACGGCGGCGGCTATTTCTTTGCGCCGACGGTCGTGCAAGCCCGCAGCAACGAACAGCGCGTGTGCCGCGAGGAGATTTTCGGGCCCTTCGTGGCCGTGCTGGAGTTCGACGATTTCGACGAAGCGCTGGCCATTGCCAACGACAGCGAGTTCGGCCTGGTTGCTTATGTGTGGACCGGGAGTCTCGCCCAGGCCATGCGTGCGGCGGATGAACTGCGCACGGGTGTGGTCTGGATCAATACACCGCTGTTTCGCGAGTTGCGCGCGCCGTTCGGCGGCTTCAAACACTCCGGAGTCGGCCGTGACGGTGGCGACTGGAGCCGCAGTCTGTTCACGGAGGCGAAGACCATATCTATACCCCGGCGCGATTTCGCGCTGGCAAGACTCAGCAGTTAAACACCGTCTTCAGCATTACCGGAGTACAGACTCAGATGGCCACAGACAAACCCACCACCGTTGCCGCTGCAGTGGCGCTCAGCTGTATCGGGATATTCGGCCTGTTGCCGCAGCCGATATTCGTCGGCGCCCTGCAGGACACCCTCGGCTTCAGCAGCCAGCAGGCTGGCCTGATAACGGCCGCGGAAGTGATCGCCGGCGCCATTACATCGGTCCTCGCCGCCTTCTGGATCGGGCGCGTGAACTGGCGCACTGCAGCCCTGGTCGGGATCAGCGTCGTGATCCTCGGCAATGCGGCGTCTTGTTTCGTCACCAGCGCCAACGCATTGCTGGGCCTGCGTTTCCTGGTGGGGCTCCTCGGCCAGGGCGTGTGCTTTGCCATCGCCATCGCCGTGCTCAGCGAAACGCGCAACCCGGACCGCAATTTTGCCTTTTCCATCGCCGCCCAGGTGGCCTTTGGCATGGTGGCCTTTGCGGCTCTGCCCTACGCGGTAGCTCAGTGGAACATTGCAGGCATCCTGGTGCCCCTGGCGGTCCTGTCGGCCTTGATTACACCGCTGGTGCGATGGATGCCAGCGGCCAGCGGCCGGGAGTTCGTTGCCGGCGCGGCCGGCCAGAGCGTGAGCCAGCTGCCCGGCTTCGCTGCCCTGGCCACACTGCTGGTCTGGTGTGTCGGCCTCGGGGGCATTTATGCCTTCGAAGAGCGCATCGGCGTCGCCGCCGGACTCGAGCAGACCAATGTTGGCTCAGGCCTGGCCGTGGCCGTGGCCGCAGGTTTCATCGGCGCATTAGCCGCCTCCTGGGTCGCAGACCGCTGGGGCCGGATACTCCCGGTAGCCATTGCCCTGCTGGCGCAGATCGTCGGCATCTGGCTCCTGCAGGGCGACATGAGCTGGCTGCGCTTTGCCCTCACCGCAAGCCTGTTTCACCTGTTCTGGAATTTCACCGGTCCCTACCTGATGGGAACGGTAGCCAGCAATGATGGCACCGGGCGCATCGCGGTGTTGATTCCAGCGGCTCAGTTCGGTGGTTTTGCCGTCGGGAACGCGATCGGCGGCAAGCTGGTCGCGGACACCGGCCTGGGCGGCGCCAACCTGGTGGGCGTCACCGGCTGCGCAATCGCGCTGGTGATGTTCTTGCCCCTGGCCCTGCGCATGCGCCAGCGTGCAGCGGCGGCCGGTTAGACAAAAAAAAGCGCCGAGTCGGTTATTACGTCCCGGTAAAGGGGATCCGGGACACCGACCGGCGCAGTGGGAAGATCTGGAGGATCAAGCACCCTTAATGCTTATGTAAATAATCTGCCGAATCCGGCAAGCTGACAATCCCATAAACGGGTGAAGTATTTGTCATAATGCAGCAAGCCCCGTGACCGGCATGCGGTTAGACTGATCAATATTCCGTTAACCATCTGTGGCCTCTCACAATATCTCCTAATCGATGTGGGTGATGCGGGGGAAAACCGGATTCATGTGGAACCGTATCTGGTCTGAAAGGACCATATCCTGTTGGGTTTTTCGCCTTGCGAGGCGTTTCCGTCGTGCCGTCGAGCGAGCTACCTGATCTAATTGCACTAGCTTACGAATCCGCCTGCGATCCGGCGGAGCTGAATGGCTTCGTCGCGGCAATGGGTCGGTACTTTCGCGCTGACAGCGCGGCTATGGCGGTATGGCCACGGCGAGACCCCGAGAAACCGCTCGCGGCCACGGCAGGCAAAGATGCCAAAGACGTCGCCCAATGGCTTGCACAAGGCCACGAGCCCGACTCGCTGTTCCAACGTCTGCAGGCGGAACAGCCCCTGCAATCCAGCCTCGCCGAGGCACCCGAAAATCCCCACGCCGGCTGGCCCCAGGGAGAGGTGCTGGCCGTGGTGGTCGAGGCGGATGGACAGAACATCTACGCGCTGGTTCTGATCCGGGCCTTGCCCGGCCTGTTCAGCCATGCAGACCAGGACCGCCTGGATGAGCTGGCGGGCTACATGCGGCGCGCCATCGGTATCAACCAGCGTTTCATTCAAGTGTTCGCCGAACACCGCGCTACGCGGCAACTGCTGGATACCTCGCCGCGCGGCATCCTGGTACTGGGACAGCAAGCTCAGATCACTTACATCAATGACGAGGCGCAACGCATCTGCAACAGCGGCGACGGTGCCAGCCTCGCCGATAATCGGCTGCAGCTCACCGACGACGATGCGATGGCCTGTCTGCAGACATTCCTGGCCCAGGCCCAGGCCGGCGCCCACGGGCGCGCCGATACCCCATCGGCCAGCATCGGCCTGCGAATCCGCCGACCCAGTGACGCCCCGTCTTATCAACTGATCGCCTACGGCCTCGCCTGCGATGCCCGGCAGACGGCAGCTAATGAGCGCGAGGGCCTGGCTATCGTCATGCTGCATGACCCCCAGGTTGCGCGAGTGCCTGACGAGTACTTACTGCATATCTATTTCGGGCTGACCCCGGCCGAAGCGCAACTGGTGCGGGCGCTGTGCGCCGGGCTCAGCCTCCACAGTGCCGCACAGCAGGGTTCCATCAGTGTGAACACCGCGCGCACTCATCTGCGCAGCGTATTTCGGAAGGTCAACGTGCACTCCCAAGCGGCCCTGGTGCAGCGCGTCGCGCAGAGCCTGCGTTTCACCGCCCCGCTGGAGCAGGGGCAGCCCTAAAGCCCTGAGCGAATTGGCCGATAACACACCTGAGGCGCCCCGGGTGCGCCGGAGTTCGCCTGCCTGAAATCATGAACACGCTGCAGCAGACCTGGCGCCATGTGGCCTATGGCGTCCTCGAAGGCCGGGCGGACAACTATCCGTGCAGTCGCCTGTTCAGCAATCTTCTCGTGGTGCTCATCACTGGCAACGGGATCGCCGTGGTCCTCGAGTCCAACGTCCTGCTGCGGGATAGCTACCTGGAATTCTTTGTGGCATTCGAGTTGTTCTCGGTGATCATTTTCAGCATCGAGTACGTGACGCGACTCTGGGCCGCCACGGAAAAACCCCAGTACGCCGGCCTGTCGCCGTTGCGTGCGCGGCTGCGGTACACGTTCTCACCCATGGCCCTGGTTGACCTGCTGGCCATCGCGCCGTTCTACCTCGCGCTGCTGATACCCATCGACCTGCGCTATCTGCGCCTGTTCCGACTGTTGCGGCTGTTGAAGCTCTCGCACTACTTCGACGGCCTGCACGTCTTCGGCTCGGTGCTGCGTCGCGAGGGCGGCGCCATCGCCGGCGCGCTGATGATCATGATTGTGCTGATCGTCATTTCCGCCTGCCTGATGTTCACGGTGGAGAACGCCGCCCAGCCGGGTCATTTTGAGAACATCGCCCAGGCCATCTGGTGGGCGGTGGTGACCCTGACCACGGTGGGCTACGGCGACATCACGCCGGTGACTTACGGCGGGAAACTCCTGGCCATTGTGATTATGCTGCTCGGCGTCGGCACCATGGCACTCCCGGCGGGTATCCTCGCCGCGCGCTTCTCCGAAGAACTGCAGTCACGCCGGGAAATGCTGCGGGGCCGGGTGCAAGACGCGCTGGAGGACGGGGTGCTGGAAAACTGGGAGCATTCCGCGCTCGATGAACTGCGCGAGGAGCTGGGGCTGAGCGACGACGATTTGCGGCGACTGGTTGCCACCCAACAGCGAGAGATGCACCGGCACAACTTCTGCCCGCATTGCGGCGAGTCCCTCAGCAAGACGGACTGACGATCTACAGATAGACATAAAGCAATGCCAGCCCGATCAGCAGGCCAACGCGATCGGGCCAGCGGGCCACCGGCGGGGCCGGCGCCGCGTGATGGGCGGGTTCGTAAACGATGACATGCAGTATCGAACCGGCGACGAAGGCCTGGAACCAAGCCACGCCGGCAACATCCAGCCACTGGAACAACTCGGGCCCCAGCAGGTAGCCGGCGCCGGTGGTGCCACACATCACCAACAGCACCGTCAGCGCATAACGCGTGCCAAAGTGTGGAGCCAGCAGGTGCCAGATCGCCAGTCCCACCGGCAAACGGTGCAGCACAACGGCCAGCCCGAGGGATTCTTCCGCTTGGTCCAGTCCGGCGCTCGCATCGTGGCCGTGGCCGGCCACCAGGGCAACGCCGTCCACCATTGCGTGCACGGCAAGACCCGCGACGCACAGCCAGACAATAACCAGGTGCGCACTCGGCGCTGCGCGGTGAAACTGTCGTTCCAGCGCCCACGGGAAGAACAAACCGGCGGCGGCAAACAGCGCGGTGGCGATGCCGCCGGCCGCCAGCGTCTCGGGCAGGATGCCGAAGCCAAGCAGGCCAGCGATAGAAACGAACGTGAAGCCGTCGAGCAGACCGGCAACCCGGGGGCCAAGGCGCCCGAACTGCAACAGCGCCGGCCCTATCAGCAGCGCGGCAATGGCGCTCAGCAGCAGCATCGCAGGAATCTCGGTGATGACGATGGAGCCCGCGGCCTAAGGTACCCGGGCGAGCAGCAGTATCTCACGGGCTCCGGCCGCGACCAATGCGGTGCCGCTCGCGAATCCGGTGGCGGGTGCGGCAGCGAACCGATTGGGGTAAGCAGGGAGACGTCATGGGACCGTTGAGAAAAATTGCGAACAGCATCCTCGCCACGGCGTTTGTAGCCTCCGGCACCGCCTGCGCGGAAGAGGCGCCGGTGCCCACTGACGGGGCGCCAGGTGACAACGTCTATGAGACCCGCGCCGCGACCCGTGACGGGATCGGCAAGTACTACATGGGTCGGGAAATTTCCCATGTGATGGGCCACCTGGGCGCCGGCTGGCTCGAGCGACCGAGCCGCGAACGTGAGGAGCGGACCGACCTGCTGCTCGACAACCTGCCCCTGGAGCCCGGTTCCGTCGCCGCGGATATCGGCGCCGGTACGGGCTATTTCTCGCTGCCGATGGCAGAGCGTGTCGGCCCCACCGGGCGCGTGCTGGCCGTGGATATCCAGCCGGAGATGCTCGCCATCATTGCCGACCGGGTGGAAGCTGCGAACCTCGACAATGTGGATACCATACTCGCCACGGAAACCGACCCGCGCCTGCCCCCGAACAGCGTGGACATGGCCTTGCTGGTCGACGCGTATCACGAGTTTTCCTATCCCCGGGAAGTCATGGCAGGTGTAGTCGCCGGCCTGAAGCCGGGCGGCCGCGTGGTGCTGATCGAGTACCGGGCCGAAGACCCACGGGTGCCCATCAAGCGCCTGCACAAGATGAGCGCCGAACAGGTCATTGCCGAGATGGCCGCCGTTGGCCTGACCTGGGAAACTACCCTGGACTTTCTGCCGCAGCAGCATTTCCTCGTGTTTCGGAAACCGGAGACGCAGGCAACTGCCGGACGTTGACGACGCGAAACCGGCTGAACGCCGGCGATTAACGCGTCGCCCCACCCACAGGGCTCCGGCGACTATGCGTGTGCACCGCGGATTTCCCGCGGCACGCAGACACGACCGGAGACCTGCAGATGCGAAGCTTCACCACCCTGCCGATGCTCGCTGCCCTGTGCGGCAGCTTCCTGCCGACCGCACAGGCTGCGATTCTGACCCTGGACGACCTCAGCCCTGGTGATCTGGCAATCACCGAATTCCTGGCCAACCCCGCCGGCGTTGCCGACAGCGAAGGGGAATATTTCGAAGTCTTGAATCGTCGTAACTCCGTTGTGGATCTGACAGGCCTGGTCGTCCGGGATGATGGCAGCAACAGTTTTACCGTCAGCGAGCTAACCCTCGATGCCGGCGCCTTCGGTGTGTTCGGTAACGGTGATGGCAGCGCATTGGGCTTACAGGTGGACTACATCTACGGCGCGTCCATGAGCCTGACCAATACGGCCGACGAGATCACATTGACCGGTGCCGGCGGCCAGGAACTGTTCCGCCTGGCGTACACGGACGGCGATGCCTACGGCGCCGGTGTTGCCAACGAACTGGCTGTGCTGCTGCCGGGCCTGACAAGTGCCGCAGATGCCGATTACCGAGCGGCAACTCAGCCTCTGCTGCTCGGCAACCTGGGCTCCCCGGGATCCGCGGGCAGCACGTTTCTGCCTGCGGTGCCGCTGCCGGGCGCCGCGTGGCTGCTGACTTCGGCGCTTGTTTTTCTGGCCGGCATGCGCCGGCGCCTGCAATCGTCACCCGGCTGCAGTCTCAAAGCTGCATCCCCATGCCCTGGCATCTAGACTGGCACTCATCGAATGAATGGAGAAGGCCATGTCTCAGCCTCGGCCCCTGTTGCGCAAGGTTCCGCGGGACCAGCTGCCGGATGACCTGCAGCCCGCCTGGGACAGCGCCTTTACAGTCACCGGAGATGCCACGTTCATCGAGGTGTCGGGCAATAGTCCAGACAGCCTGCGCTGGTACCTGCAAAGCTTTTACCAGGAACGCTTCTACGACAGCCGGCTGCCGCGTCGGGTGCTGGAACTGGTGAGGCTGCGCCTGGCCAACCTGCACGGCTGCGCGTTCTGCAATAAAGGCGACCGCGCCCAGGCCCTGGCGGCGGGTTTCACGGAACAGGAACTCGACGCGCTGCCCGACTACGAAAGCGGTCCGTACAGTGCGGCAGAGCGCGCCGCGCTGGCGCTGGCCGACGCGATGGCCCTGACCAACCCCAACGGCCGGCTGGACGCCGCCCTGTACGAGCGGCTGCAGGGGCACTTTGACGACGGTGAACTCTACGAGCTCGGCATGATCATGGCCATACTCTGCGGTATGGCGAAGTTCCTGTTCGTATACGACCTGGTGGAGAAAGAGCAGAGCTGCCCCTTCGGCTGACGACTCAAAAAAAATAGTAGCGCCGTAACTGCTTGCGAATCTTCGCGGCCGGCAGCCTCGGACCCGCCGCATAGTAAATGCGCAAACCCCGCTCGCGCGCCATACACGCCGTGCAGTCCAGCCGACCCAGTTCCTGCACATCGCTAAACAGTGGCTCCAGTTCGTCTGCCGTAAAACCGACGAACAAACCCCGCTCCGGACTAATCGCTTCACTCCAGAGGTGATAGTTCATGTGCCGGCCGTAAACCGCCGGCAGGCGGTTGTCCACATCCAGCTGATTCAGGGCGCCCGCCTGGCCATAGTGGGACGCCACCAGGACGGCGTTTTCGCGCTGCGCAGGCGACAGCTGCGCCCAGCTGTCTGCTGTCAGGGCAACGAGCTCCGGCCAGCCGTGCATTTCCGCGAAGTGCGGGAAGTAACGCTCCAGGTCTGCCGGTCCCCTGCCCGGGTAACCCTGTTCGGCGTCGCGCAGAAAGCGTGTCACCTGCTCGAGTTGCTTGCCCGGCAACACCGGTGCCGCACCCGGCACCGCCAAAATGCCTGACAGCGCTACCGTCAGCAGCAATGCCTGCGAGGCGCGCCTGTGGGGAACCAGGAACTGTTGCCAGAAAAGTGCACCGGCCACGGTGAACAATCCGAAGACCGGCACGGCAAAATAGAACTTCACGCCAGCCAACAGGAACAAGGCCAGGCTTAGCCACGCGGCCGTACCCAGCACGCGCAGCGGCAGGTCTTCGCTCAGGAGTACGTAGACCGCCCCGGGCCCCCAGAACAGCACATAGCCCGGATTCATGGTCAGCACCATACCCAGCGCCGGATACCGCAGAACCAGGGCGTTGGGCACTGAGCCGTTGTAAGCCGTGACAAACTGCAGGAACGGCCAGTCATTGCTCACCTGCCATGCAAGAAAGGGCGCCACCAGGGCGATGGCCAGGGCCGCCGCTGCCCAGGTGCTAATCGCACGGAAAACGCTGCGGTCCCAGATGAGCCAGGCAGCGGGGAGAGCTGCGCAAAGGGCAAGGATCGACAGCTTGGTCAGTACGCCGAGTCCCAGTACCGCGCCGAGACCCAGCACATAGCGCGACTCGCGTGTCTGCAGGTGGCGCGCAGCCAGCCAGAAGGCCGACAGCCACCACAACTGGTCCAGCACGTTCATCGTCATGATGCTGTGCACGGCCAGGAAACCGGGCGCAAACAGCAGCACCAAAGCGACGATCCAGGCCGCAACCGGCCGGCCACCGAGGATCCGGCACAGATCGACGCCCACCAGGATGACCGCCGCGCCTATGCCGGCTGCAGCGGCTCGCAGGGCCAGCAGGGAATCCAGTTGCAGCACGCCGAGCAACCAGGGCAACAGCGGCGGCAGGTCCACGTAGCCCCACGCCGGCCGCGCCGCTGCGTCGAGGAAATACAGCTCGTCGGACATGAAACCGTAGCGGCTGCCGGCCAGCAGGAACAGACCGGCTTTCCCCAGCAGAACCGCCAGTCCGATCAGGGCGTATGGCGCCATCGCGGCAGGCGGCCGCCGCGCGGAGTTCATCGGGGCACTGCAGCCCGCCACGTGAAGACCAGCGTGATCACGTAGTTCCAGACTGCACCCACCAGGATGCCGGCGATGCCGGCCAGTGCCCAGGCCGTGTCCCGCCCGAACAGGTAGTCGGCAATGCCCACGTTGGCGGCGGCGCCGATACTGCAGGCCATCGTGAAGCTGGCCCAGCCGCGCAACCAGCCCCAGCCGGTCAGGCGCACGTCGCGATAGGTGATGAGGTTGTTCAGCACAAAGTTGGCGGTCATCGCCACCAGCGTGGCAGACACCTGGCTAAAGACAAAGCTCTGGTCCAGGCCGCGAAACAGCCCCGCGAGCACGGCCATGTGCACGAACACACCCGAACCGCCGACCAGCATGAACGACACCATGCGCACCGGCACGAAACGGCCCACCAGCTTGTCCAGCAGCAACATTCCGTATTCCCAGGCCGCCTGCCCGTCGAGCTTGCTCTGTCCCGCGGTGCGGCCACGAAATCCGTAGGGCAGCTCACGAAAGCGCAGGGGCTGCTCGGAGGACGCAAACAGATCGAGCAGAATCTTGAAGCCAATGCCGGACAAGCGCCGCATGGAGTGCTGCAACACCTCCCGACGCAGCATGAAAAAGCCACTCATCGGATCTGTCAGTTCAGGTGGCACCAGCGGCCGGCTGAGGCGGGTCGCCAGGCGGCTGAGTTCCGCGCGGCGACCGTTCAGGCCGTCGCTGTGGCCACCGTTCATATAGCGGCTGCCCACCACCAGGTCGAGGCCATCGCCGCGCAGCGTTGCGTACATCTGCGGCAGCAAGCGCTCATCATGCTGCAGATCACCGTCCATGACAGCCAGACACGGTGCCGTGGTCGCCAGCATGCCCTCGATGCAGGCGGAGGCCAGGCCGCGCCGTCCCAGGCGCTGGATACAACGCACCCTGGCGTCCTTCTGTCCCAACTCCCGGACCAAATCGGCGGTGCCGTCCGAGCTGTCATCGTCCGCGACCACCAGCTCCCAGCGAATGCCGTCAAGGCACTGGTCCAGCCGCTGCACCAGGGCCGCCATATTGGCGGCCTCGTTCAACGTCGGCACAATGATTGCCAGTTCTGCGCCGGCCTGCACCTGTCACCCTTCCCAGCAATAAATTGCGAACTTTCGCATGACGCACATTTTCCGGGGCATTATTATTACGACTTTCCGGCCCCGATGCCCACCGCGATGCACTGGAACACCATTGTCATTACCGCCGCGGCCCTGTTCGCCATTATCAGTGCCCGCTATTTCGCGATCGCGGGCTTTTTCTACTGGGCACTCTGGAAGCGCGACGGCAACCTGCTGCGCGCCCGCAAGCTGACGGAGATCGTTCCGCCCGCAAAACTGATCCGCAGCGAGATTCGCTGGTCCGTCATCGCATCGGCCATCTACGCGGTGCCCGGCGCTATCGTGATCGAGGCGTGGGAGACCGGGGGCACGGCGATCTACATGGACATCGCGGACTACGGATGGTTCTGGTATTTCGCCAGCGTTCCGGTGTACCTGTTCATACACGACACCTATTTCTACTGGACGCATCAGATGATGCATCGACCGCGAATCTTCCCGGTGATGCACAAGGTGCACCATGAGTCGCGGCAGCCCACTCCGTGGGCCGGTTTTTCCTTTCATCCTACGGAGTCCCTGCTCGGCGCCGCAATCCTGCCGATCATGGTGTTCTTTATTCCGATTCACGTGTCAGCGATCCTGTTTATCCTGGTGCTGATGACCATCGTCAGCGTCACCAACCACTCCGGCTATGAGATTTTGCCAGACGCGTGGCTGCGCGGATTTGCCGGCCGAAACTGGATTTCGGCGGCCCACCACAACCTGCATCACCAGACTTATACGTGTAACTACGCACTGTATTTCCGGTTCTGGGATCGGGTCATGGGCACCGACAAACTGGAAAGCGAGTATGATTTTCTCCGTGCCCCGGCCGATGGGATGGCTGCAGAAAGCGGCCGCTCGGGCCTGGCACCCTGAGGCACGAGCGGAGATGACGGAGTAACATTGACTGATGATTGATCTGCTGCTGTTTATCGCTGCATTCGCCGGGATGGAAGGCGTGGCGTGGGGAACGCACAAGTACCTGATGCATGGCCCGCTGTGGTGCTGGCACGAGTCCCATCACCGGCCGCGCGAAGGCATGTTCGAAAAGAACGATTTGTTCGCCTTCTATTTTGCCCTGCCATCGATCCTGCTGATCTGGCTCGGCGTGAACGTCAGCGCGCCGCTGCTGCCCGTGGGCCTCGGGATGACGGCCTATGGCTTTTGCTACTTCGCCTTTCACGACGGGATCGTGCACCGGCGGCTGCCATTTCGCTACAACGGCAAGAACCCCTACATGAAGCGGATCATCCAGGCGCACTACGTGCACCACGCGACGACCACGAAGGAAGGGGCCGTGTCTTTCGGTTTTCTCTATACGAAACCGGTACAGGAACTGGACGCGAAGCGGCGCGAGCTGGCGGGTACCCTCAACACAGGTCAGGCTTGATCCAGAGATCCGGTGAGCGCGGGCGGGTCGCCCGCCGGCGCCCGAAACTGACCGCGGCCAGGGCTTGCAGGCCACCGCGGGCACCCCACCAGAGCTTGCGCCGTCCCGGCACGATGGCCCGCGTGTCCCAGGCCCGCGCTCCACGACGCAGCACCAGTCTGCCAATATCCCGGTAGACGCCGGCCGCCGTGCTGACGGCCCAACCGGCACGCAAACCCAGCGCCGGCACGCCCTGCGACGCTGACCGGTAGTAGAGTTCGGCGACATCCAGCAGCCTGGCGACAACTTCGAACACCGCATTGCGGTTCGCCGGCGCCGCCACTGCGCCCGGATCAACGCCCGCGCCTTCGAGCCAGCGCGCGGGCAGATAACACCGACCGTTGTCGGCATCGTCCATTACATCTCGGGAAATATTCGTCAGCTGAAAAGCGATTCCCAGGTCGGCAGCACGACCGAGCACCGCCGGTTCCCGCGCCCCCATGACGTAAGCCATCATGACGCCGACGACGCCGGCCACGTGGTAGCTGTAGAGCAGCGTGTCTTGCAGTTCCCGGTACTGGTGACCGCGCACGTCCATCTCGAAGCCGTGGATCAGGTCCAGCGGATGCCGGGCCGGAATCTGGTGGCGGCTGGCGACCTGCTGCAGGCCGAGAAAGGCCGGCTCATCCACCCGCTCGCCGGCCAGCGCCCGCTCCGTTTCCCGGCGCAGCAAAGCCAGTCGGGCGTCTGAATCAGCCTGGGAGATCTGCTCGCGGCCGAAACCCAGCTCCTGCCCGTCGATCAGGTCGTCGCAGTAGCGGCACCAGGCGTAGAGCTTGTAAACGTCCGCTCGGGTATCGGCGTCGAATAACCGGGCCGCGGCGGCAAAACTTTTCGACCCTTGCCGAATGATCTCGCGGCTGCGCTCGGCGACGGCATCCAACTCAGTGCACTCCCAAGTCGTCCAGCAGCAGGCCCGCGGTGGCTTTGGCCGAGTTCACGACGCCCGGGATTCCGGCGCCCGGATGCGTACCGGCACCGGTGAAGTACAAACCCCCGACACGCGCGTCGCGGTTGTGCACACGAAAGTAGGCGCTCTGCAGCAGGGTGGGTTGCAGGGAAAAGGCTGACCCCTGGTGGGCGTTGAGCTCGGTCACGAAATCCTGCGGGGTAAAGATCCGGCACGTGACCAGGTCTTTCCGCAAGCCGGGTATATAGCGCTGCTCCAGGTAGTCGAGGATTCGGTCGCGGTAACGGGGCGCCTCTTTCTCCCAGTCCACCTGACTCTTCGCAAGATTCGGCACCGGCGCGAGCACGTAGTGAGTACTGCACCCCGGTGGCGCCAGCTGTGGGTCGGTCACCGACGGTGAGTGCAGATATAAAGAAAAATCGTCCGCCAGCTCGCCGCGGTCGAAGATGTCGGCCAGCAGCTCCTTGTAACGCGGACCGAACAGTACCGCGTGATGCGCCAGATCCAGATGCTCGCCTTTCAGACCGAAGTAAATCAGGAACAGCGACATGGAAAAGCGTTTGCGAGGCAGGCTTTTTCGTACCCGCGCCAGCAACGGCTCATCTTTCAGCAGGTGCTCGTAGGTGTGCACCACGTCGGCGTTGCTCACGACCGCTTTCACGTCCAGCCGTTCCCCACCGGCCAGGCGCACCGCGCTCACGCGGCCCCCGGCCGTCTCGATGGCCTCCACCGGACAATTCAGGCGTAACTCTCCGCCGATGTCCGTAAACAGCCTGGTCAGTCCCTGCACCAGGGCGCCGGTGCCGCCTCGCGGGAACAGCACCCCCCAGCGTTTTTCGAGCGCATGGATCAGCGCATAGATGGCCGAGGTGCTGAACGGATTGCCGCCCACCAGCAACGTATGATAACTGAAGGCCTGGCGCAGATACGGGTCCTTCACATACTTCGACACCATGCTGTACACGGAGCGGTAGCTCTGCAGTGTGACCAGCTGCGGGGCCGCCCGGATCATGCTCCACCAGTCGAGGAACGGCGTCGCCGCCAGCTTCACATAGCCTTCCTGAAAGACCGCCTCGGAGTACTGCAGAAATCGCCGGTAGCCGTCCACATCACCCGGGTTCCGCGCGGCAATCTGGGCGCTCATGCGCGCGTCGTCAGCCGTGTAGTCCAGCTGGTAACCATCCTCCCAGCAGAGCCGGTACATTGGGTCCAGGCTGAGCAATTCGACGTAGTCCGACATGGGCCGGCCGCCTGCTTCATAGAGCTCTTCCAGGCAGTTGGGCGCGGTAATCACGGTAGGCCCGGCGTCGAAAGTGAAACCCTGGTCTTCGTACACGTAGGCGCGCCCGCCCGGCTTGTCCCGCGCCTCGATCAGCACGGTAGGCACGCCCGCCGCCTGCAGGCGAATCGCGGTGGCCATGCCGCCAAAGCCGGCGCCGATTACCGCCACCCGGTCAGTGCTCATGAGTTATCTCCACTGAGCCTGGTCACGCTATCCCGGCCACTGCCGATCAGGCTGCCCAGCGCCCTGCCAACGGCGATCGGCGGTTTACCGCTGACGATCTGCAGCCGGTCCCGCCAGGTCGGACGGCCGGCATAAAAGCGGTTGACCAGGGGCGCAGGCAATCGATAGAAATGTTGCAGCACCCGATAGCGCTCCGCCGGCTCGCAACCCAGGTAGAGCATGCGATTTAGCAACCGGAAGTAGCGACCTTTGCGCCACAGCCGGAAGCTCCGGGTCCGGGTGCGCCAGTAGAGGGCAGCACTGCGCCATTCGTCCAGGCCCGCCAGGTCATCGGCAAGACGCACGGCTTCGGGCAGTGAGTAACCGGTCGTATAGTGAAACAGGCCGGCCCGCACACCGGAACGCGGCACGCCCGGCCCGTCTGCCCAGTAGGCATCCAGATCGCCGCCCAGCACTACCGGCAGGGCGCCCTCTTCTTCACGAAGGATTCGGGAAATCTGCCAGCCGCGCTCATCCACATAGGCGGCGATAGCCTGGCGCATCGCTTCACGATCCAGGGCCGGCGTATCGCTGTAGCGCGTGTCTTCTACCAGGATCGTATTTTCGCCAAAGGGTAGCGTGTAGATGAAGCGGAAGCCGTCCTCCTGCGGGACCGTCGCATCCATCAGCAGCGGCGCGTTGAGACCATGGGGCGCGTCAAGCTCGAGCAGGTGGCCCAGGAATTTCTGGAAACGGACGTCCAGGTGGCCGCCGCCCGGGTCGCCCCGCCCATCGATCACGGCCGGAGCCTCAAGGGTTTCGCCGTCCGCCAGCGTGACGTGCTCAGCCGACACCGACTGCACCTGCACGCCGGTCCGTACGCTATCGCCGAGTTGTTCAATGGCGGTGGCGTGCAGGCGCTCGGCGGTAACGGCGTGATAGCTGCCCTCGAGCCAGCGATCGCGGCGGGGAAAGATAATCCGGTGCCGGTCCCAGCTGCGTGCGACGAAAGGCTGCAGCCACTGCATCTGCCCCGGGGTCAGGTCCGTACCGTGGAAACACCAGGTGTGGTTGCCGCCGAGCGTAGCGTCACGCTCCAGCACCAGCGTCTTCAGCTGCGGCTGCTGCATGCGTAGTCGCCAGGCGATCAGCGTGTTCGCGAGCCCGCCACCGACCAGGATGAGGTCTGGCTTCACCTAAGGAAACCGGATGTTGAGGTCCTGATCTTCTGTGCCGAACTCGAAAGCAGCGTCTTCGAACTTCGCCGGACCAAACATGCCGCGCGCCCCGTTCGAGAATGCGTAGGGCTCACGAGGGATGCCCAGGAAAGTGTCGATCTTGCCGTTTTCGTTCCGATCCTGGTAAGTGCTGATCGCAAAGGTTCCGGCAGGCAGGTCTGTAAAGGACACGACGGCCTTGCCCTCTGCATCAACAGGCACGCGCGCTTCCTGGGTAACCTCGGTCAGCCACTTGTCTTCGGCGTCGAACAGGCCGACCACGAACACGCCTTCGCCGGGCTTGCCGCCTTCCAGCGTGATGGTGAGCGTCGACCCTGGGTCGACGGCGGCGCCGAGAAGCACCGGCATCAGCAGCAACGACAACATGAATCCGATTTCAGCTCGCATCTAAGGCATTCTTATCTTGCCGCCGCCGGGCCCGCCACCACCGGGCACGCCGCCGCCCGGCGCACCGCCTTGCGGCACGATGATCGATGACGCCGCTTCGCGGCGCATTTCTTCCAGCTTCTGCATCGCATCTTCCACGGCCACGTTGGCACTGGCGGCGAAATTCTCCGCCGCTTCTTTCACGGTGCTGCCGGGAATATCGAAACTCAGCGGCAACGGCCCCGCCCGGGTCATCAACTGGGTCTGACCCACGAACAACACGTCGCGGGAGGGGTCCGTCTGGCCGTCGCCATCTACCGGCGTGAGCCGCTGAATCGTCCCCACGCGCCGGTCAGTGAAGATTTCCTCCCGGTAGAGGCTCTGGCTGTCCATGCGGATTTCCAGTCCCTGTTCTTGCTCGGCCATTTCCTGTTCCTTTGGTCATCTCGCCAAAGCCCCGTAGGGTACCAGCCCGGGAGAGGCTCTGCGTAACCTCGTCCGAGCCGGGGAGTGCTAACCTGCGCCGATGCCCGCACGGTCTGACTTTGAATTCCAGGCGCTGCAGCCCGACGACATCCTTGGCGCCACGGACAGCGTCGGCCAGCGGAGCGACGGTCGCCTGCTGGCCCTGAACAGCTATGAGAACCGTGTCTACCGGGTGGGCATGGAAGACGGGCCACCGCTGGTGGCCAAGTTCTACCGGCCCGGCCGCTGGTCCGACGACGAGATTCTCGAGGAACATGACTTCGCCCAGGAACTGGCCGACGCGGAGATTCCCGTGGTCCCGCCGCTGGTCTTTGGCGGTGAGACCCTGCATGAATTTGGGCCGTTTCGCTTTGCCCTGTACCCCTGCCACGGCGGTCACCCGCCGCCCCTGGACGACACTGCGCTGCTGCGGCAACTGGGTCGGCTGGTGGCAAGGATCCACCAGCACGGCGCACGGCACGCCTTCGAGTGGCGGCCAGCCATCACCGTCGCGGAATACGGCACGGCTTCGCGAGACTACCTGATGGCCGAGGGCTTCATCCCGGCCGATATTGAGACTGCCTACACCAGCATCTGCGAGCACGTGTTTACCGCAATGGAGCATTGTTACGCACGCGCGGGCGACTCGCCCACGATCCGCCTGCACGGCGACTTTCACCCGGGCAATGTGCTGGTGCTCGAGACCCGGGTGCACATCGTCGACCTGGACGATGCGCGCATGGGGCCGCGCATTCAGGACCTGTGGATGCTGCTGTCCGGCGACCATGATGAACAAACACCGCAACTGGCCGAGCTGCTGGCCGGGTATAGTGAATTCGGCAACTTCGACGCGAGCGAACTCAATCTGATCGAAGCTTTGCGAACCTTACGCATCATGCACTACGCCGCATGGCTGGCACGTCGCTGGCAAGACCCGGCCTTTCCGCGCGCCTTTCCGTGGTTCAACACTCGCCGCTACTGGGACGAACACGTGCAATCGCTGCAAGAGCAACTGGCGCTGATGCAGGAGCCGCCCCTCGAGTGGCTGCCGGCCTAGGGACGGGCGCGGGGCGATGGCGGCGAGTGGCTGCAGCTAATCGAGCGCGGTGGTGCCCCGTGAGCCGCCCGTGCGTGACCACACCAGCAGTTGATTATTGGCAGGCATTGCATGGTCTGCGACCAACTCGAGGCCCTGCTCCGCCGCCAGATCTACAACCGCTTCGAAATCACGAATGCCGCTGGCCGGATCGCGGTGGCGCAGGCTCAGGTCAAAAGCCGCGTTACTCGGCGACGTAAAACTTCCTGCGTAACGGAAGGGCCCGTAGATACAAAGCTGCCCACGCGGCATCAGTACCCGGCCGATCCCGGCGAACAGGTCTTGCACAGCATTCCACGACATGATGTGTAACGTGTTCGCACTGAATACCGCGTCCGTCCTGGCCACCGGCCAGGCGGCCGACTGCACGTCCAGTGCGACGGGCGCGGCACAGTTCACCGGTCCTTCTGCCGCGATGCGTGCCCGCAGCGGCGCCAGGTAATCGGCAAGATCTGACGGCTGCCAGTGCAACTGTTCCAGGGTGGCCGCGAAGTACACGGCGTGCTGACCGGTCCCGCTGCCGATTTCCAGCACGTGCCGGCAATCGACCAGCGCGTCGCGAAGAATCGCAACGATTGCTGCCTTGTTACGTTCGCACGCGGGGGAAAACGGCAGATCATTCATGCGAAGTGGTTTACGCGACGGGCCTCATGCGCTTCGCTGACACCCTAGCACGCGTGGAGGTGCCAGCGACCGGCAAGAGTCTTGCGCACTGTGCGTCGGTGGCCAAAGCCACGGTGTTCATCCCGGTGCCAGGAATTGCCGATGGAATTTTTGCGGTCATTACTGAGACCTTCTTCACACATCCGCTTGTACTACACAGCCGGCACACCTGTCTGCAGGACGGAATTCAAGTTTCCCGTCGGCGGGCCGATAGTCTGGGTCGGAACCACGCCAACGGGGAGATGCACGATGGGACCACTGGCTCGGGATCATGGTGATCCGGCTCTGCTCGCTTTTGTCGGCCAACTGCTGGAAGACGGCAGCCTGGACGGCGAAGCGATCGTTGTTGCCCGTAAACTGCTGGAAGAGGGCGCGACGACGCTGGCGGCAGACGAACGAGTGCTGCTGGAACAGGAGGTCATCGAACCCTATATCGTCGATTGCGAAGCCTGCCAGGCGACACCGCCCTGGGCCGAAATGCTGCATGTCTACGATACCGGGCTGTGCGCGAGTTGTTTCGACAAGCTCGAGGGCGTCGACATACCGGCCGTGCGTCCCGACTGGATGCCGCTGCCGTTGCCACCCGCCGAAGAAGAAGAGCCCCTGATCGCTGGCCCCGCGCCTGCGCCACTGGATGCCTGAAGCCTGACGCGCGCGCCACGCGCATTCTCCAGCCAGTCCGATCCCCTGCAGCGGGTCGAATGCCCGTAGAATCGGCCCCGATGGTGGCGAGATTAGATAACGGACTGGTTGCGAAGCAGGCCCGCAAGCCTGCAGACGGCGAAATGCTCACGGTTGCGCCGGGGGTGAAATGGCTGCGCATGCCGCTGCCCTTCGTCCTGAATCACATCAATCTGTGGGTGCTGGAAGACGGTGACGGCTGGTGTATCGTGGATACGGGCATCGCCAGCAAGCCGACACAAGCCGTCTGGGAAAGCCTGCTCGACGGAGAACTGGCAGGCCGCCCGGTCACCCGGATAATCGTCACGCACCTGCATCCTGACCACATGGGTCTGGCGGGCTGGTTGTATGAGCGCACCGGTGCACCTGTGTGGATGACACGCAGCGAGTACCTGTCAGCCCGGGTGCTGTTCGCAGATCAGCCACCGGCACCGTCGGAGACCCTGGCTTTCTATCGCGCCGCCGGCTTCACCGATGAGCAGCTCGCGACCTACTCCGAGGGCTTTGGTGTCTTCCGGAAGCTGCTGTCACCGCCGCCGATGGCCTTTAGCCGAATGCAGGCCGATGACCAGTTGAGCATCGGCCAGCACACCTGGCGCGTATTAATCGGCCGGGGCCATTCACCGGAGCACGCCTGCCTGTATTGCGCAGAGCTGGGCCTGCTGATCGCCGGCGACCAGGCCCTGCCGAATATTTCCCCGAACGTCAGCATCTGGCCCACTGAGCCCGACGCCAATCCGCTGCATGACTGGCTCGAGTCGTGCCGCGTGCTGCCAACGCAGATGCCGGCAGACGTACTCGTATTGCCGGCTCACGGCCGTCTCTACACCGGGCTCGGGGCCCGGATGGCGGAACTGATTGCGGAACACGAACAGGCCCTGGACGCAGCGCGCGCCGCCTGTGCCGAACCGCGTCGGGCCGTGGATCTGTTCGACGCACTGTTCCGCGGCGCGGTGAACGGCGGCAATCGCGTCATGGCCGCCGGCGAAGCCATGGCGCACCTGGCTTACCTGGAAAAAGCGGGGGAACTGCAGGCGCATACCGACAGCAGCGGCGTCCGCTGGTACCAGCGGGCCTGACCGCCTGCTACTGGCCGGTGATACGCGCGGCCATGGCTTTCATAAAGCTATCTACCGCGGCCTCGTATTCGTCTACCGTCGTCTTGCAGGCAGCGTTGCCCTGGATAGCCTGCCACCAGGTTGCCAGCCGGCCGTCGCCCTCCGTCGGGTCGGCAATCTCCGGGAAATTTGCGAATACCATCTTCTTCAGCAACATCAGGTATGGTGCCGCGGCACAGTCGCCGAGGGTCGGTTCCGCGCCCACGCAAAACGGCCCCGGGCCCATGAAGTGCTCCAGGTAACCGAGACCCTTGTTCAAGGCCTCGCCGGCCGCGGCCACCACGTCGGCATCGCGAGTGGCCGGATTCATCTGCTGAAAAAAAGTGCTGGTGTGTGGCGCGACGTACAGGTCGACGATGCGGGAAACTACCCGCGACGTGGCACGCTCCAGCGGATCCTCGGGCAGGCCGGGCTTGCCGCCGCCGGCCTCCTCCAGGTATTCGCAGATGGTTTCCGACTCCGGAATGCAGCGCCCGTCCACGTCCAGGCTGGGAATCTTCGCAATGGGATTGAAAGCCATGTACTCCGGCGAACGGGGCGAGTTGCCGGGCATGCCTGCCAGCGGCACGTCGATGCCCTTGATCCGGGCCAGCATCACCACCCGGGTGACATACGGGGAAGCGAGAGCGCCGTAGAGTTTCATCGCGTTTTCCTTTTGTTGGTTGACGATGGTCAGCCGAGGATTGCCGAACCGGTCGTTGATGTTCGGGCATCGCGCGGCCGGAGGTCAATGGGCACCGGGCTATAATCTGCGCGCCGTTCAGGGGCCGGGAGTCAGCACAAGATGGATATCGACATCATCCTGGAAGCGGACGTCAGTCCGCAGCAGATGAAGGAGCTGGCCGTCGAAGCGGAGCGGCTCGGCATCCGGGCGCTGTGGTCGTCAAACTACCACCAGAACTGGGATTGCTTTCTGGCCCTGGCGCCGGCGGCACAGGCCACGTCGAAGATCCTGCTAGGGCCGCTGGCCGTGTCCCCGTGGGAGCTGCACCCGCTGAAGATGGCCAACGCGGTGCTGACGCTGAACGAACTGGCAAACGGGCGAGCCATGGTGGCCATCAGCGGCGGCGGCGGCGTGCTGGGCGCGATGGGCTGGAAAATCAGCAAAGATGCGCCCATGTGGCCGTTGACGAACGAGGAGAAAGGCGATCGCTACCCGGAGCGGCGGGTGCGCGGCGTGCGCGAATGCATCGAAGTGCTGCAACTCGCCCGCGGCGGAGAGATGTGCTGGGCTTTCGAAGGCGAGATCTTTCAGATCACGCGTCCCTTCAAGATGGACTGGGCGCAGTCTCCGGGTCCGCTGATCTATGGCTGCTGCAGCGGCCCGCAAATGATCCGCATGGGCGCGCACTGCGCCGACGGCATCCAGGTCAGTGACTTCACGGGCGAGATGATGCCGGCGGCGATGGAGAACGTGCGCACTGGCCTGGCGAAACGCGAGCAACCTGCGGAGGATTTTCGCGTCGGTAATTTCTGGGCCTGGCATATCAAGGCAGATCCCGAGGTCTCCATGTACGAGGCGCGCCGAGAACTGATCTGGCGCGGCGCGATTGTGGCCAAGTACAAACACGAGATCGCACCCTTCTGCCACGACGAAGCGGAAGTTCAGCTCGTGGTGGACAACTGGATGAATTTCGCGAAGGCCTACTGGACCCGCAGCGGGCAGATCGACGACGTGCCGGAAGATCTCGTCAACCGGCTGATCGCCGGCCTGTCGTCGGCGGGGGGCCTGGACAATCTGGACGCCGAACTGGACCGCGTGCGGCAATTTGCGGACAGCGGGTTGACGGAATTATCGCTGCGGCTGTTCGACGACCCGATGGACGGCCTGAAACTGATCGGCGAACACGTGCTGCCCGTCGTACGCTGAGCTTCAGACGAGCTCAGCGTCCGTCAATACTTCCACCAGCGCCGGGCCTGGCGCGGCCAGGCCCTCGCGCAGCGCTGCGTCCAGTTCATCCGCCCGCGTGACCCGCAGCCCGAGCCCGCCGCACAGGGTAGCGTAGTCGGCGAAGTTCGGATTCGACAGCGCCGTTTCCCACACAGGCCAATGGCCACTGCGTTGTTCCTTGCTGATCTTGCCGAGTTCGCCGTTGTTCATCAGCACGTGCGTGATGTTCATGCCATATTTCACGGCGGTGTTGAACTCGCCAAGGTACTGGCCAAAGCCACCGTCGCCGCTGACCGACACCACCTTGCGCCCGGCAAAGGCCGAGACGGAACGGGTCGCGGCCCAGGCGCCCATGGCAGCTGGGAACGCGAAACCGATAGACCCGAGGTACCCAGACATCAGCACCCGCTGGTCTCGGCATTCGAAGTAGCGGCCAAACGAATAGGTGTTGTTGCCGACGTCCACGGCAATCACGGCATCGGCCGGCACCAGCGATGACAGCGCGTCGAACAGCAGCGCTGCATTCAGCCCCTTGCCGCGATCGCGCGTCCGGCGCCGGGCTTTCTCGTCGCGCCAGATACGCCAGCGTGCAGCGATGTCCTCGCGCTGATCTTCCGCCGCGGTGGTCGCCGGCAACGCGACCGAGATCTGTGTCGCAGTGATGCCGATCTCGCCGAGCACCGGCAGTTCCACCGGGTGAAACTTGCCAAGCGCCATCGGCTCGAAGTCCACCTGGATGACCGGCTTTTTCTTTTCTATACCGGTGTGGTCGGAGAAAGACGCGCCGAAGACGACCAGCAGGTCACTCTCGTTCATGAACCAGCTCGCCACGGGCGTGCCGCTGCGGCCGAGCACGCCGGCGGCCAGCGGGTGATCGTCCGGCACCTGGCCCTTCGCCTTGAAGGTGGTCAGCACCGGCGCGTTCAGCCTTTCGGCCAGCGCCATGATGGCCGGCATCGACTGCCGGGCACCGTAACCGACGATGACGGTGGGCCGTCGTGCTGCGGCAATGCGCGCCGCCGCTGCGGCCACCACGTCGGCCGGCGGCGTAATGCCGTGGTTGCCAGTGCGCCCGGCCGGCGTGCCGGCTGCGGCGTCGTCCGCCGCCGGCACCGTCTGCACTTCGTCGGGGAAAATCAGGTGCGCCACGTCGCGCTGCACCAGCGCGTTCTTGCAGGCCAGGTTCATCAGTTCCGCGTGCCGCGAATCCCGCAGCACCGTCTGGCTGAAGACCGCGACCGGGGCGAAGGCGGCGGCGAGATCCAGCTCCTGGAAGGCGCCCGGGCCAAGCACCTGCGTCTGCACCTGGCCGGTCAGGGCCAGCACCGGTGCGCGATCGACTTTGGCGTCCCAAAGCCCGGTCATCAGGTTGGTTGCCCCCGGCCCGGCAATGGTCAGGCACGCGGCCGGCGTGCCGGTGAGCTTCGCGTAGCCCGAAGCGGCAAAGGCCGCGGCGCCCTCGTGGCGAATCCCGAAATAGTTGAGCCCTCCCTGCTCTGCCTGCACGCGGATCGCATCTGCCAGGCCGAGGTTGGAGTGACCCACCATGCCGAACACGTCCGTTACGCCCCAGTTCACCATGGTCTCGACCATCACGTCGCTGACCGTGCGTGTGCGCACCGTGCTTTCTTTGACCGCGACATAGATGCCGTCGTCCCGCTCCTCCACCGGGTAGACGTCCACACCGTCGTCGTGGCTGCCGGGAGACTTCCCCGTAACCGGGTCGAAATCCCAGCCGTGCCACGGGCAGCGCAGCCAGCACTGGCCGCCCTCGCCCGGTTCGATGGAGCCTTCCGCCAGCGGCCCACCTTGATGGGGGCACGCGTTGTCCAGCGCTGCGTAGCGACCGCCCATGCGCGTCAGGGCCAGCGTCAGCGTGCCGGCCTGGGCCGGGCGCACTTCGCCGTCCTGCATGTCGTCGCTGTCCGCCACCCGGTACCAGACCGTGCGCAGACCGTCCTGCTCGTCCAGTTCGTCCTGCGTGATGGCCTTGTGGGAGCCGTCGCACAGCGGCGGCTTGTTCGTTCGCTTGCACTGGCACAGGAACTGCTTGCCACCCTTGTCCGGCTTGTAGGCCAGTGGCTCGAATTCCGTTCCGGCGTGCGAGCCGTCGCAGAAAGGCTGGTTCTTCGAGCCCCCGCAGGTGCACCAGTAATAGGACTTGCCGGCCTCCACTTCGACGGCGGCCGGGCGAGTATCTGCGATGCGGGGTCTGGACATGGCTGTGGCTCCTGGTTCACGGAGATTCAACACGGCCAGCGTGGCCGACGCAAACGCGGCACGGTCGCCCGGGGCGGCCGGCCGTGCGATGATCGGCCGCCGTCGCCCGCGGCGACCAGAGTCTTTGGGGAACTGTGTCGATGAGAACCGTTGTCTGCACCCTTGCGGCTGCTCTGTTAATTACCCTGGGCACCACTACGTGGGCACAAGACATCGTGGCCGAACTGGACCTGCGCGCCGCGCCAGACCCGGTGCGGGAGGATCCGCGGTGGGCACCGAACGGACCTTTCGTTGTCCGCGTGCTGTCGGCACAGCAACTCACAGCCCTGCAGCAGGCCGCCGGCGACGTGCGGCTGATCGGTGTGAGCACGGAAGCCGAAGCCCTGGCGGCCATTGGCGATGCGACGGCGCTGCTGGGTTTTTGTTCGGCCACGTTACTCGACGCTGCGCCGCGGCTGCGCTGGCTCCAGCTCTACGCTGCCGGCGCCGAGAATTGCGTTGGCCTGCCGCAAATCCGTAGCGGCCAGATCCTGCTCACCAACCTGCAGCGCGTCTCGAGCCCGACTATCGCCGAACATGCGCTGGGCATGACGCTGGTGCTGACCCGCGGGCTCGCGCCGCACATTTCGGCGCAGAGCCGCGGCGACTGGAACCCTGGACTCGTGCCGATGCAAAGCCGCGTGGAACTCGGCGGGCGAACCATGCTTGTCGTGGGCCTCGGCGGCATCGGTACCGAGGTGGCCCGCAGGGCTGACGCACTCGGCATGCGCGTGATTGCCATTCGCGCCAGCGGCCGGGCCGGGCCCGACTACGTCGCCGACGTGGGCACGCCGGACGAATTGCTGACATACGCGGCGCAGGCCGACGTCGTCGTAGCCAGCGTACCGCTGACGCCCGAAACCAGTGGCTTGTTCGACGCAGCGTTCTTTCGCGCAATGCGCGCCGGCGCCTACTTCATCAATGTCGGCCGCGGCCGGAGTGTCGTCACCGATGACCTGGTCGCCGCGCTGCGCAGTGGCGGCATCGCCGGCGCGGGCCTCGATGTAACCGACCCCGAACCGCTGCCGCCCGACCACCCACTGTGGTTAATGCCAAACGTGATCATCACCCCGCACGTCGCCGCGCAGTCCGACCGGATCTTCGAGCGCGTGCTCGGGGCCGTGGGCGAAAACTTGCGCCGTTATGTGGCCGGCGAAGCGATGCTGTCGGTTGTAGATCCAGAGCGAGGGTACTGAAGACCCGACTAGCCCGGCCCGGCTGCTGCTCTTCAGCTCATTCGCCGGTGCGATCCACGCGCACCCGGTTGTTGGTCAGGGCTGCGCGCCCTTGCTGGCCTGCCAACGATCGAGAATGGCCCGAGCCTGGTTGGTGTCCGGATTCATGGCCCGGTCATGGTCCGGCAGCCGCGCCGTCAACTCGATCACGTAACCGTTGGGATCACGGAAGTAGATGGAATGGATGAACTCATGGTCCGCAATCCCCCGGCTCTCGATCCCGGCGGCGCGCCCTTTCTCGAGCATCGGTTCGAGGACCGACGCATCGACCTCCAGCGCAATATGCAGGTCGTAGTCACGCTGCGGCTTGAAATCGAAGGGGGCCTCGGGGTCTTCGAAGAAGGCGAGGTACGAGCCATCGTCCATTTCGTAGAAAGTGTGCAGCACCGAAGTCTTGCGACCGGTCTTGGTCTCATCGATCTCTAGGGAACCGGCCAGTCGCAGGCCAAGGAAGTCCTCGTAGAACTGACGTGTCTCCTCCGAGTCGCGACACCGATAGGCGTTGTGGTGAAGTTTACGAAGCATCGCGATTCCTCTGCCTGATTACGAGGTCAGATCGACGCGAACGAGAGGCCCGCATTTGGCCACTCCAGCGTCGCATGTGCGATTAATCTAAGGGCTGAAGGGGGTCACAGACAAGTCAGGATCGGGAGAGAATTCCCGGAATTCGCCATGTCAGGAATCCGTTTCACTGCGTCGGCGAAAGAACAGCGCGCCGAGCACTGCCCAGCCAAGCACCATCGCCCATTCGTACGGCCAGATCAGCGCCGACGGGCTGAACGGCAGGTAGAGTGTAAACAGACCGCAGCACAGCAGCAGCGCCGTCCAGCCGACCGGCCGACCCCACCGGATGCGAAACGGACGCGGCATATCGGGTTCACGATGGCGCAGCGTGAGAAACGCGGCGGCGACCATGCCGTAGGCAATGACGATCGAGAAACTGCCGGCATCGATGAGCCAGACCAGGATCGTGCGGCCGAACAGCGGCCCGATTGCGCACAGCGCGCCGATGAACAGCACCGCTTTGTAGGGCGTCCGGAATCGCGGGTGCAGTTCGGCGAAGGCGCCGGGCAGCATGCCGGAATGGCCTAACGCGTAGAGCACGCGGCTGCCGCCAATGATGAACGCGTTCCAGCTGGTCATGATGCCGCCAATGCCGCCGATAACCAGCAGCTTCCCGGCCCAGCCGCCGCCCCAGGCAGTGGCAGTCGCATCGGCCGTGGCCATGGTCGATGTCGCGCGGGCGTCGGCCGGCAGCGCCAGCGCAACCCCCAGCGATACCAGCAGATACCACAGCACGGCCAGCGCGACGCTGATTACCAGTAGCCGGCCGATCTCCTGGAAGGGCAGGTCAATTTCTTCGGCCGACTGCGGGATCACGTCGAAACCGACCAGCACGGTCGGCACCATGATCAGCACGCCCAGCACGCCGGCCGCGCCATTGACCATTAATGGTTCGATGTTGACCGGGTCGCCGTTCGTGAATGCGCCGGCCAGGAAAAACACCCCGATCAGGAAGAACAGCGTCGTTACCAGGCCCTGGACGAAGGCCGCAAGGCGAATACCAACGACATTGATGACGGTCATCAGGGCTGTCGCAGCGACGCCGACCAGCACGAAACTCAGGTGCACGTCCGAGTTGCCGACCGACCACAGGTAGCCGGCCTTCATGGCGGGAAACAGGTATTCCACGGCGGTCGGCAGCGCAACCGCCTCGAAGGTAGGCACAGTCAGATAGCCCATCAGCAGCGCCCAGGTGCAGATGAACGAAGGCGTGCGGCCGAATGCCCGCAGCGTGTAGACGTGTTCGCCGCCGGCCTGTGGCATGGCCGCGGCGAGTTCGGCATAGGTCAGGCCGATGAAGACCATGGCCGTGCCACCGATGACGAAGGCCAGCAGAGTGCCCAGGGTACCGGCGCGGGTGAGCCAGTCGCCGGTCAGCAACACCCAGCTCCAGCCGATCATGGCGCCAAAGGCCATGGTGATGACCTCGCGTCGCCCAAGAACACGTATGAAACCCGTCGCTGCCATGGGCCGATGGTACCGGGGAAACTCGAGGCTTCGAATCCCTGACAGCAAGGCGCAAAAAAGGCCCCTTCGGGGCCTTTTTATTTGGCGGAGAGGGAGGGATTGATGGCCTGCTCCGCAGGCCACCCTGCGGGCTCCGCGCCTACGCCGCTCCGTCGCTCTCCCCGTCAACTGGATCGCATGGCGATCCACCTGCCGGACCCGGGTCGAACCCGGATTGTCTATTCGAGGGTTCGAATCCCTGATGGCAAAAAACAAAAAAGCCCTTTCAAGGGCTTTTTATTTGGCGGAGAGGGAGGGATTCGAACCCTCGAAGGGCTTTTAACCCTTACTCCCTTAGCAGGGGAGCGCTTTCGACCACTCAGCCACCTCTCCGATCACCATTCGATACCAGCGCACCGAACCCATCGATCCGGTGCGCTTCGGCTGGCCGCGCAGGGTATCAGTCGTTGACTGCTTCCGCTACGTCCGGCGGCGCCGAACCGTTTTGTTTTTCCCGGCAGATCCGCTCGTAGATCTCTTCGCGGTGCACCGCAATTTCTTTCGGTGCCTTGACCCCCAGTCTGACCTGGTTGCCTTTCACGCCCAGAACGGTGACGTCCACCTCGTTCCCGATTATGACGGTCTCACCGACGCGTCTAGTCAGAATCAGCATGGCTCCCCCTGTTATTTTTTTTGCCCTGTTTGCACGCCAATCCCGGCGCGCGCCCGAGCGTCTCCTCTCCGCCGGTGACACCCACTTCACCGACAGGCAACGCCTGCGCGCGCCTGCAAACATGCGAAAAAAGGACAGCATTGCCAAGGCCCGTTCCGGGCCGGTTATGCGTAAGCAGCTCCTCCTAAGCCGCCCGGGGTCACCCGATCATACCCCAGCGCCGGCGGATCGTTCCAGCCGCAGAACTACCCCAGTTGTAACTTAATCCAGCCGGGCACTGAGGCCAGGGCCTGGTCCAGCGCAGCGGGCTCGCTGCCGCCAGCCTGGGCGAAATCCGGCCGGCCGCCGCCGCGACCGCCGACCTGCTCGGCCACCGCGTTCACCAGGTCTCCGGCCCGGACCCGGTCGATCACGTCCTTCGTGACCCCGGCCGCCAGGCGCACCTTGCCGTCTTCTGTGGCGCAGCCCAATACCACCACGGCCGTGCCGAGCTTGTCCTTCAGGCGGTCGACCGTTTCGCGCAAGGTCTTCGCATCCAGGCCGTCCGCGAGTCGCTTCGCCAACACGCGCACGCCGTGCACATCAACGGCATCTGCCGTTGGATCCTGGCCGCCGCCCCCCGCGGCGACCTGTGCGCGCAACTGCTGCAGCTCGCGCTCCAGGGACTTGTTGCGGTCGAGAGTCTGCTGAACTTTTGTTTCCAGGTCGGCGCGGCTGCCACGCACCAGTTCGCCAAGCCGTGTGAGCAACGCATCGGCCGCTTCCACCTGCTCGATGGCCAGGTTGCCGGTCACCGCTTCGATGCGGCGTACGCCGGCAGCGATGCCGGATTCCGAGACGATCTTCAGCAGGCCAATATCGCCGGCGCGTTCCACGTGTGTGCCGCCGCACAGTTCGGTGGAGAACTCGCCGATACGCAGCACCCGCACCTTGTCACCGTACTTCTCGCCGAACAGCGCCATCGCGCCGGCCTGCACCGCCGAGTCGTAATCCATCACCCGGGTCTCGGCGGCGGCGTTAGCACGAATCTCCGCGTTCACAATGCGCTCAATGGCCGTCAGCTGTTCCGGCGTCACCGCTTCATAGTGGGAGAAATCAAATCGCAGCCGGTCAGGGGCCACGAGCGAGCCCTTCTGTGTGACGTGTGCGCCGAGCACCTGACGCAATGCCGCGTGCAGCAGGTGCGTGGCGGAATGGTTCAGGACCGTCGCCAGCCGGCGTTCACTGTCCACCTCTGCGGTCACCCGGGCACCCGTTGCCACCTCGCCGGCCTCCACCGTACCCACATGCACGTGGGCGTCGCCGCTCTTAACGGTGTCGGTCACGCGGAACAGAAAGCCGTCGGCACCGCGAATCACGCCCTGGTCACCCACCTGACCGCCGCTCTCGGCATAGAAAGGTGTTTCGTCAAGCACCAGCGCGCCCGCATCGCCGGCGCCCAATCCAGCCGCCAGCTCATCGCCCCGCAACACGTGGGTTACGGTCGCCTCGCCGGAACAATTCTCATAACCCGTGAACTTCGTGGCGGCATCGAGCTTCGGCCCCGACTCGGCAGACATCGTGAACTTCTGCGTCGACCGCGCGCGCGCGCGCTGCTTGTCCATTTCGGCTTCGAAACCTTCACGGTCGATGCTCACACCCCGGGCGCGCGCCACGTCGGCCGTGAGGTCCATCGGAAACCCGTAGGTATCGTAGAGCTTGAACACCAGCTCGCCGGCCAGGCAGTCGCCGGCGGTTGCGAAGGCATCCTCCAGCATGCTCATGCCATGGGACAGGGTTCTCGCAAACTGTTCTTCCTCGCCGGCCAGAACTTTCTCTACGTGGCCGGCGGCCGCGCTGAGTTCCGGGTAGGCGGCGCCCATTTCTTTCTCCAGCGGCCGCACCAGCTGGTGGAAGAACGCATCTTTTACGCCCAGCTCGTAGCCGTGGCGCAACGCGCGGCGGATAATTCGCCGCAACACGTAACCGCGGCCTTCGTTGCCGGGCAGTACCCCGTCGGTGATCAGGAAAGCCGCCGCCCGGATATGGTCGGCGATCACTCGAAGCGACGGCGAATTCCGGTCGGTGGCGCCGGTGATGGCCGCGATCGCATCGATCAGGCTGCGAAACAGGTCGATGTCGTAGTTGCTATGCACGCCCTGCATCACGGCCGCCAGGCGCTCGAGCCCCATGCCAGTGTCCACGGAGGGTTTGGGCAGCGGGATCAGCGTGCCGTCGGCGGCACGGTCGTACTGCATGAATACCAGGTTCCAGATCTCTACGTACCGGTCGCCATCTTCATCGGGCGAGCCGGGCGGACCGCCCGGCACGCTGTCGCCGTGGTCATAGAAAATTTCCGTGCACGGGCCGCACGGACCCGTATCGCCCATGGACCAGAAATTGTCTTTCTCGCCCATGCGTCCGAAGCGCGCCGGGTCTACGCCTACTTCCTTCAGCCAGATATCAGCGGCTTCATCATCGTCGCGGAATACGGTGACCCACAGACGTTCCGGCGCAATGCCGAGCTCGCCGGTCACGAACTCCCACGCGAAGCGGATGGCGTCCTCTTTGAAGTAGTCGCCGAAGCTGAAATTGCCCAGCATCTCGAAGAAGGTGTGATGCCGGGCCGTGTAACCCACGTTCTCGAGATCGTTGTGCTTGCCGCCGGCGCGCACGCAACGCTGCGAACTCGTGGCCCGCCTGTAGTCGCGCGCATCCCGGCCCAGGAACACATCCTTGAACTGCACCATGCCGGCGTTGGTGAACAGCAGTGTCGGATCATTGGCCGGCACCAGGGGCGAACTCGCAACCACGCGGTGCTCGTGGCGGGCGAAGTACTCCAGGAACAGTTTGCGTAGCTCCGATGTCGTCATGTGCCCTAGTCCTGTTCCCAGCCTCCCGCCAGCGCCCGTTGGATCTGCTCCGGGTCGAAACCACGATACTGCAGAAACCGCGCCTGGCGAGCCTTGTCTGCATACTGCGCCGGCAGTTCCGGACCGAATTTTTTCTCCCGGGCTGCGCGGGCGGCGCCGTGCCAGTCCACGCCCTCCAGGGACTCATCGATCAGCTCTGCCGTCACCCCGCGTTGCGCAAGCTCCGCGCGCAAACGGAGCGGTCCCTGCCCGCGGCGGTGGCGCCAGGCCACGAAGGCCTGCGCAAAGCGCGCGTCGCTGAGCAGGCCATCCTGCTCCAGGCGGGCAAGTGTTGCGTCAATTTCGTCGGCTGTGAAGTCCCGGGCGGCCAGTTTGCAGCGCAGCTCCGCCGCGGAATGCTCCCGGCGAGCCAGGCAGTCCATGGCGAAGCGGCGCGGGCTAGCCGGGCCGCGGCCGGCCGGGCGCATGGTGGGCGGCAGGCCTCAGGCTTCCGCCGCCTGGGCCTCTTGTTCAGTGTCAGGCAGTGCTTCGGCCTCGGCGCGGGCGGGCATCAGCACGGCGCGGAGCTTGCTGTCGATCTCTGCGGTGATTTCGGGGTGCTGCAGCAGGAACTCCCGGCTGTTCTCCTTGCCCTGGCCGATCCGGTCACCTTCGTAGCTGTACCACGCACCGGACTTTTGCACGATACCTTCGCGCGCGCCGATGTCTATCAACTCGCCTTCCCGGGAGATGCCGTGGCCATAAAGGATTTCGAACTCGGCCATCTTGAACGGCGGTGCGACTTTATTTTTCACCACTTTCACCCGGGTCTGGTTGCCCGTGACCTCGTCACCCTTCTTGATGGCGCCGATCCGGCGAATGTCCAGACGCACCGATGAGTAGAACTTCAAGGCATTGCCGCCGGTGGTGGTCTCCGGGCTGCCGAACATCACGCCGATCTTCATGCGAATCTGGTTAATAAAGACGACGATGGTGTTCGAGCGCTTGATGTTGCCGGTGAGCTTGCGCAGCGCCTGGGACATCAGGCGCGCCTGCAGGCCCACGTGCGTGTCGCCCATCTCGCCCTCGATTTCGGCCTTCGGTGTCAGTGCCGCCACCGAGTCGATGACGACCACGTCCACCGCACCAGAGCGCACCAGCAAATCGGTGATTTCCAGGGCCTGCTCACCGGTGTCCGGCTGCGACACCAGCAGGTCGTCCACATTCACGCCCAGTTTGCCCGCGTATTGCGGGTCGAGGGCGTGTTCAGCGTCGACGAAGGCCGCCGTGCCGCCGGCCTTCTGGCATTCCGCCACCACCTGTAGGGTCAGGGTCGTCTTGCCCGAAGATTCCGGGCCGTAGATTTCCACCACGCGCCCCTTCGGCAGGCCACCCACGCCGAGGGCCACGTCCAGGCCCAGGGACCCGGTGGATATCACCTCCATATCCCGCGCCGGGCCGGCATCGCCCATGCGCATGACCGAACCTTTACCAAACTGTTTCTCGATCTGTCCCAGGGCGGCCGCGAGGGCCTTCTTGCGGTTGTCATCCATCGTGGTGTGGTACTCGGAAAGTGGTGGAAGAAAGACTGGAATGCGCGGGGATTATTGCATGGATCCCGGGCACCGGCAGCTTTGCGAAAGTACGAGCTTAATGAAGTTAAGGCTCATTGGATGAGCCTTCTGGAAAGTATTGATCGACCGCATAACGCGCACCCGTGGAGTCAGTGACGGACCGGATCAGCGCGAAGCCGTGCACCGCCCATGCGACGGATGTCAGGCGCGAGTTGCGCGGCGCGCGGCGCACGTTGCGGGCAATGGTCACGTGGGGCTGGAACGCGCGCGCGTCAGGCTCCAGGCCCAGCGGTTGCATGGCAGCCCACAGCCTGTCCGCCAACTGCTTGAGCACTGCCGGCGATTCGCCGGGGCCGATCCACAGCACCCGGGCACCGGGGAAATGCCCGCAGCGATCCAGCTGCAGCGTCGGTGACGGCGGCGCGATAGCAGCCGCGGCCGCCCGGATCGGAGGCACCAATGCCTCCCGCACATCGCCCAGAAAGGCCAGGGTCAGGTGGTAGTTGGCCGGTGGCACCGGCCGGCCGCCGCAACCGGCCAGCGCATCGCGGCAGGCCTGGTGCAGCGCGTGACGCGTCAGGTCATCGGGCCACAGCGCGAAGAACAGGCGCGCGGTGCTCACTCCAGGGCCGCAGCTGCCAACACGCCTGCCAGCGCCGCGGCCACCGTTTGCCTGCGCACCGCTTCACGGTCGCCCGGGAAGTGGTGCACCTCGTTGCGCAGAGCACCGTCCGGGCCGGCCCAGGCAAACCACACGGTGCCCACCGGCTTGTCCGGGGTGCCGCCGCCCGGCCCGGCAACACCGGAAACCGCCACCGCCAGCTCCGCACCGCTGCGCCGCTGCGCGCCCATGGCCATGGCCTCGACCACTTCCCGGCTCACCGCACCCGTCTCGGCAAGCAGCGCCTCCGGCACGCCCAGCATGTCGGTCTTGGCAGGGTTGCTATAGGTCACGAAGCCGCCGTGGAACCACGCCGAGCTGCCCGGGATATCCGTCAACACCTTCGCGATCCAGCCGCCGGTGCAGGATTCGGCTGTCGCGAGTGTCCAGGCCGGGCCGTCCAGCGCCGCCGCCACGCGCCGTGCGAGCACTGTCAGGGTGGCATCGTCCCAGTCCATGGGCCGACCATCTGCCAGGCGCTCCGGCAGGTCAAGTGTTGAGCATTTACACTGCGCCCATGAGCACCCCGGCTGCAGAAACCGTTGCCGCCACGGCCCACACGCCGATGATGCAGCAATACCTGCGCATCAAGTCGGAGTTTCCCGACATGCTGCTGTTCTACCGCATGGGTGACTTCTACGAATTGTTCTACGACGACGCGCGCCGGGCTGCCGAGCTGATCGACATCACGCTGACCGCGCGCGGCAAATCCGGCGGCGCGCCGATTCCGATGGCCGGCGTGCCCTATCACGCCGCCGAGACTTACCTGGCCAAGCTGATCCGCCAGGGCGAGTCCGTAGCCATTTGCGAGCAGATCGGCGAGCCGGGCGCCAGCAAGGGCCCGGTAGAGCGCCAAGTGGTCCGCGTGCTGACGCCCGGCACGTTGACGGACGAAGCGCTGCTGGACAGCCGGCGTGACAACCTGCTGGCCGCCGTGTGCCAGCGCGGCGTGCGCATCGGGCTGGCGTGGCTGGACCTGAGTGCCGGGCGCTTCACCGTCTCCGAACTGGAAGGCCGGGACGCGCTGGCTGCAGAACTGGCGCGACTGCAACCCGCAGAACTACTGCTGGAAGAAGGCGTTGCCGATCCGCTGCCGGGCGCGGCGATAACCCGCGTACACCATCTTCCGCCCTGGCACTTTGACGCGGCTGCGGCCACGCGTGCGCTGTGCGCGCAGTTCGGCGCCCGGGACCTGGGCGGTTACGGTTGCGCCGGGCTCGACGCGGCGGTGGGCGCCGCCGGCTGCCTGCTGGGCTACGTTCGGGACACGCAGCGAGGCGCGCTTCCGCACCTCGCCGGCCTCAGCACGGAACGGCACTCGGATGCACTGCTGATGGACGCGGTGACCCGCCGCAACCTCGAGATAGAAAGCAGCCTGGCCGGGCGGGATGAACACACGCTGGCCGGCGTGATGGACCGCTGCACTTCGCCCATGGGCAGCCGGCTGCTGCGCCGCTGGCTGAATCGTCCGCTGCGCGACGTGGCGACGCTAAAGGCCCGTTACCAGGCCGTCGACGCCCTCGGCCAGGGTGACAGCGACACGTTGACCGGGCTACTGCGGCAAGCCGGCGACCTCGAACGCATTCTGAGCCGGGTCGCACTGCAGAGCGCGCGGCCCCGGGACCTGGCCCAGCTGCGCACGGCGCTGGGCCTGCTGCCGGACATCCGGGCCGCGCTGCCGCCGGATTCGCCGCTGCTGCAGACGCTGGCCGCAGACCTCGGCGAACACGGTGGCATTTACCGGCAGCTCCGCGCCGCGTTGGTGGCAGACCCGCCGATGTTGATTCGCGACGGCGGCGTCATTGCCCCCGGTTACGACGCAGAACTCGACGAACTCCGCGACATCAGCGCGAATGCCGATGCCCATCTCGCCGACCTGGAGACCCGTGAACGCGAGCGCACCGGTCTGCCGTCACTGAAGGTCGGCTACAACCGGGTCCACGGCTATTACATCGAAATCAGCAAGGCGCAGGCCGAACGCGCGCCGGACGATTACACGCGCCGGCAGACGCTGAAAGGTGCCGAACGCTACATCACGCCGGAACTGAAAGCCTTCGAAGGCAAGGTGCTGTCCAGCCGCGAACGCGCGCTGGCCCGGGAAAAACACTTGTACCAGGCACTGCTCGAAGCCCACCTTGCGGACCTCGTCGGCTTGCAACAGATGGCCCGGGCGCTGGCCACCATCGACGTGCTCGGCAATTTCGCGCGCCGCGCAGCCGATCTCGACCTGCGGGCGCCGACGCTGAGCGAGGCGCCAGGCCTGGACATCCGCGCCGGCCGGCACCTGGTGGTGGAACAAGTGTCGGAACAACCGTTCATCCCCAACGACCTGCAGCTGGACGATCGCCGGCGACTGCTGGTGATCACCGGCCCGAACATGGGCGGCAAGTCCACCTACATGCGCCAGGCAGCGCTGATCGTGATTCTCGCCCGCGTGGGCAGCTACGTGCCGGCGGAAGCCGCGCGCATCGGGCCCATCGACCGCATTTTTACCCGAATTGGCGCGGCCGACGACCTGAGCGGCGGGCGCTCCACGTTCATGGTGGAGATGACGGAAACCGCCAACATCCTGAACAACGCGACGGACCAGAGCCTCGTGCTGATGGACGAAATCGGCCGCGGCACGAGTACCTTCGACGGCCTGTCGCTGGCGTGGGCGAGTGCGCGATATATCGGCGGGCAAATCGGTGCATTCACACTGTTCGCTACCCACTACTTCGAACTCACCGCACTGGCCGGAGAGCTACCGGCCTGCGCCAACGTGCACCTGGATGCGACGGAGCACGGCGACGAGCTGATTTTCCTGCACACCGTGCGCGAAGGGCCCGCAAACCAGAGCTATGGCCTGCAGGTAGCGCAGCTGGCCGGCGTGCCGCGCAACGTCGTCCGGCAGGCGCGCGGATATCTGCGCGAGCTGGAACAACAGTCCAGCGAGCAGCGCGCGCGACAGACCCCGCAGGCGGAGCTGAATTTTGGCGCCACCACGCCGGAAACGTTGGCAGACGACGCCGACGAGTTGCGCGATATGCTGGGCGAACTTGATCCGGACGCGATGACGCCTCGTGATGCGCTGGCTGCTCTGTATGAACTCAAGAAGAAGATGAATCGCTGAGGAATCGCGGCTGAAGCCGCGATTCCTACCCGCGCTTGAATTCACCTCGCGCGAGAAAGTAGGCCGCCTGATCGGCAACCTCGGGTGACAGCAGCATCCAGGTGTGGGTCACCGGTAACACGACATGATCCGTGATGCCCGGCAGGCGCGTTTCATCCACTGTTACCGTGCCGTCGTGAGGGCCCTTGAGCGCGCCCGCCTCCACCGCGTTCATCAGGGCGCCAATCCCGAAACCGCCGTCGCCGGCAATCACGCCTACCTCGCGATGGCCTTCGCAACGCGTCAGCGGATCCTGCAGCAGCGACTCGCGGATCAGCTTGCCGAGCATCGCTTCGCCGCCGTGCCAGCGCCCCAGCGCGCGCGCAGCGCCGCTGCCAACCAGCGGTGACCCGAGACAGACCACGCGGCCCGGCGCCGTGTCGGGCATGTGCCCCACCGTCCGCAGCGCGAGCACGCCGCCAAGGCTGTGGCCGACCAGGTGGACTTTGGGTGCGCGGATAGCCGCAAGGAATTCGGCCAGGCGCTGCACGTTCTCGGCCAGGCCCTGGGCCACCGACGGGTAGCTGTAGGGATGCACCGCATAACCGTAATGGTGCTCAAGGCGCCAGCGCATGGGCTCCATGACCAGCCCGTGCATCCACAAACCGTGGACCAGCACCACCGCCTCTCTACTCTTGCTTCCCGAGCGCGTCATCAAGCGAAACCCGCTGGCTTAGAAAAGCGCCCGACGCAGCGAGCGCGCAGGCGATTTGTTCCCGAGGGAGTTTTTCCGACCGAGGGAATAAATTCGCCGCAAGCGATCGCGGACCCGGAGGGGATCTGAGGGCCGGCTAGGAAGATGACGACTCGGGCGGCTTCCGCAGCCGGATGCCCGTTTCTCGCAACTGCTCCGCCGACACCGGGCCCGGCGCTTCGGTGAGCAGGCAGCTCGCCGTCTGCGTTTTCGGAAACGCAATCACGTCACGAATGTTGGCGGTACCTGCCAGCAGCATCACCAGCCGGTCGAGACCGAAAGCAATGCCGCCGTGGGGCGGGCATCCGTAGCGCAGCGCGCGCAGCAGGAAACCGAACTTGTTCTCCGCCTCCGCTTCATCGATGCCCAGGATGCGAAACGCGGCAGACTGCATATCTTCGCGATGAATACGAATGGAACCACCACCGACTTCATTGCCATTCAGCACTATGTCATAGGCCCGCGACAACGCGTTGCCGGGGGCCGCCTCGAGGTCTACCGGATCGTCGTAAGTTGGCGCCGTGAACGGGTGATGCAGCGCGTTCCAGCGTTTCGCAGCCGGGTCCCAGTCGAACATCGGGAAGTCCACGATCCAGACCGGCCGCCAGCCGGCTGCCACCAGGCCCTGGTCATGGCCCAGCTGCACGCGCAGCGCGCCGAGGGCATCGTTCACGATGCGGGCTTTGTCGGCGCCAAAGAACACCAGGTCGCCGTCGGTCAGCGCCAGGCGCTTGATCAGGCCGTCCACGGTGGCATCCGGCAGGAATTTCAGGATCGGCGACTGCAGGCCGTCGCGCCCCTGCGCGACGCTGTTCACCTTGATATAGGCAAGACCCCGGGCGCCGTAACGACCCACAAACGTGGTGTAGTCGTCGATGGCCTTGCGGGTCAGGCTCGCGCCACCAGGCAGCTTCAGCGCCGCGACGCGGCCCTCTTCGTCGGCGGCCGGGCCGGCGAAGACCTTGAATTCCACCCCCTGCATCAGGTCGGCCACTTCCACGAGTTCCAGCGGAATACGCAGATCCGGGCGGTCGATGCCGAAACGCTCCACGGCTTCCGCGTAGCCCATGCGCGGGAATGGATCGGGGAGCTCCTGACCCTGCACTTCGCGAAACAGGTGGCGGATCAGCGCCTCCATCAGGAGCATCACCGCATCTTCATCCATGAAGGACACCTCGATGTCCAGCTGGGTGAACTCGGGCTGGCGATCGGCGCGCAGATCTTCATCGCGAAAACATCGCGCAATCTGATAGTAGCGGTCGAAACCCGACATCATCAGCAGCTGCTTGAACAACTGCGGCGACTGCGGCAACGCAAAGAACGAGCCCGGGTGGGTGCGGCTGGGCACGATGTAATCGCGCGCACCCTCCGGGGTGGCGCGCGTGAGCACCGGCGTCTCGATGTCGATGAATCCGTTGTCGTCCAGGAAACTGCGCAGCGTGCGGGTAATTCGGTGCCGCAGGCGGATGCGCTCGGTCATTTCCTCGCGACGCAGATCCAGGTAGCGGTACCTCAGACGGATGTCTTCGTGGGCGTACTCGTCGTGATGAATGGGCGGCGTCTCGGCCGCATTCAGCACCTCGAGTTCCGTGGCCAGCACTTCCACTTCGCCGCTGGGCAACTTGGTGTTCACCGTGCCGTCCGGACGCGGGCGCACCTTACCCTTCACGGCCAGCACGTACTCGCCGCGCACGCGCTCCGCAGTCTCGAAAATATCCGGACGATCGGGGTCGAAGACCACCTGCAACAAGCCTTCGCGGTCGCGCAGATCGATGAAGATGACGCCACCGTGGTCGCGGCGGCGATGGACCCAGCCGGCCACGGCCACTTCCTGACCGATGGCCTTCGCGTTGACTTCGCCACAGTAGTGGGTGCGCATGGGCTGGCTCTCGACAGATCGGGCGGCGGAGGTCGCCGGAGGGAGCGGGATGTTAAGGGGGCGACCCCTGCTGCGCAAGGGACTCCGGCGGTCGGTGGCCGTTCCAGGGCGGCACCACCACTCCCAGGGACACGATCATCTTGATGGCCGATTCTACGTCCATGTCGAGTTCGATCACCTCGTCGCGGGGCACCATCAGTATGAAACCCGAGGTGGGATTGGGCGTGGTGGGCACGAACACGCAAATGACATCTTCGGCCGTGCGGGCCTGTACTTCCTGCAGCGTAGTCGCGGTCTGAAAACACAGGCTGTACACGCCTTTGCGCGGGTACTGAATTAACAGCACCCTCTTGAAAGACTGGCCGGTGTCGGCGAACAGTACCTCGGCGAACTTCTTTGCCGCCGAATAGATGGTCCGTACCAGCGGAATCTGGTTCAGCAGGTACTCCCACACATTGACCAGCTGACGACCGAGAATATTCGCAGCGACGACGCCGGTAACCAGCAGCACGACAAAAGCGATGACCAGGGTCAGCAGCACGTCTAGATACGGGATGGTGAACCCGATCAGGTTCTCCGGCCGGTATTGAGGCGGCAGGATGACCAGGCCCGACAGCAGGTCCGCCACCAGCTTGAACACCAGCAGGGTCACCCCCAGCGGCACCCAGACCAGCAGGCCGGCAACCAGGTAGCGGCGGAAATGTTTCATGAATCGTGCCCCGGCATAGGTCTCATGCCGCCTCTTGGCGAAATTGTGGACGCATCCTGAAGCAAAGCGGGGGGCGCCTCAAGCACAGTCAGCTGCCGCTGTCAGCGGCCTTGCCGGAGCCGCCGGATGCGGCCTTAACCGCCGGCTTATCGCCCTTGTCCGCTTTGGCGGCCTTATCGGTCTTGTCGCTTTTGTCGCTCTTGTCGGCCTTGTCGGCCTTAGCGCCGTCACCGGCGAGATTGCGCTTATTGCCGGTCTTGAAGTCGGTCTCATACCAGCCACCGCCTTTCAGGCGGAAACTCGGCGCAGAGATGAGCTTGCGCAACTCATGGGCCCCGCACTCCGGGCAATAGGTGAGCGGCTCGTCGCTCATCTTCTGCAAGACATCGAACACATGTTCGCACTTCCTGCAGGCGTATTCGTAAATCGGCATGGGTCCTCCGTCCGGACTTCAACGAAACACGATAACACCGTCTTCTGTGGCGACCGTGACGGTGTCATCGGGCTTGAACTGGCCGCGAAGAATAGCCTCTGCCAGCGGATTCTCAATGCGCTGCTGTATGGCCCGCTTCAGCGGCCGGGCGCCGTACACCGGGTCGTAACCCACCTCCGCCAGCTGATCCAGCGCGGCAGGCTGCAGTTCCAGGTTCATGTCCCGTTCCGCCAGCCGCACGCGCAGGTAGTCGAGCTGGATTTCGACGATGCGCCGGATCTCCTCCGGACCCAGCGGATGGAACACCACGATGTCGTCCACGCGGTTCACGAACTCCGGCCGGAAGTGCTGGGCCACGTCTTCCATGACCGCGTCTTTCATCGCCGCGTAATTGTCTTCGCCGGCGAGCCGCTGGATCTTCTGCGAGCCCAGGTTCGAGGTCATCACGACCACCGTGTTGCGGAAGTCCACGGTCCGGCCGTGGCCGTCCGTCAGGCGTCCGTCGTCCAGCACCTGCAACAATACATTGAAGACGTCAGGGTGGGCCTTCTCCACTTCATCCAGCAGGATCACGGAATAGGGCTTGCGACGCACGTTCTCGGTGAGATAGCCGCCCTCTTCGTAACCCACGTAGCCCGGCGGTGCGCCGATCAGCCGCGCGACGGAGTGCTTCTCCATGAACTCCGACATATCCACGCGGATCAACGCATCCTCGCTGTCGAACAGGAACGCGGCCAGGGCCTTCGTGAGCTCGGTCTTGCCCACGCCCGTGGGTCCGAGGAACAGGAACGACCCGTTCGGGCGGTTCGGGTCCGACAACCCGGCCCGCGAGCGGCGAATCGCGTTCGACACTGCCTGCACGGCTTCATCCTGGCCCACCAGCCGCTCGTGCAGCGCCTCTTCCATGCGCAACAGCTTGTCTTTCTCACCCTCCAGCATCTTCGACACCGGGATACCCGTCCACTTGGAGACGACCTCGGCCACCTCTTCTTCGGTCACCTTGTTGCGAACCAGGGTGGTCTCCCGCGTTTCGGCAGCCTGCGCGTCGCTCAGCTGTTTCTCGAGCTCCGGTATCTGCCCGTACTGCAGTTCGGACATGCGCTGCAGGTTCTGCGCCCGGTTCGCGGTTTCGAGCTCGAGCTTCGCCCGCTCCAGCTCTTCTTTGATGTGCGTTGCACCCGCGAGCTGCGCCTTTTCGGCCTTCCAGATTTCCTCGAGGTCCGCGTATTCTTTTTCCAGCTCCTCCAGCTGCGCCTCGATGTCTGCCAGCCGCTTCACGCTGGCGTCGTCGGATTCCTTTTTCAGCGCCTCGCGCTCGATCTTGAGCTGAATGATCCGCCGGTCGAGCTTGTCCATGGCCTCCGGCTTGGAATCGATCTCCATGCGGATCAGCGAGCCCGCCTCGTCGACGAGGTCGATGGCCTTGTCCGGCAGCTGCCGGTCGGTGATATAGCGATGTGACAGCACGGCCGCCGCGACGATGGCCGGGTCTGTAATGTCCACGCCGTGGTGAACTTCGTAGCGCTCCTTCAAACCGCGCAGAATCGCAATGGTGTCTTCGACGGTGGGCTCTTCGATCACCACCTTCTGGAAGCGCCGCTCCAGCGCGGCATCTTTTTCCACGTTGTCGCGATACTCGTCCAGCGTGGTGGCGCCCACACAGTGCAGCTCGCCGCGCGCCAGCGCAGGTTTGAGCATGTTGCCGGCGTCCATGGCGCCCTCGGCTTTGCCGGCACCCACCAGCGTGTGCATTTCGTCGATGAACAGGATGATCTGGCCTTCCTGCTTCGACAGGTCCGTGAGCACGGCTTTCACGCGTTCCTCGAACTCGCCGCGGAACTTGGCGCCGGCAATCAGCGCGCCGAGATCCAGGGACAGGATGCGCTTGTCCTTGAGCCCTTCCGGCACCTCGCCGTTCACGATGCGCTGGGCGAGACCTTCGACGATGGCGGTCTTGCCGACGCCCGGCTCGCCAATCAGCACCGGGTTGTTCTTGGTGCGCCGTTGCAGAATCTGCACCGTCCGGCGAATCTCGTCATCGCGACCGATGATGGGATCGATCTTGCCCTGCTCGGCACGCTCGGTCAGATCGATGGTGTATTTCTCCAGCGCCTGGCGGGTATCTTCGGCATTCGGATCGTTGACCTGGGCGCCACCGCGCAGCTCCTCCACCGCCTTTTCTACCGCGCCGCGCACCACACCACTGTCACGCAAAATCTCGCCGAGGTTGCCCTTGTCGTCGCCGGCCGCCAGCACGAACAGCTCGCTGGAGATGTACTGATCGTCGCGATCCTGCGCCAGCTTGTCCGTCACATTCAGCAGGCGCGCGAGGTCGTTGGACAGGTGCACTTCGCCGGGCGTCCCGGACACCTTCGGCAACCGGTCCAGGGCCTCGCCAAGCCGGGAGCGCAGCAGGTTCACGTTGGCGCCGGCCTTGGTCAACAGCGGCCGCACCGAGCCCCCCTGCTGGTCCAGCAGGGCCAGCATCAGGTGGCCGGGTTCGATGAACTGGTGATCGCGCCCAACGGCAACTGATTGCGCGTCTTGCAAGGCCAGCTGAAACTTGCTGGTGAGTTTGTCCATCCGCATCGGGCGCACCTTCGCTGAGTTGCTTCGTCTGGCTGCAGAAATGGGGCCACAGCGTTGTATTTCAACGCATCAGGGGGACTCGAGCCAGATCAGCGTCGCCTGCCGCCCACACTGGCCATCGCGCCGGTAAGAAAAGAAGCGATCCACCTCGCGGTGCGTGCAAAACCCGCCCCCGGAGACGGTTGCCACACCGAGTGCCGCCAGTCGGGCCCGCGCCAGCCTATACAGGTCACACTGCCAGCGTCCGGCCACATTGCGCTCAAAGGCGGACGCGTCGCCGCCCGCGGCAAAGGCCGCGCGCACGTCGTCGCCCACCTCATAGGCGGCCGCGCCGATGGCCGGGCCCAACCAGGCGAGCAGCTCCCCAGCCGTCACGCCGGCTGTTTCGAAGGCCACCACGGCCTCTTTCAGAATGCCGGCCGCCAGCCCCCGCCAGCCAGCGTGGACGGCTGCCACCATCGTGCCGGCCCGGTCACATAGCAGTACCGGCAGACAGTCGGCGGTGAGTACGGCGCATACCAGCCCGGCGCGACGGGTCAAGGCGCCGTCGGCCTGGCGCGGCGGTCCGGACTCGCGCAGTAGCAACACCTCGTTGCCATGCGTCTGGTCGAGCCAGCAAGGTTCTGCAGGGAGCGCGGCGGCGCTGCGCAAGTGGCGGCGATTCGCGGTCACCTGCCCAGCTGCGTCCGCGACGTGATCACCGAGATTCAGCGACGCATACGGGCCGATGCTGACACCGCCGGCGCGCGTGGTGGCCAACGCCCGCACCGATGCCGGCGCCGGCCAGTCGGGACGGATCAGTTCGATTCCGGCCATCGCAACTCATCGTAATCCCGCCCTGGCTGCTCGCCGTCAGCCAGGGCGACCAGCAGCTCGCGGATGTCGGCCGGGAGCGGCGCGTGGAACTCCAGCGCCTGTCCGGTCACGGGATGGTTCAGGCACAGGCGGCTGGCATGCAGCGCCTGGCGGCGGAAATGTTCCAGCGCGGTGCGACAGTCGGGCGACGCGCCGGCCGGAAACCGCGGTCGTCCGCCATAGAGCGGATCGCCAACCAGGGGATGGCCCACATGGGCCATGTGCACCCGAATCTGGTGGGTGCGGCCGGTTTCCAGGCGCAGCGCGATGCAGCTGTGCGCGGCAAAGCGCGCCAGCACACGGTAATGGGTCACGGCGGGACGGCCGCGCTGGGTCACGGCCATGCGGGTGCGCTGCACCGGATGGCGGCCGACCGCTGCGTCGACGCGGCCGCCGGCCGTCACACGGCCGTTGCAGACGGCCCGGTATTCGCGAGTGATGGCGCGGTCCTGCAGGTCGCGCACCAGGCGTGTGTACGCCACGTCGCTGCGGGCCACGGTCAAGAGCCCGGTGGTGTCCTTGTCCAGCCGGTGCAGCAGCCCGCCCCGCGGCAGGGCCTTGAGTTCCGGCCAGCGGTGCAGCAAGCCATTCACCAGCGTGCCGGCGGGCTGCCCGGCGCCCGGGTGGACAACCAGCCCGGCCGGCTTGTTGATCACCGCCAGGTGTGCATCTTCGTAAATCACTGCCAGCTCAATGGCTTGCGGCTCGTCGCCGGCCCGCGTCTCCGCGGCGGCCTGCAGGGTGACCCGCTGACCCGCGGCGACCGGGGTTCGCGGCACGACAGCAGCGCCGTCCAGCTGCACACGGCCGGCCAGAATCCAGTCCTTCAGCCGGGATCGTGAGTAGTCGGGAAACAGCTGGGCCAGCGCCTGGTCCAGACGCCGGCCGGCGAGGTCTTCGGGGATGCGGGCTTCGTGTTGCAAGGGGCTGGCTCTCGCCGGGCGGGTGGCCCGGGCTGCTGGCGACGGCTAGTTTATAATGTCGCTTCAACCTTCACGCAGTTACCGCATCAATTCCCATGCAAACAGCCAGTATAAATCCCTGTGCCCGCCTCCTGGTCCTTTGCCTCGCGTTGTCCCTTGGCGGCTGCTTCCTGGGCAAGGACAAAGAAATACAGTCTGGCGCCGACCAGTTGTACGAGTACGGCACGCGGTCGATGAATAACGGCAACTACACGAACGCCATCCAGTACTTCGAAGCACTCGAGGCCCGGTATCCGTTCAGCAACAAGGCCAAACAGGCGCAGCTGGACCTGCTGTACACCTATTACCGCAACGGCGATCGCGACCAGGTCATCGATTCGTCCATACAGTTCGAACGCGAGAATCCGACCCACCCGCGGGTGGATTACGCGCTTTACATGCGTGGGCTGGCACAGTTCAGCAGCCAGCACAATGGCTTTCACCGACTGCTGCGTGTAGACCTGGCAAAACGCCCGCCGGTAGAAGCGCGAGAGTCTTTTTCCGCCTTCGCGCAGTTGGTGAAACGCTACCCGAACAGCATCTACACGCCCGACGCGCGGCAGCGCATGATCTTTCTGCGCAATCGCCTTGCCGCACATGAGATTTACGTGGCCGACTACTACATGCGCCGCGGTGCCTGGGCGGCGGCGCTGAACCGGGCAAGTTATGTCGTCGAGACCTATGACGGCTCGCCGTCAGTGGCCGAGGCCCTGGACCTGATGGTGCAGGCCTATGCGAAGCTCGGCATGCGCGACGTAGCCGTGGCCACGCGCGAGGTTCTCGATCAAAACTATCCGGACAGTCGCTTCAAGCAATACGGCGAGGCGCGCGCACGCTGGTGGTGGCTCTTCTGACGCTCAGTCGTGCCGGTAGCCCGAGGTGATGGGATAGCGCCAGTCGCGGCCGAAAGCCCGCGCACTGATGCGTACCCCCGGTGAACCCTGCCGGCGCTTGTATTCGTTGCGCCGGACCCGGTCTACCACCTGCACGACGACGTCCCGGTCAAAACCCCGCGCGACGATTCCGTCCACCGACAGATCGTCGAGCATCAGCGCATCCAGGATGCCGTCGAGTATCTCGTAGGGCGGCAAGCTGTCGGTATCGAGCTGGTCCGGAGCGAGTTCAGCACTGGGCGGCCGTTCGATCACGCGCTCGGGAATTACCGGGTCGATGGAATTGCGATAGCTGGCGAGACGATAAACCAGGGTTTTCGCGCAATCTTTGATCGGCGAAAAACCGCCGGCCATGTCACCGTAAAGCGTGGCGTAGCCCACGGCCATTTCGCTCTTGTTGCCGGTGGCCAGGACCATGCAGCCGCTCTTGTTGGAAATGGCCATCAACAGCATGCCGCGGCAACGCGACTGAATGTTTTCCTCCGTGGCATCTTCGGCCAGGCCGGCGAACAGCCCGGCAAGGACGTCACGGGTGGCCTGCACCATCGTCTCGATAGGCAGCACCTGGTAGTCGACCCCCTGGCGGCGCGCCTGCTCCGCCGCATCTTCTTTACTGATATCGGCCGTCCAGCGGTAAGGCATCATCACGGCCCGCACCCGGTCGGCACCGAGCGCATCCACCGCAATGGCCAGCGTCAGTGCTGAATCGATACCTCCGGACAGGCCGAGCACGACCCCGGGGAAACCGTTCTTCTCCACGTAGTCGTGCACGCCCGTGACCAGGGCGTCGTAGATACTGGCGTCTTCAGGGGCCAGCGGCGCGAGCTCACCCGGCTCGATCTGCACGCCGGCATCGTGCAACCGGCAGTCCACCAGCCCCATGGCTTGCGCAAAAGCCGGCGCGCGGAACCGGGTATCGCCGTCGGGCGTGACGGCACAGGAACCGCCGTCGAACACCAGTTCGTCCTGACCACCAACCAGGTTCTGATAGACCAGCGGCAAGCCCGTATCAGCAGCGCGTTCGGCCAGCACCGCCTCGCGCTCCGCCTGCTTGCCCACCCGGAACGGCGAACCGTTGATGGCCACGATCAGCTGCGCGCCGGCGGCAGCGGCACGCCGGCAGGGCTCAGCTTCCCAGACGTCTTCGCATATGGTCAGGCCGACACGAATTCCGCCAGCCTCGATCACACAAGGCGTATCGCCCACCGTGAAGTAGCGTTCTTCGTCGAAAACGCTGTAGTTGGGCAGACAGTGCTTACGGTAATTCGCGATGAGCCGGCCGTCGCCAAAGGCCGCTGCCGCATTGTAGATATCCTTATCCGCGTACTCGGGATAACCGACCACGGCGATCAGGCCTTTGCTGCTGCCGCGTATCTCATCCAGGGCCTGCGCAACCTGCTTGCGCAGGCCGGCGTGAAACAACAGGTCTTCCGGCGGATAACCGCACACGGCGAGTTCGGGAAACAGCACCAGGCCGGCGCCCGCCTCCCGGGCGTGACCCATGGTGTCAATGATGCGCCGGGTATTGCCGGCCACATCACCCACGATGAGATTGAGTTGTGCCAGCGCGATGCGGAGAGTCTTGGCGTCAGACACTGGTTGTCTCCGCTGTCGTCAGCCTCCGAGCTGCGCCAGCATTGCGGCACCGAGTTCGGCTGGCGAGCGCACCGTGCTGACGCCGGCTTGTTCCAGGGCCGCGTACTTGGCCTCGGCCGTGCCCTCGCCGCCGGAAATAATCGCCCCGGCATGGCCCATGCGCTTGCCGGGCGGCGCGGTGACGCCGGCGATGTATGCCACCACGGGTTTCGACACGTGGTCGGCGATGTAGCGAGCCGCGGCCTCTTCGTCGGTGCCGCCGATTTCACCCACCATGATGATGCCTTCCGTCACTGGGTCCTGCTCGAACAGTTCCAGGCAGTCGATAAAGTTCATGCCCCGCACCGGGTCTCCGCCAATTCCGACACAGGTGGTCTGTCCCAGGCCGTTGTTAGTGGTCTGGTACACCGCCTCGTAGGTCAGCGTGCCCGAGCGGGAGATGACGCCAACCCGGCCGGCCTGGTGAATAAAGCCAGGCATGATGCCGATCTTGCACTCACCCGGCGTGATGACGCCCGGGCAGTTCGGGCCGATCAACCGGCAGTCGAAATCCCGCAGTACCGCCTTCACGCGGACCATGTCCATGACCGGAATGCCTTCGGTGATGCACACCACCAGGGCCACCCCCGCCTCCGCCGCCGCCAGGATGGCGTCCGCCGCCGCCGGCGCCGGCACAAAAATTACGCTAACGTCAGCACCGGTTTCAGCCACGGCCTCGTCTACCGTGTTGAACACCGGTGTACCGAGGTGTTCTTCACCACCGCGGCCGGGCGTCACGCCCGCCACAATCTGCGTGCCGTACTCGATGCACTGCTCGGCGTGAAAGGAACCCTGCCGGCCGGTCAGGCCCTGGCAGATAACCCTGGAGTCTTTGTTGACGAGGATGCTCATTAATCAGCCTGTTTCAGTGCCGGTATCTTGCAGTTCAAACCGCGGCGACGGCTTTCTCTGCCGCGTCCGTCAAATCTTCGGCCGGCGTAATCGCCAGACCGCTTTCCGCCAGCAGGGCTTTGCCCTTGTCGACGTTCGTCCCCTCCAGACGCACGATGACCGGCACCTTGACGTCGATCTCGCGCACGGCCTGGATGATGCCCTCGGCAATCAGATCGCAACGCACGATGCCACCGAAGATATTCACCAGAATAGCTTGCACGGAAGGATTCGACAGGATGAGTTTGAACGCTGCCGCCACGCGATCGGGCGTGGCACCGCCGCCGACATCGAGAAAATTCGCCGGATCGCCGCCGTGCAATTTGATCAGATCCATCGTTGCCATCGCGAGGCCGGCACCGTTCACCATGCACGCGATGTTGCCGTCCAGTGACACGTAGTTCAGATCGTGCTCGGCGGCACTGCGCTCCATTTCATCTTCCTGTGACGGATCTCTCATGGCCTGCAGTTCGGCCTGCCGGTACAGGGCGTTCTCGTCGATGTTGATCTTGGCATCCAGCGCAAGCAGTTCGCCGGCGTCGTTGACGATCAGCGGATTGATCTCCACCAGGCTGGCATCGGACTCAACCACGAGGCGATAGATCTTGCCCGCCAGGGCAACGAACTGCTTCACCTGCGCGTTGTTCAGACCGAGACCATAGGCCAGCCCGCGGGCCTGGTAAGCCTGCAGCCCGGCGGCCGGATGCACGATGGCAGTCAGTATCTGTTCCGGGGTTTTCGCGGCGACCTCTTCTATGTCCATGCCGCCGGCCGCCGACGCAATGACGGCAATACGTTCGCGGCCGCGGTCCACCAGCATGCTCAGGTACAGCTCGCGCTCGATATTGCTGCCTTGTTCCACGTACACCTGATTCACAGGCAGACCCTCGGCGCCCGTCTGCGGGGTGACCAGGCGCTGGCCAAGCATTGCATCAGCGGCCTCGCGCACCGCTTCGGCGCTGCGGGCGAGCTTGATGCCGCCGCCTTTGCCACGGCCACCGGCGTGGACCTGCGCCTTCACGACCCAGACGGCGCCACCCAGCCGGCGCGCGGCCGCTTCTGCCTGGGCGGGCGTCGTGGCCACTTCACCCTGGCTCACGGCGATGCCGTAGCGCGAAAAGAGCTGCTTGGCCTGATATTCGTGCAGATTCATGAATCGTCCCGACGAGAGCGAAGCGGGCCGAGGCCCGGAGAGGCGCGTATTTTGCGCGAATCACCCCGCCATGGAAACCGCGGCAGAGAGCGGGCCACGCGGGCAGGAAGTGCGACGGCGATCACGCGCGGTGGGGCCTGATCGGACATAATCATAAAGCAACCGCCGACACCCCTTGCGATGGATCTCGCTCAACAGACCCTGAAAGACACGCTGCCACCCGAGCCAGCCGCAACCTCCGTTGCACCGCAGGCCGATACGTCGCGGCGCATCGAACGGCTGGTGGCTGCATTCCGGCTCCTGATCGGCCTTGCGCTGGCTACCGTCGCCCTGCTCAGCCGGGAACCGCCGCTGCTCGACATCCGCTATCCCCAGCTGTTCCTGCTCGCCGCGCTGGGCTTTTCGCTGTTCGCGGCCGCAGTGCTGGCTCTGCCGTGGCGGCGGCCGACCCCGACGATGCTGGCGGACGTAGTGGCTGTTACGTTGCTGACGCACGCGGGTGGGGGCATTTCCAGTGGTATCGGGGCGCTGCTGATAGTGATGGTAGGTGCCGCAAGTCTTAGCCTGAGCAATCAACGCGCACTGCTGGCCGCCGCGATCAGCGCGCTGGCGATACTCGGCGAACAGACGCTGGCCTACGCCCAGGGGCTGTCGCCGGTCAATGCCTTCGTGCCGGCGGGGGTGCTGGGGGCGATCATTTTCGTCGTGGCGGCCACCGCCAGCCCGCTAGCGCGGCGCTTGCGGGAGACCGAGGCCCTGGCCATGCAGCAAGGCATCGATCTGGCGAATCTCGCCCAGCTCAACGACTACGTGATACAGAACCTGCGTGAAAGCCTCGTGGTGGTGGACGAGGCGGACCAGATTCGCCTGATCAACCAGTCGGCTGCTGAACTGCTCGGAACCGACGGCCGGATACCCGGCGAGCCGCTAGGCAGCGTTTCCAGCGACCTGGCGCGGGTGCTGCGCAACTGGCGCGGGGGTCATACCGGGCCCGACGCAACGCTTGGTTTTCCGGCCGCCGGTGGTGCAGCCAGGATCAATACTTACATCGCGCCGCTCGAGGGCCGCGAAGACGGGCCGGTGCTCATGTTCCTGGAGGATGCCAGCCTGCTGGCGGAGAAGGTCCGCCAAACCAAGCTCGTGGCCCTCGGCCGCTTGTCGGCCAGCATTGCCCACGAAATCCGCAACCCGGTGGGGGCTCTCAGCCACGCAGCCCAACTGCTGGGTGAGTCGCCCACCATCGGCACCGATGAGCGGCGCCTGCTGGAAATTATCAACCTGCACTCGCAGCGGGTCAGCGAAATTGTCGAGAACGTGATGCAATTGTCGCGTCGGGATGCAACGCGGCCGGAGTCAATCGCACTGGCAGCATGGACGCGCGATTTCGTGGCAGAATTCGGATCGACTTGTGAGCTGCCCGCCGAGCGCTTCACGATCGGCAGCGCAGAACCCGGACTGGATGTGCGCATCGACCCGAGCCACCTCCGCCAGGTGTGCTGGAACCTGTGCGAAAACGCCGTGCAACACGCCGCCGGCGACGGTACGCAACCCATCGTAGACATTCGTTTCGGCTTGCTCGCTGGCACCGGCCGACCGTTCGTGGAGTTCGCGGACCGCGGCCCGGGCATCGATGTCGAGATGCGTGAACGCCTGTTCGAGCCCTTTGCCACCGGCCAAGCTGGCGGCACCGGCCTCGGCCTGTTCATCTCGCGGGAACTCTGCGAATGCAACCGCGCAGCCCTGGCCTTCGAGCCGCGTGACGGCGGCGGCAGCATATTCCGTATCGTGTTCGCCGATCCGAAAAGGTGGGAGCGACGCACATGAAAAAGCCCCTCGCCCTGGTGGTAGACGATGAGCCGGACCTGTGCGAACTGCTGGCGATGACACTGGACCGCATGCAGATCGACACGGACACCTGCGGTGACCTCGCCTGCGCAAGGGAACGCCTGTCAAACCAGGACTACCAGCTGTGCCTGACGGACATGCGGCTGCCGGACGGCGACGGCCTCGAACTCGTGGCATGGATCCAGGAACAGAGCTTGCCCATCCCGGTGGCAGTCATCACTGCCCACGGCAATGTTGAAACGGCGGTCCGGGCGCTGAAGCTGGGCGCCTTCGACTTCGTGTCCAAACCCGTGGAATTGCAGTCGCTGCGCAAACTGGTATCGAGCGCGCTGAAGCTGCCCGGCAGCAGCGACGCCGCGCGCGACGCGAGCCCGTTGCTGGGCGAATCCGCGCCGATGGAAGAGCTGCGCCGGATGATCGCGAAGGTGGCCCGAAGTCAGGCCCCTGTGCACATCTCCGGCGAGTCCGGCACTGGCAAAGAGCTGGTGGCACGCCTGATTCACACCCAGGGCGCTCGCGCAGACGCGCCCTTCGTGCCGGTGAACTGCGGCGCAATTCCGAGCGAACTGATGGAAAGCGAGTTCTTCGGTCATCGCAAGGGCGCATTTACCGGCGCCGTCGCAGACAAGGAAGGACTGGCGCAGTCGGCAGAGGGCGGCACACTGTTCCTGGACGAGATCGCCGACCTGCCCCTGCCGATGCAGGTGAAGCTGCTGCGGGTCATCCAGGAAAAAACCGTGCGGCCAGTGGGCGCCACCGGGGAGGTGCCGGTGGACGTGCGAATTCTCAGCGCCACCCACAAAGACCTCCGCGCGCTGGTGGCAGCCGGGCAGTTTCGCGAAGACCTGTACTACCGCATCAACGTCATCGAACTACGGGTGCCGCCGCTCCGCGAGCGCGGCGATGACGTCATGCTGCTGGGGCAGCACATCCTTGAGCGCCTGGCCGCTGAGCTGGGCCAGGCAACCCCGGAACTCGCCAGCGATGCCCGTGCGCGGCTCGCGGCCTACCGGTTTCCCGGTAACGTGCGCGAACTGGAAAACATTCTCGAGCGGGGCCTCGCACTGGCAGCAGGAGACCAGATCGAGGCGGACGACATCCTGTTGCAGGACGCGGAAACCGCCGACGAGACGGAGGCAGAAGCGGTGCTGGGCAAACGGCTGGAGTCGGTGGAGCGCGAAACCATCCGCAAGGCGCTGGAGGCCCACCGCTTCAACAAGACCCGCACGGCCGCCAGCCTCGGTCTAACGCTCAGGGCCTTGCGCTATCGAATGCAGAAGCTGGGCATGGACTGATGCCCTGAATGTGACGCAGAACGTCACAAACTGACGCAGGGGGTCACACCGGGCCCGGGATGACACGATCTTATGTTGCACCCCACAGGAATCTGCACCGTGTTGAGAATAATAAGTCCATCCTTTTCAGAAAGTTAGGCTTGGCGCACAGAAAGATGGCACGCGGTTTGCAACTATCCTCCGCAGGCTTTGTGCCGAAACGTTTTTAACCATCTCATCTCAGGGAGAGATACCGATGAAGACAGTGCAGAAGGGCTTTACGCTCATCGAACTCATGATCGTCGTGGCGATCATCGGCATTCTGGCCGCGATCGCCATCCCGGCCTACCAGGACTACACGATCCGCGCCCAGGTTTCTGAAGGCCTGTCGCTGGCCTCTGCTGCCAAGGCGGCCGTGGCCGAAACCTGGCTGGTCCGTGGCACGGCTCCTGCCGGTCGCCCCGAAGCCGGCATGAACGGCGTCGCCACCGACACGAACGGTAAGTACGTGTTGAGCGTGGATGTGGCTGCCGGTGAGGTCATCATCACTTACGGTAACGCGGTCAACGGCGCCGTAGTCAACGACATACTGGTGCTGACGCCGTTCCAGAGCGCGGACAACAGTATCTCCTGGCGCTGTGGCAATGGTGACGACCCGATTACGGCCCTTGGCCCGATCGGTAATGACACCGGCGCCAGTGGTGGTACGACCATGGAAGAGCAGTACCTGCCGTCTAACTGCCGCACCGGTGGTTAATCGCTGAAGGACTCTAAGTCCCGGAAAGGGGCCCTGCGGGGCCCCTTTTCTTTTTCCGGGCTAGTCCCATTGCCTGAAGCATCAACCGGCAGGATCCGCGGGGCCTGCCAACCCCCCACCAGCCCCGGCCACCTTGGGCCGCTGGAACGGGTGACAGCCAGGCATACGCAGCGCCGGCCCCGGGAGCAGAGCCTGGCTGGCCCAGCAGCCCAGCGGCGAGCGAGGGAGGCCACGGCAAGCCGGCCCGGGCGACGATGGCGGCCAACAGACCCGCGCCCGACCCTGTTGACACCGATCGACTACCCTGGACAGCTGGCCTTCCGGGGCCGCCGGGCGGGCGGGCGTGAAGTACGTCAAGAAACGGGTTTTCGCTGCTTGCACAGCGCGCGACCCTTCTTCAGACTATGTCATATGTCAGAGCGTATGCGCCTGATTACTTGGGGTTTTCCACCAGCGTGAGGAGTGCATGGCCGTCTCCGCCACATCAGCACAGCTGACCGGCTTGCCGCGCCGGCTGGTTCAGGACGGCATCGTCACTGAAGATATCTGCCTGCAGGCGCTGGAAGACGCGAAAGGCGCCGGCCAGACGCTCGTTGCCTATCTCGTCGACAAGGAACTGGCGGACCCGCACAAGGTCGCCGTCGCGGCCTCCCACGAGTTCGGCGTCCCGCTGATGGATCTCACCGCGCTGGAACTCGACCTGGATGCCGCGCGCTCCGTCAGCCAGAAGCTGCTGAACAAGCACAAGGTGCTGCCGTTGTTGCGCCGCGGGCAGCGAATGTTCCTGGCCGTCTCCGACCCGACTAATCTCCAGGCCATCGACGAAATCAAGTTCCAGACCGGGTTCCGGATCGACCCGGTCGTGGTCGAGCAGAACAAGCTCGAGGAAATTGTTAACAGTGTGCTCGAGGCCGTCGACACGTCCATGGCCAATTTCGACGAGGACGACTTCGACCTCGAGAGCCTCGAAATCTCGGGCGGCGACGAGGATCTCGGTGATGACGTCACGCGCGACGACGTCGACGATGCGCCGGTGGTGCGCTTCGTGAACAAGATCATGCTCGATGCAATTAAACGCGGCGCGTCGGATATCCATTTCGAACCCTATGAAAAGATCTTCCGGGTTCGCACCCGCCAGGACGGCATGCTGAAACAGGTGGCAACACCGCCCATCGCCCTGGCGCCGAAGGTCTGTGCCCGGCTCAAGGTCATGGCGCGAATGGACATCGCCGAACGGCGAGTGCCGCAGGATGGCCGGATCAAGATGCGCCTGTCGAAGAACCGCGCCATCGACTTCCGCGTGAATACCTGCCCGACGCTGTTCGGCGAGAAGATCGTGATGCGTATTCTCGACCCCAGCAGCGCGAAGCTGGGCATCGACGCGCTGGGCTACGAAGCGCACCAGAAAGACGCTTATCTAAACACGCTGGCGCAGCCCTACGGCATGATCCTGGTCACCGGCCCGACGGGCAGCGGCAAGACGGTGTCCCTGTACACCGGCCTGAATATACTGAACGAAGAAGGCACGAATATTTCCACCGCGGAAGACCCGGCGGAAATCAACCTGCCAGGCGTCAACCAGGTCAACGTGAACACCAAGGTGGGCCTGACGTTCGCATCGGCCTTGCGCGCCTTTCTGCGCCAGGATCCGGACGTGATCATGGTGGGTGAGATTCGTGACCTGGAGACCGCGGAAATCGCCATCAAGGCGGCGCAGACAGGCCACCTTGTGCTGTCTACCCTGCATACGAACGATGCGCCCCGCACGCTGACCCGCATGGTGGACATGGGCGTGAAACCCTACGCGATCGCCAGCACCGTCAGCCTGATCATCGCGCAGCGCCTCGCGCGGCGGCTGTGCGAGAACTGCAAGGAAGTAAAGGACATTCCCGATGAAGCCCTGTTGCAGGAGGGCTTTACGAAAGACGAAGTCGGCGGGGTGCGAATTTACGGCCCCGTAGGCTGCAAGCAGTGCAACGACGGCTACAAGGGCCGCGTGGGCATTTACCAGGTGATGCCGGTGACCGAAACCATTGCGCGGATCATTATGGAGGGCGGCAACGCGACGCAGATTGCCGACCAGGCTGCCTCAGAAGGTGTCTGGGATCTGCGCCGCTCCGCGCTGCAGAAAGTGAAGGACGGGATTACCAGCCTCGAAGAAATCAACCGGGTTACGATTGAGTGATGCCGCGCGGCGCGGCAAATCAGTTCGCATAGACACACACGGAACGGAATCCAATGGCCGGATCAATAGCAGTTAAGCAGACCCCCTTCAGCTGGGAAGGGACAGACACCAAGGGCAACCGCATCAAGGGCAAGACCATTGCCACGGACGAGGCTGCCTTGCGCGCCGAACTGCGCCGGCAAGGCGTGGTGCCGGTCCGTGTGCGCAAGCAAAGCAGCCTGTTCCAGTCCAAGGGCACGGTTACCCCGCAGGACATCGCGATATTCAGCCGGCAGCTGGCCACGATGCTGACGGCCGGTATCCCGCTGGTGCAGTCCTTTGAAATTGTCGGTAACGGCCACGAAAACCCGGCCATGGCGGAACTGATCCTCGCGGTGAAGCAGGATGTCGAGGGCGGCACCGCGCTGGCCGAGGCGCTGGGCAAGCATCCGCTGCACTTCGACGACTTGTACGTGAACCTGGTGGAAGCCGGCGAACAGGCCGGTGCTCTTGAGACACTGCTCGACAAGATCGCCACCTACAAGGAAAAGACCGAGGCGATCAAGAAAAAGATCAAGAAGGCCTTGTTCTACCCCGGCGCCGTGCTGGCCGTCGCTGCGGTAGTCACCACGATCCTGCTGATTTTCGTGATCCCGGAGTTCGAGAATCTATTCCAGGGCTTTGGTGCCGACTTGCCGGCCTTCACGCGCATGGTGATTAGCCTCTCCGAATTCATGCGCAGCCAGGGCTGGCTGGTGGCCTTTGTCATCGGCGGCTCGATCAGCGGCTACCTGTACATGAAGAAGCGTTCCAAGCGCTTGCGGGAAATACAGGACCGAATCGTGCTTAAGCTGCCAATCATCGGCAGCATCATGAACAAAGCCGCCATTGCCCGTTTCGCGCGGACGCTGTCGACCATGTTCAGCGCCGGCGTACCGCTGGTGGAAGCCCTCCAGTCCGTGTCCGGTGCCTGCGGCAACGTGGTCTTCGAGATGGCCGTGCTGGAGATGAAGGACGAGGTCGCCACGGGGCAGCGCCTGCAGCGAGCCATGGAGAACACCGAGCTGTTTCCTAACATGGTGATTCAGATGGTCGCGGTGGGCGAGGAATCCGGTTCCCTGGACGAGATGTCCGCGAAAGTTGCCGACTTCTATGAAGAGGACGTCGACAACGCGGTGGACAGCCTCAGCAGCCTGCTGGAGCCGATGATCATGGCCATCCTCGGTGTGCTGGTGGGCGGCCTGGTCGTTGCCATGTATCTGCCCATCTTCAAGATGGGAGCGGTGATCTGACCCTCGCGGAGCTGCTATCCGCCCAGCCCGCAGTGTTTGCCGGGGTCACGGCCCTGCTGGGATTGATTGTCGGCAGTTTTCTGAACGTGGTGATACACCGGCTGCCCATCATGCTGGAGCGCAGCTGGCGGGCGCAGGCCCGAGAGGTGCTGGCCGAGCAAGACGGCAGCGCAGCCCTGACGGCCGAATCGGCCGACACCTACAATCTCGTTACGCCACGCTCGGCCTGCCCCGCCTGTGGCGCCCAGATAAAGGCGTGGCAGAACATCCCGGTGCTTAGCTTCCTGTTCCTGCGCGGCCGCTGCGCCGGGTGCGGCACGACCATCGGGATTCGCTACCCTGTTGTGGAAACCGTGACGGCCGTGCTGTCGGGGCTGGTGGCCTGGCATTTCGGCTACAGCCTCGAGACCGCCGGCGCGCTGCTCCTGACCTGGTCGCTGATTGCGCTCACGGTCATCGACTTCGACCACCAGCTCCTGCCCGATTCCCTCACCCTGCCGCTGCTGTGGCTCGGCCTGGTATTTGCGTTGCAGGGCGGCACCTTCACCGACCTGCGCTCGGGGGTCATCGGGGCCATGGCCGGCTACCTGAGCCTCTGGTGCATCTACCACCTGTTCAAGCTGGTCACCGGCAAGGAGGGGATGGGCTATGGCGATTTCAAGCTGCTCGGCGCGCTGGGGGCGTGGCTGGGCTGGCAAATGCTGCCGGTCGTCATCATTCTGTCGGCCCTCGTCGGCGCGGTGACCGGGGTCGCGATGATTCTGTTTGCCGGCCGGGACAGCCAGCGGCCCATGCCTTTCGGGCCATTCCTGGCCGCCGCCGGTTTCGTGGCCCTGCTGTGGGGTGACGCACTCACCAGCGCCTATCGGCAGATGGCCGGATTCTGAAGTGCCCGCCTCCGAGACCGCGGTGCGCCGCATCGGTCTGACCGGCGGGATAGCCAGCGGCAAAAGCACCGTGGCGGACATGTTCGCCGCCCTCGGCGTGCCGGTCATCGACACCGATGTGATCGCCAGGGAGATCGTGGCTCCCGGGCAGCCCGCCCTGGAAGAAATCGTCGCCGCCTTTGGTGCCGACCTTCTGGGGCCGGACGGCAGCCTGGACCGGCGGGCCCTGCGCGCCAGGGTATTCGCCGATCCGGCCGATCGCCATCGCCTGGAGGGCATCCTGCATCCGCGAATCCGGAACCGGACGCTGGAACTGGCCGCGGCAGCCGGCGGCCCCTATCAGGTCATCGTCGTCCCGCTGCTGGTAGAAAGCGGTTTCGACAGGCAGGTGGACGAAGTCGTGGTGGTGGACTGCCCGGAGGCCGAGCAGGTCCACCGGCTGACGACTCGCGACGGTGAGACCGCCCAACAGGCCAGTCGGATGCTGGCTGCACAAGTCGGCCGCGCCGCGCGAATCGCGGCCGCAGATACGGTGATCGACAACAGCGGCGACCTGCGCGCAACTCGCGCGCAGGTGCAGGCACTGCATCAGCGTTATCTCCGCCAGGCATGCGCCGACTGAACACGGCGATGCCGCGTAACATCAATCATTGCGGCCCCGGCAGTGCGTGACGCAGAATAGCGAGATGTCTGCTCCAGCCGAATACTGCCGGGACCACCGATGAGCGCCCGGGCGGAACGCATGGCCCGCGCCGAGCCGGCCGGGGCTATACAGGCTTACGAGCAGCCGCTGACCGAGCGAATGCGCACGTACCTGCGGCTGGAGTTCCTGTACCGGCAGCTGCGCTTCCACCTGGACCGTACCTCGCCGTGGGACAGCCGCGCAGCACTGTCAGCGCTGCTCGACATCAACTCGATACTGACCCGGGGCGACGTTCGCAGCGACGTGCTGAAGGAGCTGGAGCGCCAGCAGCAACACCTTGACCGTCTGCACCAGGCCCCGGAGGTGGACGAGGTCCGCCTGTCAGGACTGCTGCGTAACCTGGCCTCGCACCGCGAAGACCTGATCGCCCTTGGCCCGCAGTACCTGCGGGTGATGCGCGAGAACGAGTTTCTCAGTGCGGTGAAGCACCGCAGCGCGATCCCGGGCGGCACCTGCGAATTTGATCTGCCGGAATACACGCACTGGCTGCGCATGCCCTACGAACAACGCTGCCAGGCTCTGAATGCATGGCTCGAGCCGCTGCGCCCGCTGTGCGACGGTGTGGCAGAACTGCTCTGGCTGATGCGCGAATCCGGCGAGGCCGCAAGGGCCGTCGCGCAAAATGGCGTTTACCAGCACACCCTCGGGCGCAGCGGCAGCTTTCACCTGCTACGCGTGAGCCTGCCCGCTGAAAAGCGCATCTACCCGGAAATCAGCGCCGGACATCACCGCTTCACGCTGCGTTTCATGGTCTGGCCCGACGTTGCCGACCGCGCGGTGCAGGTCAGTGAAGACCTGCCTTTTGAAATCAAGATCTGCTGAGCTCGCGCAACGCTGCCACGATGGGCCGGTCTGCCCGCAGCAGGCCGTGGGCGAGCAAGTCATCTACGGCCACCCAGCGCAGCGGCTGCTCTTCCAGGCTGTGCGGCTCGCCCTGCCAGGCTGACACGAGGAACACACACAGGGTGACATCCCGGTCGGGATAAACGTGGGTGTATTCCACAAGCTCTGTGGCCCCGGTGACGCGAATGCCGATTTCCTCGTGCAGTTCCCGGTCCAGGGCATCACGCGGCGTCTCGCCGGGTTGGAGCTTACCGCCGGGGAACTCCCACGCGCCCCCCGCATGCTTGTCCGGTGGACGCTGCGCGATGAGCACGCGGCCGCTGCCGTCCGCCAGCACGCCGGCGGCCACGCGGATCGCCAGCCGCGCAGCCTCAGGCAAGGAGGCGCGCTCTCACTAGAGACGACCGTGGCAGTGCTTGTACTTTTTGCCCGAACCGCAGGGACAGGGTTCGTTGCGGCCGACTTTCTTCTCGGAGCGCACAAAGGGCGTGGCGGCAGCGGCTTCGGGCGCGCCGGCACCCGGGCCGACACCGCCCACCAGGCCGCCGGCCATTCCCCCCGACTGCGGAACTCCCGCGGTGACGGGCGCACCGCCGGCCACCGGCGACGGCGCCGCGTCGTGCCGGGCCTGTATTTGCCCCTGCGCGCGGCGCTCGTCCAGGGAGTCAACGTCTTCCTGGCTGCGCAGCCGGGCCCGGCACAGCACACTGATCGTTTCGTGCTTCACCTGGTCCAGCATTTCGCTGAACATGTCGAAGGCTTCGCGCTTGTATTCCTGCTTCGGGTTCTTTTGCGCATATCCGCGCAGGTGTATGCCCTGGCGCAGGTAATCGAGCCCGGCGAGATGCTCCTTCCAGTGGGAGTCCAGCTGGCTGAGCATGACCACCTTCTCGAACTGGCGCATGATGGCCGGACCGATCTCCGCGACCTTGTCTTCATACTGCCGGTCGATCGCCTCCAGCACCCGCTGGCTCAACACGGCAGGCTCCAGTCCGCCGTCCTCTTCGACAAGCTGCTGGACATTCAGATCGGCCCCGAATTCCCGGGCGAGGGCCTGCTGCAAGCCCGGTAGATCCCACTGCTCTGGCAGCATGGCCTCGGACACATGGTTGGCAACGAGCTCGTTCACCACTTCTTCGCGGATGCCAGACACCGCGTCGGCCACATCTTCGGCGGCCATCAGTTCGTTGCGCTGTTGATAGACGACCTGGCGCTGCTCGTTGGCAACGTCGTCGTATTCCAGCAAGGCCTTGCGCGCATCAAAATTGTAAGCCTCGACCTTGCGCTGGGCGCGTTCGATCTGTCGGGTCAGCAACTTGCTTTCTATGGCCTCGCCTTCGCGCATACCGACCCGTGTCAGCATGTTCTTGGTGCGCTCGGGGTTGCCGAAAATCCGCATCAGGCTGTCTTCCATCGACAGGTAGAAACGACTGGCGCCCGGATCGCCCTGGCGGCCCGCCCGGCCACGCAACTGGTTGTCGATGCGCCGCGACTCGTGGCGCTCGGTGCCGATGATCCGCAAGCCCCCGGCTTCGAGCACCGCATTCTGTCGTGCCGCCCAGTCACCACGCAGGGCGTCAACCTGCTCGGCTTCTGCCTGGTCACCCAACTCGGCAAGTTCCGCGGCAAGGTTACCGCCCAGCACGATATCCGTACCCCGACCGGCCATGTTCGTGGCGATGGTCACAGTCGCCGGGCGCCCGGCTTCCGTGATGATCTGGGCCTCGCGCTCGTGCTGCTTGGCGTTCAGCACCGAGTGCTTGATGGCGGATTTCTTCAGCACCCCGGACAGGTACTCGGAGGTTTCGATAGACGTGGTACCCACCAGCACGGGCTGCGTCCGTTCCTGGCAGTCGACGATGTCCTCGACGATGGCGTCGAACTTGTCTTTCTCGGTCAGGAAGACGAGGTCCGGCTGGTCGTCCCGAACCATGTCCCGGTGAGTGGGAACCACCACGACCTCGAGACCGTAGATCTGCTGAAATTCGAAGGCCTCGGTGTCGGCCGTACCCGTCATACCGGACAGCGTTTCGTACATGCGGAAGTAGTTCTGGAAGGTGATGGACGCGACGGTCTGGTTCTCTTGCTTGACCTGTACGCCCTCCTTCGCCTCGACGGCCTGGTGCAGCCCGTCCGACCAGCGTCGCCCCGGCATCGTGCGGCCCGTGAACTCGTCGACGATCACGATTTCACCGTTTTGCACCACGTACTCCACGTCCCGCTTGAACAGCGCATGGGCGCGCATGGCCGCGGTCAGGTGATGCACCAGCCGGATATTCTTCGGGTCGTAGAGGCTTTCGCCCGCTTCGATCAGGCCGTGCTTTGCAAACAGGCCTTCGACTTTCTCATGGCCGCTCTCGGTCAGGTAGGCCTGCTTGGTCTTCTCATCGACGGTGTAGTCACCCGGGTAGATCAGCTGGCATTTCACCGGACTGGCATCTTTGTCGATCTCGAAGACATCGCAGCCTTCGGCCTCACCCCGGTCAATGGCGGCTTCCAGGCTCATCTCCCCGAGGTCTTCACCGTCACGGCCGAGCAAGTGGACTTTCTTAACGGTGAGATCGCTGTTCCGCGGCCGATTGGCGTCGAGGCCACGCTCCAGGTTCGGGATCAGCTGGTTGATGCGCAAATACATATCGGAGCTGTCCTCCGCCGGGCCGGAGATGATCAGCGGCGTGCGCGCCTCGTCGATCAGGATGGAGTCCACCTCGTCGACCACGGCAAAGGCCAGCTCACGTTGCATCTGGTCGGTCGTGTGCAAAGCCAGGTTGTCGCGCAGGTAGTCAAAGCCGAACTCATTGTTGGTCCCGTAGGTAATATCTGCCGCGTAGGCCTCACGCTTCTGATCCGGCGTCTGGCCGCTGTGAATCACGCCGACCGTGAGGCCGAGAAACTCGTACACCGGGCCCATCCACGCCGCGTCTCGCTGGGCCAGGTATTCGTTCACGGTGACGATGTGCACGGATTTACCGGACAGCGCATTCAGGTACGCCGGCAGCGTTGCCACCAGCGTCTTGCCTTCGCCGGTGCGCATTTCGGCGATCTTGCCCTGGTGAAGCGCGATGCCACCGAGAAACTGCACGTCGAAGGGCCGCAGGCCCAGCGCGCGGTCGGCCGCTTCGCGTGCCGCTGCGAAGGCGGCGGGCAACAGATCGTCGAGGGTCGCGCCATCAGCCAGCTGATGGCGAAATTCGTCCGTTTTCCCGCGCAACGCGTCGTCGTCGAGGGCCTTGAACTCTTCCTCAAACGTGTTGGCTGCTTTTACCAGCTTGCCGTACTGGCGCAGGAGCCGCTGATTCCGGCTGCCGAACAATTGTGTCAGGAAGTTTGCCAACAGAAGTCTCCGTGCCCTCCCGCCGGCGGGCTCCACGGGCATCATGCCCGACGGATCTGTGACCCGCTGCGGGAACAAAGCGCTCTATTGTACGGGGATTGCGGGCCGGATGGTCCGGTCCGGCGGCGGGCTCAGGTGGTCTCGCGGATATGTCGCAGCGGATCGACGGGGCGACCGAGATGGCGCACCTCGAAATGCAGGTTCGGCCCCGTGGCCCGGCCGGTGGAACCCATTAGCGCAATGCTCTGGCCCTGGCGCACATCATCACCGACCGCCACCAGGTTCTCGGCATTGTGCGCATAGCGGGTGACATAGCCGTTGCCGTGATTGATCTCCACCATCTTGCCGTAGCCGGAACGATCACCCGAGTAAGTGACGACGCCGGCCGCCACGGCGACGATCTCCGTGCCAGCCCGCCCGGCAAAGTCCACACCCCGATGTGACGCGGGCTTGCCGGTGAAGGGATCTATACGCCGCCCGAAATTGCTGGAGATCCAGCCGGCGCGAACGGGCCGGCCCTGCGGGTACACGCGTTTATGCAGTTTGCGGTTCAGCAACAGGCCTTCCAGCACCATCAACTGTTGTTCCTGCCCGCTCAGTGTGTCGTCCAGTGCGTCCATCTCCGCCAGGAGCTCGGTCACCTTGGGTGCACCCGACGCCAGTGTGGCGCTGACCGGACCACCCACCGCGGGGGCGATATCGAAATCGAACTCGCCCTGATCCAGGTCTGCCATGCTGGTCAGCCGGCGGCCCAGGGCGTTCATGCGAATCACGTTAGCGTTGATCTTGCCAAGCTTCAGGGCCAGCGCATCGAGTTCACGGCGCGCATTACCCCGCAAGGCCTCCAGATTGGATTGCTGAGCGACCACTTCACCCTGCAGGTCGGTGACTTCAGCCACGGATCTGGAGGCAGCGTGTTCCCCGGCAGCGAAGTAGCCGACAGTGAAGCCGGCCCCTGCGACAATTCCGGCAATGCCGGCCACGGCGCCGATCAGCATCCCGGACATGGACAGGTGGCGGGCCGTGCCGCCCCGGCGAAAGATGATTATGTTCATCAGGTCCGTCTTACCCCATACTCGACGGGTGAGAACTCGTGCGAGCCAGCCATGGCTGGTTGACGAACGAAGGTTCGTGCACGCGCAATGCGCAAGCTGGCAGTAGCTGTCATTCGGCGACCCCGCTGTCGTAGGTGCTGACCCGTAGATCGGTGGCTTTGCGTCCCCGTCTTTCAACGGGTTTGCCTTTTCGCTGCAAAGACTATGCCGAACGGCTATGCGCAGTACAAGGAACTGGCTTCACACCTGCGATCTTATTTTTTATGCATTATGTCAGATACTGAGCCCAAGTCCCTGTCCAGGCTCGCAACCGATCCTACTTCCCCACTGGGTCGGCTGGCAAGAGAGGCGGCCGCCCGGGTCGCGTTAACGGACCACTTGCGCGCCGGTCTCGCCGACTCCGTCGGCTCACACATCGCCGGGGCCAACCTCCGTGATGACGGCACGCTGGTGGTGCTGGCGGCGGGCCCGGAATGGGCCGCGCGCCTGCGCTTTGAAAGCGACCGCCTGCTGACCCTGTGCCGGGCCGTCTACCCGGCAGCGGCGCGGGTGCGGGTGCGGGTCACCCAAGGCGGCTGAACTTCGGGGCGACTGGCCTGCGCCGGTCGCCCCGCCGTTTCAGTCGGCCTGCCGGCGCAGAAAAGCCGGGATATCCAGCAGTTCGAAAGCCGGCTCCGGCGGCGGCGTGTTGCTGCCGCCCACCGCCTGCTGGCGAATGCCCGTGGGCGTGTCGAATTGCGAATAGTTCGGCCGCTCGCCGGAAGCCGCTGCTCTCACGTCGGGCACCACCATGACCTCGGGCGGTTGCTTCACCGCCTTGATGGGCTGGCCCAGCCCCGTGGCAACCACCGTGACCCGAATAGAGTTCGAAATATCGGGGTCGATCACCGTACCGACTACCACCGTGGCGTCGTCGGCCGCGCACTGTTTCACCGTGTCACCCACCTGCTGGAACTCACCGATAGACAGATCCATGCCTGCCGTTACGTTGACGAGAATTCCGCGTGCACCCGACAGGTCGATATCCTCGAGTAACGGGCTGGAGATGGCCGCTTCGGCTGCTTCACGGGCCCGGTCTTCGCCGGCCGCACCGCCGGAACCCATCATGGCCATGCCCATCTCGGCCATCACCGTGCGCACGTCGGCGAAATCCACGTTGATCAGCCCGGGTCGGGTGATCAACTCGGCAATGCCCTGCACCGCACCCTGCAGCACCTCGTTGGCGGACTTGAAAGCATCCAGCAGCGTGGTCTGCGCGCCGAGCACGGATAGCAGCTTCTCGTTCGGAATCGTGATCAACGAGTCCACGTACTTGCCCAGATCGTTGATACCCTGGTCGGCCACGCTTTGGCGTTTCCTGCCTTCCATAGAGAAGGGCTTGGTGACCACCGCCACCGTCAGGATCCCCAGTTCGCGCGCCACCTGGGCCACCACCGGCGCTGCGCCAGTGCCGGTGCCGCCACCAAGACCCGCGGTGATGAACAGCATGTCGGTGCCCTCGATCACCTCGAGAATCCGGTCGCGGTCTTCCATTGCCGCGGCCCGGCCCACATCGGGGTCGGCTCCGGCGCCGAGGCCCTTGGTGATGTTGCAGCCGATCTGCAACGCCGTGCGCACGTTGCAGCTTTTCAGGGCCTGCGCGTCCGTGTTCGCGCAGATAAAGTCCACGCCCTCGATCCCGGTGTTCACCATGTGCTTCACGGCGTTGCCGCCGCCACCACCGACTCCCAGTACCTTGATCACAGCGTTCTGGCTGTAGGCATCCATTAGCTCAAACATCAGCTCTTCCTCCTAACTTCAACGACAACAGGCCCCGTACAGGCCAACCTCAAAAACCACCCTGGAACCACGCTTTCATGCGCTCCCAGATCTCTCGCAAACTGCTGCCCGTGGGCTCGGCTGCTTCTTTCTCGGCCCGGCTGCGCGCGTACAGCAACAGCCCTACACCCGTGGCGTGAATCGGATTGCGCACCACGTCCACCAGGCCCCGCACGTGCTGAGGCGTACCCAGGCGCACCGGCATGTGAAACACTTCTTCAGCCAGTTCCACCGCGCCCTCCATCTTCGAGCTGCCGCCAGTGAGCACGACGCCGGCCGCCACCATGTCTTCGAAGCCGCTCCGGCGCAGTTCATCGCGAATCAGGCCAAACAGTTCCTCGTAGCGCGGCTCGACCACCTCGGCCAGCGTCTGGCGCGCCAGCCGCCGCGGCGGCCGGTCGCCCACGCTCGGTACCTCGATGGTCTCCTCGGCGTTTGCCAACTGCGATAGCGCGCACGCGTACTTGATTTTGATTTCCTCGGCGTATTGCGTGGGCGTGCGCAGGGAAATCGCGATGTCGTTGGTGACCTGGTCACCGGCAATGGGTATGACGGCCGTGTGCTTGATGGCGCCGCCATTGAAAACCGCGATATCCGTGGTCCCACCGCCGATATCGACCAGGCAAACGCCGAGTTCCATCTCATCTTCCGTGAGCACCGAGTAGCTGGAGGCCAGCTGCTCCAGCACGATGTCTTCCACCTCGAGACCGCAGCGCTGCACGCACTTGACGATGTTCTGTGCCGCGCTTGCGGCACCCGTCACCATGTGCACGCGAGCCTCCAGCCGCACACCCGACATGCCGATGGGCTCGCGAATGCCTTCCTGGCCGTCGATGACGAATTCCTGCGGCAGCACATGCAGGATGCGCTGGTCGGCGGGTATTGCGACGGCCCTGGCCGCATCGATAACCCGGTCCACGTCACCCCGCGTCACTTCGCGATCACGGATTGCGACGATGCCGTGGGAATTCAGGCTACGCACGTGGCTGCCGGCAATGCCGGCAAACACCGTGTGTATGTCGCAGCCGGCCATCAGTTCCGCCTCTTCTACCGCGCGCTGAATAGAGTTGACGGTGGACTCAATGTTCACGACGACTCCGCGCTTCAGGCCCCGGGACGGGTTCATGCCGAAGCCGATGACTTCCAGCTCGCCGTCTTCGTGGACTTCACCGACCACCGCGACGACCTTGGACGTGCCAATGTCCAGGCCAACAATCAAACCTTTGTCCCCACGCTTAGACACGCGGTTCTTCCAGCTGGGTCCGCCAGCCAATCGCGAAGCCGTGCGTGTAGCGCATGTCCACGTAGGCGACCTGTTCTGAATTGACGGCCACACCGTTGTCCAGCGCGCGGAAAAAGCGCGCGAGCCGCTGCTCCACCGCGTCGGCGCCCAGTCGAACCGCGACGCCGTTGTTGAGTCGGAAGCTCCAGGCGCCCCGGGCATCCAGGTCCAGGCTCAGCGCCGCGAGACCACGCTGTTCGAGCTGGGTCTGGATCGTGAAATACATGCTCGCCACGCGGCGCTCCGAACCGTCCGGGCCAATCAGGCGTGGCAGTTCGGCCGGCAGCCGCACCTCGCCCTTGACGAATAGCTCACCGGCCTCGTTCAACAAACCGTCTTCACCCCAGCAGGCCGCCGGTTGTTGTTCGACCACACGCACCACCAGGCTGCCCGGCCAGCGCCGCTGCACGCTGGCCGTTGCGACCCACGGCAGGCCCGCAGCGGCGCCCTGAATCTTGCCGAGGTCGCTGCTGAGAAACCCGTCCTGCACGTGCTCCGCGAGAGCCTCTTCAATCTGCATTGCGGAGACCCGTTCGAAAGGTCCTTGCACCAGCACAGCCGTAATCGGCCGGTCCATCAGCCACACCGTGCACACATAAACAGCAGCCGTGACGCAGGCACCGGCCAGCACGCCGACGACCCGGGTCCAGTTCACCGCGGGCAGGGTCACCCGCTTCTTCGGCTCGGCTTTGCGGCGACGGTTAGGCCGGCGTGCCATCTGCGACCTCCCCACAACTGGTTTCGAGAATTCGCCAGACGAGCGTGGCGAAATCGGTGCCGGCCTGCGCCGCAGCCATCGGCACGAGGCTGTGCCCCGTCATGCCCGGCACGGTATTCACTTCGAGGATCAACGGCGCGCCGTTGTCATCCAGCATGAAGTCCACGCGGCCCCAGCCGCTGGCGCCAACGGCGCGAAAAACCTCCAGCGCGAGCCTGCCGTACTCCTCCTCCTCCGCCGGCGGCAATCCGCAGGGGCAAAGGTAGCGGGTCGCGTCGCTGAAGTACTTCGCGTCGTAATCGTAGAAGCCGGAGCCGGCGTCGATGCGAATCAGCGGCAGCACGTGTTCATGAAGGATCGCGGCCGTGTATTCGCCGCCGGCGACCCAGCGCTCGGCGAAGACCGGCGACTGGCAGGCGGCCGCAGCCGCATAGGCTGATGGCAAGCCAACGGCGTCGTCCACCTTCGTCAGCCCGATGCTGGATCCCTCGTCGGCCGGCTTGACCATCACCGGGAACCCGAGTCGATCGCCGACCAACTCGAAATCGTCCGGCCCGCGCAGTTCCACGAAGTCGGGTGTGGGGAGGCCGCAACCGGCCAGCAGCCGCTTGGTGCGAAGCTTGTCCATGGCCAGCGCGCAGCCGAGCACGCCGCTCCCCGTGTACGGAATGTCGAGCAGGGACAACAAACCCTGGACCGTGCCGTCTTCACCACCGCGACCGTGCAGCGCGATCCAGACCCGATCGCAGGCACCCGCGGCGAAGGGCCCTGGCAAACCGTCGGCAGGGTCCACCGCCGCCGCGTCGACGCCACGCTGGAGCAGCGCGTCGAGAACCGCCTGCCCGCTCTTCAGCGAGATTTCGCGTTCTGCGGAGGCGCCACCCAACAGCACCGCCACCCGACCAAAGTCTGCCGCGTCCGTCACTGTCGGATAGGTCATCATCGCGCGGCACCCTCCGCCGGCTCACCGACGACATGCACTTCAGGCACCAGCGTCACGCCGTGCCGCTTGGTCACGGTGACGCGCACGTGTTCGATCAGCTGTTCGATATCTGCAGCCGTCGCGCCACCGCTATTGATGATGAAGTTCGCGTGCTTCTCAGATACGACCGCGCCACCAATGGAATAGCCCTTCAACCCGGCCGTATCGATGAGCCGTGCTGCATGGTCTCCCGGCGGATTGCGAAACACGGAGCCGCAGCTTGGCTCACCGAGGGGCTGGCTGGCCTCGCGTTGCGCAAGCATGCCGCGCAGCCGTTCAAGAGCGTCGTCGTCCACGGCATCGAACTGGAACTGCGCCGACAGGAACCACTCAGCCGCCGGGCCGGACACATGCCGATAACCGATTTGATAGTCGGCAGGCGTTCGCCGCCGCACGACACCGGCGCGATCAACGGTGTCGACCGCGGACACCCGGTCCCAGGTTTCGCCACCGAAGGCGCCGGCGTTCATCGTCAGCGCGCCGCCCACGGTGCCGGGAATGCCGGCCAGGAACTCTGCCGGGCCGAGCCCCCAGCGCGCGCAGCGCCGGGCCAGCGCCGTGCATGGCACGCCGGCGCCGGCTTCGACCATGCCGGCGTCCAGGCGCCGGGACTCACCGAGGGCTTTCGCGGTGGCAATCACGATGCCGCGGACGCCGCCGTCACGCACCAGCAGGTTGCTGCCGAGACCAACCCACAGCAGCGGTGTGGCCGGATCCAGCTCTTTCAAAAAGTTCACGAGTTCGTCGCGGGTGCGGGGCCGGAAAAACACTTCCGCCGGTCCACCCACGCGCCAGGAAGTATGGCGGGACATGGGCTCGCCACGCCGCACGTCGGCGACTGCCGGAATGCGCGCTGTGGCGCTCATGGTCCCACCTTGCGCGCAATGGCCAGGTCCGCGGGCAGGCGCGCCGCAGCGGCGCCGATATCGCCTGCGCCCAGTGTCAGCACCACGTCACCGGCCTGCAGCACATCGTTAAGCTGTGCCGGCAGATTGTCCAGATCTTTCACCAGCACCGGTTCCACGCGCGCGCGCGAGCGGATCGCCCGGCAGATGGCGGGACTGTCGGCACCGGCGATGGGCGCTTCACCGGCCGGGTAGACCTCGCACACGAACAACGTGTCGGCCGTGGACAGTGCCGCGGCAAAATCATCCAGCAGGTCCCGCGTGCGCGTATAGCGGTGCGGTTGAAACACCACCACGAGCCGGCGCTGCGGCCAGGCTTCGCGGGTTGCCGCCATCGTCGCAGCAATCTCCGTCGGATGGTGTCCGTAGTCATCGACGAACAGCACCTTGCCCGCGCGGGTGGCCACTTCACCCAGCACCTGCAGGCGCCGCTCGATACCGGCAAAACCGTCCAGCGCCCGCTCTAATGCCGCATCGTTCAGGTCGAGCTCGTGGGCGATGGCACAGGCGGCCAGGGCATTGAGCACGTTGTGGCGACCGGGCAGATTCAGGGTGATCGCCAGCGGCGCATCGCGCCCGGGCAGCCAGACCTTGAAGCGCGACTGAATCCCGTCGGCCACGATGTCGGTGGCTCGCACATCGGCGTCGGCTGCCGTGCCGTAAGTCAGGGTCGCACGTTTAATGTCCGGCAAGACGGCGGCCACGCCCGGGTCGTCCAGGCAGATCACGGCCAGCCCATAGAACGGCAGGTTGTGCAAAAACTGGACGAAACTTTCGCGCAGCCGCCCGACATCGCCACCATAGGTCTCCATGTGGTCGGCATCGATGTTGGTGACCACGGCAATGACCGGCTGCAGGTGCATGAAAGACGCGTCGCTTTCATCCGCTTCCGCCACCAGCCAGGGCCCTGCGCCGAGGCGGCCGTTGGTCTCGGCACTCTTCAGCCGGCCGCCGATGACGAAAGTGGGATCTTCCCCCGCCTCCGCCAGCACGCTGGCCACCAGGCTGGTGGTCGTGGTCTTGCCGTGCGTGCCGGACACCGCGATGGAACGCCGGAAGCGCATCAGCTCGCCGAGCATCTCTGCGCGCTGCACGATGGGTTTACGTGCGTCGCGGGCCGCGACCAGTTCAGGGTTTTCTGCATCGATGGCGGTGGACACAACCACCACATCGGCGCCCGCGACGTTTTCCGCGCGATGGCCGATCTGCACGGTGGCGCCCAAGCCGGCGAGCCGCCGCGTCATCGCCGATTCGCGAAGGTCCGAACCCTGCACCCGGTAGCCAAGATTGACCAGCACCTCGGCGATGCCGCCCATACCGACACCGCCGATGCCGACAAAGTGGATGGTGTTGATCTTGCGCATGCGCGCGTTCATCGACCGGTGCCCCACTTCAGGCAGGTGTCCGCCACCGCTCGCGTGGCGGCCGGCTGCGCCAGCGCCCGCGCTGCCCGCGCGCGCGCCAGCACCAGGCCGCGGTCCTGAACGCAAGCTTCGATCTCTGCGGCGAGACGCTCCGCAGTCAGTTCCGCCTGCGGTACCAGCACTCCCGCACCCGCATCGGCCAGGAAGCGGGCGTTGCGCGTTTGATGATCATCCACCGCGGCGGGGAATGGCACGAACACCGCGGCTACGCCCGTCGCCGCGAGTTCGGCAATGGTCAGCGCGCCCGCGCGGCAAATCACCAGGTCCGCCCACGCATAGGCTGCAGCCATATCGGTGATGAATGGCTCCACCCGGGCAGCAACGCCGGCATCGCGATAGGCCGCCTCGGCTTGCGCCAGCGTATGACGACCGGCCTGGTGGCGAATTTCCGGGCGCTCGGCTGCGGCGATACGACCTACGGCC